>JBILNK010000134.1:0-11914 GCA_044375105.1 Planctomycetota bacterium
CTGTTCTGTCTGCCGGACAACGATTTCGAGGACCTGGTGGAGCGGGACCCAGGGCGCTATCGGCCTTACCTGCGCCCGGACGGCGAAGGCGGCTACCGGGTCGTCTATCCGGTCGACTTCGAGGCCCGTCAGCGCGCCCGGCCACCCTCCTGGACCAAGCGCCTGCGGCTCGCGGCGCGCAACCACAGCCGCTTCCTGAACGCCCTGGGCCAGGTGCGCCTGGAGCACGTCTTCCCGAGCCTGCAGGGCGCGGATCCCTCCTACGACCGCTTCGATCCGGGCCTGGGCGAGCAGCTGCTGCATTGTTACGGCCGGCTGGTGGCCGCCGCGGCGCCGCGGCCCGTGTGGGTCTTCGTGATCCCGCGGCGCGCCGATCTGCTGGCCAGCGCGCGCGGCCGGCTCGAGGGTCGGGCCCCGGCCCTGCTGCGGGCCTAGGCCGAGGGCCAGCCGCGCGTGCAGGTGGTCGACCTGCTGCCCTTGTTCGAGCGCGAGCTCGAGCAGCGCGAGCTCTCGCCCGAGAGCCTGTTCCTGCCCAACGACGGCCACTGGTCGCCCTTCGGCAACCGCCTGGCGGCCCAGCTGGTGATGGAAGCCACCGGCGCAGCTCCGGCCCCAGAGCCACCCCGCGAGGAGCCCCGATGAAGCCCGAATCCGATCCGATCCCGCGCTCCCCGGCCGCCCCGACGGGCTCCGAGGCCTCGGCCGCCGGGCTCGACGGCGGGGCACGCCCGGCCACCGCCTGGCGCGACTGGCCGGCCCAGTTCCTGGCCTTCCTACGCGACGAACCGCTGTGGCTGTGGCTGCCCCTGGCCCTGGTCACGACCCTGCTGATCGTGCTGATCCTGTTCGGCCCGGGACCGGACGCGAGCTTCCAGTACGCCCTGTTTTGAGCCGACGCGGCGGGATCGAATCGCCGGCGCCGAATCACCTGGCCCGGGGAACGCGCGCCGCGGGCCGGACGCGGGGCTGTGGACGGCCCCGGCGGTTACCTTGGGGGCATGACCGCCGCCCCCGACCTCGAGCAGCTCGAAGCCGACCTCCAGTTCGCGCGCCAGATCGCCAGCCGCGCCGGAGAACGCGCGATCCAGCTGCGCGAACTCGGCCGCTGGACCGATCCCGTGGTGCTCGGCGACGTCGCCGACCACGCCGCCGATGGCCTGCTGCAGGGCTACCTGCGCGGCCGGTATCCGCAGGACGGCATCCTCTCCGAGGAGACCGCCGACTCGCCCGAGCGGCTCTCGAAGCAGCGCGTGTGGATCGTCGATCCCCTCGACGGCACCAAGGAGTACCGCACCGGCCGCGAGGACTGGGCCGTGCATGTGGCCCTGTGCATCGATGGCCGGCCGGCGCTCGGCGCGGTGGCCCTGCCGACCCTGGGCTGGACCCTGTGGGGCCTGTGCTGGCCGGGCCACGAGCGGGTCGGCGTCGACAGCCTCAACGAAGCGCGGCCGACCCTGGTGACCGGCCACCTGCCCGGGCCGGCGCGACCGCGCGCGGTCTGCTCGCGCAGCCACACGCCGGCCTGGGTCGAGCGCTTCGCACAGGCCATCCAGGGCAGTCTGGTGCCCTGCGGCTCGGTGGGCTTCAAGCTGAGCCGCTTGCTGCTCGGCGAAGCGGACGTCTACGCCCACAAACGCGGTCTCAAGGAATGGGACACCTGCGCGCCGGAATGCGTGGCGCGTGCGGCGCGCTGGCACGTCTCGCGCCTCGACGGCAGCACGCAGCTCTACAACCGCCCCGACCCGCGCAACGACGAGCTGTTCATCGCCCGCCCCGCGGACGCCGAGCGCCTGCGCCGCGCCGCGATCGATGCCGGCGCCCTGGCCGGCGCCTGAACAGCGCGGATTCGGGCCCTGCGCGGGCGCTGCCCGCGCTGCTCGACGCAGCGATCCCGGGCAGCGGCCCGAATCCCTGCGGCCGCCCGAGTTCGCTCCGGATTCCGCGCCTCCCGCGCAGCCTGTTCAACCGGGGGCGAGCGCAGCGGCGCCCCGGTCAGATCTGAATCTTGAGCGGCTTGAGCGCCAGGAAGCCGAAGGCCATCGAGGCCAACAGGAAGGTCAGCAGGACGCCCAGGGGTCCATCCAGCATCCAGCGCAGCTCGCGGTTGGGGTAGGCGAACTGGATGCGCTCGAAGGGGCCGCCCGACAGGCTGGGTTCGGCCGGATAGAGCAGGTTCTGGTACCAACGCGCGTCGCGCTCGGGGCTCATCAGACCCGCCGGCGCCTCCGCCCCGCTGACGATCTGCTTGGTCGCGCTGCTGCCGTCGCCGAGGCGCAGACGCAGCTCGCCGGAGCCCGCCGCCGCCGCGCGCACTTCGAACCAGGCCTTGCGAGCGCTGCGGTTGGTCAGCAGCGGCTGGGTCTCGACCAGGTGCGCGGGCAGCTCGACCGACAGGCTGGCCAGCAGGTCCTCCCGTCCCGGCGCCAGCTGGACCTCGACGACCGTCGCGGCCCCGGGCAGCAGCAGCCGCCGCTCGGCGTCGAGCAGCGGCAGGGGCGCGAAGCCGAAACGGCACACGAGCTGGGCCGCGATGAAGGCGAAGGGCACCAAGAGCGGCAGGATCGGGCCGAAGTTGAGCGCCAGGTACTTGAGATTCAGCAGCAGCACGCGCCCGACCGCGGCGGAGACGATGCCGAGGTCGTGCTGGTAGATGCGGATCTCGATGATGCGCGCCTTGATCTGGTCCTTGGTGGACTTGATCGCCGCCTGGGCCGAGATCTGCTTGAAGACCAGCAGCGCCAGCACGCCCAGGACCCCGCTGACCAGCACGAGCTGCAGCTCCGACGGCAGGAACGACAGGGGCGCCAGCGCCAGGTCGAACAGCCAGGTGAAGGCGCGGTTGATCGGATCCACGGGGGGTCGAGGGGGGGCGGAAGGCGGGCGGGGGGGGGGCTGCAGGGAGGCCGCGGGCACGCTGCACGGACTGCGCACGGGGCGCTGGGCCGTGTGCCGCGGGCCGGCTCAGGATCGCCGGCTCAAAATCGCCGGCTCAGGAGATGTAGCCCAGACCCTTCAGCTTCTCGGTGATCTCGGCGTCGCTCTGGGCGCCTTCGAATTGGGCCAGCTCGCGCTCGAGGATGTGCACGATGAACTCCTCGTGGGAGGCGTAGCCGGCCACCTCGGCCACGCGCTTGACGCGGTCGAGCAGGTCCTTGTCGATCTTGATCTTGTTGCCGCCGCCGAACATGGAAGAGATGGGTTGGGTGCCTTGGGGAGGGAGTCGGGGGAATGGCCCGCGCAAGCGCGGGTCGCGATCAGCGGGCGGCCCCAGCGCGCTTGCTGAAGGGCCGTCCGACCATGCCCTCGGCGGGCGGCAGGCCGTAGAAGGCCAGCAGCTCGGCGGTGGCGTCGGTCAGATCCGGATCGGCGAGCTCGAGCGGCAGGGTGGTGAGCAGCGTGCCGGCGACCACCTCGGGATCCATCAGGTGGCTGCCGTTGAAGGTTCCGCCCAGGTTGTCCTGGACGACGTTCTTGGGGATGCGTCCGATCGCCGAGGCATCCGAATTGCCATAGCCCTGGTCGTAGCCGATCAGCAGATCCGGCGCCTCCGAGAGGCGCTCCGTGCCGCGCAGGGTCGTGGCGCTCGGGAAGGCCCGGCGCACGGGCCGCCGGCCGGTCTGTGGGTCCACCCAGGCCTCCAACTTGGCGCGGATCTCCTCCAGCAGGGCCGGCGCCTCGGCGGGCTTGACGATGCCGGCCTCGACCACGTCCTTGGTGCGCGGGTCGTCGCCCTCGCGGCCCTCGAGGTTCAGGTACAGGGCGTTGAAGCCGATGCCGTAAGCGCGGGTCTTGCTCCAATCCACGGCGCGGTCGATGGTGCGCCGATCGCCGCTGGACACGAAACGCTCGACGGACTCGCGCTCCTGGCCGGGCTTCAGCACCAGATAGCCCTGCTCGAGCAGCCAGGTGTTGAGGGCGAACTCGCGATGGTAGGGCGCGAAGCCGTGGTCGCTGATCAGCATCAGCTCGTAGGGCTGGCCCGAGGCTTCCAGGCGCTCGCGCAGCCGCCCCAGCACCGGATCGATGCGCAGGTAGAGGTCTGCGACGATCTCGCGCCAGCGGCTGCCGGCCCGCTCGGTCCAGGGCGATGTGTCCCCTTCGGCCAGCTCGGCGGGAAAATCGGGATGCTCGGGGTCGCCGAAACGCCACAGCATGTGCGAGCCCAGATCGACCGACGAGAAGTAGAAGAACAAGAGCCCGCCTTCGGGCTTGCCCAGATAACGGTCGAGGGCGTGCTCGAGCATGCGCCGGCGTTCCTCGTGCACCAGGGTCACCTGGGCCAGGAATTCCTCGGGACCGATCAGCAGGTCCTTGAGGGCGTTGACGTCCTCGGCCATGCCCTGGGTGTAGTAGGTGCCGATGGCGTCGGCCAGATCGGCCGAGGCCGAAACCGGCTCGGAGACCGGCGCCACCGGGAGGCGCGGGTCGATGTTGATCGGCGAAGCGTAGAGCTCGAAGCGCGGCGCCACGGAGCGCAGGTAGAAGCGCGCCACGCCCGAGATCGAGTTCATGAAGCCGAGCTCGAAGCTGAATTCGGCGAAATCGCTCCACTGTCCGATCCGCAGCGGCAGGCGCCGCAGGCCGTTGTCCAGCACGGCGCCGCGGCCCGCGTCGTCGAGATAGATGGTCAGGGGCGCGCGCGTGCGCTGGCCGTCGGCCCCCGCTGGGCCCAGCATGTAGGTGCGGATGACCCCCTCGAGCACGATCAGGTCATCGATGACCTTGTCGCTGTGCACCTTGGCGCGCACGAACTGGTCGGTGGTGAACAGGGTGGCTTCGCCGTAGGCCGAATCGATCGCCGGCGTGAACATGTCCGAGAAGGACAGGCCCGAACTCGGCTCGACCGGAAAATTGCACGGCATGCGCCAGATGTCCGCAGGCACGCCGGCTTCGGCCAGGACCTGCCAGAAGGGGAGCCCGCTGCGATTGCTGACCTCCGCGCCCGGGATCAGTCCGAACAGGGAGGCGGGCGTCGAACGGGTGGTCGAGCCCTTGGGCAGGCGCGTCTGTGGATCGCGGTGGATGAAGTCGTAGACCCCGTGGCCGCCGGGATCGCGCCCGGTGATGAAGTTGTTCCAGGCCACCGGGCTCTGGGGCGGGTTGCTGGTGCCGAGGGCCCGGATGCCGCCGGAGCGCTCGGCCAGCCAGCGGAAGTTGGCCGTGTGCTCGGGGTAGCGCTGCAGCACCTCGCCGAGCAGATCGGGGTCGAGGCCGTCGACGCCGAGCACCACCAGGCGCGGGTGCAGCGGCGGCGGGTCCTGGGGAGCGGCCGCGATGGAGAGCGGCGCGCCGAACGCTGCCAGGCTGCCGAGGGCCCAGCCGGACCAGCCGGCGGCCGAGACGCGGAGGGCGCTCACGGGCGCACCTCCAACGCCGGGCGGGGCTCTTTCTCGGGCGCCGGGAGCGGCGCCGTGCGCAGGGGCCGGCGCGGCTTGTCGGCGGCCCGCCGCGGCCCGAACAGCGGCGCGCCCTGCATGTACTTGGGCACCGGCACGCCGAACAGGTCCAACACCGTGGGCGCCAGGTCGAGCAGGCTCGGGGCCGGGGTGTTGATCCCGCGGTTGCACCAGAAGACCCCCGGGACCAGGCGCGGGTCGACGCAATGGTCGCCGCTCCAGGACTTGGTGTTGTCGCTGAAGACGTGGCGCGAGACCGCGCCCGTGGCGCAATCCCAGGAATGGCGATAGCCGCGCTGGTAGCCGACCAGGATCTCGGGCGCCAGATCGGCGTAGGGGCCGCTCTGGATCTCGCGGGTCAGGAAAGCCTCCATGACGACGCTCTGGCCATCCACCGGATCGCAGAGCGCCTCCAGCTTGCCGGCGATCTCGCGGCACAGGCTCTCCAGCTCGGCGCCCGGGGCGACGATGCCCTGGGCTTCGCGGCCCTTGCGGTTGATGAAGATGCCGGTCAATCCCAGGGTGAAGGCCCGCGTGCGGCTCCAATCGACCTTTTCGAACCAATCGCCGGAGGTCTCCGCGCCGTCTTTCAGGACCAGATAGCCCTCGTCGCGCAGCCAGGCGTTCAGGTTGACCCCGCGCCTGAAATTGCAGAAACCATGGTCGCTGATCACCATCAGCACGGTGTCCGGGTCGGATCCGAGCTTGGCGCGGATCTCGCCGAGGAACCCATCCATACGCGCGTAGAGCTGGCGGATCGTCTCCTTGTGCTGGACCGTGTCCTTGCCGCGGTTGGCCGGGTGGCTCGGATCCAGATAGCGATAGAACATGTGGCAGATGCGGTCGGTGGTGTCGAAGACCACCGTGACGAAGCCCTGCTTCGTCCGCTCGAGCACGTTCCAGAGCTGCTGCTTGCGTTCTTCGAAGATCAGCCAGGCTTGCTTGAGGAAGGCCTCCTCGTCGATCACGCGCTCGTTGAGCGCCCAGGTGTCCTCGGCCAGCCCCAGGGTCGCGTAGGGTCCGAGCAGCTTGGCCAGATAGACCGAATAGACCAGCGGGTGGCTGATCGGCATCGACGGCTGGTCCGGGTCGATGTTGATCGGGGTGACGTAGATCTCGACGTCCTGATCGGTCCAGGTCTGGACGTAGAAGCGCGCGATGCCGCTGACACCCTTGAAGGGGATCACCATCCAAGGCGTGTACTCGCGGAAACCCACGCTATGGCGCTCGGAGCCGACCTCGAATTCGACGCGGCGCTTCGCGGCATCGAAGCGTGCGCTGAACGGGCACTTGAGGCGATGCCCGTCGGGCCCGGTCGGGCCGGTCAGGTTGGATTCGATGCGCCCGTCCTTGAAGCGCACCTGGTATTGCTGCCCGCCGATGTGCTGGCCTTGGCGCGCTTTCGTCGAATAGAAGCTGAACGATCCCTGGGTGCCCTGCAGATCGGGCACGCACATGCCCGCGAGCAGCGTGCCGTTCTTGAACTTTTGGGCGGGGAAGGTGATCGGGACGCGGATGATCGAGGACCAGACGAAGTTGTCGCCGAGCAGCTTCCAGAAGGGCTGGCTCTTCTGCAGCAGGCGTGTGACCACACGCCGTCCCAGGGGCAGCTTGGCGAAGCCCAGGTTGAGCGTGCGCGGCAGGCTGCGCACGTCGGTCGAGCTGAGCGCCGGCATGTAGTTGCACGGGTCGCGCGTCAGGAAGTCGTAGATGTTGTGGCGCGAAGCGTCGACCCCCGTGGCGAAGCTCGACCAGGCCACCGGGCTGATCGAGGGGTAGGCCGTTTCCAGCGGGGCGAACACGCCCTCGCGCTCCAAGGCCGCGAAGTTGGGCATCAGGCCCTCGGCGCCGTACTTGCGGGCCAGCTCCGGGTCGAAGCCGTCGAGCCCCACCACGACCACCCGCCGGACCTTGGGCTGGGGAGCGCCGCGCATCTGCAGCCAGCGCAGGGCCGCCCGGATCGGCCAGAGCAGAACCACCCCGAGGGCCAGCAGCATGGTCCCGACGAGCAGCAGGGCCGACCCCGCGGCGGCGAAGCCAGCCCCAGGGCCGATGTAGGCAGGCCCTCCGGGCGCCAGGGCCCCGGCGGGCGCGGCCAACCCCGACGACGCCAGGATCAGCGTCGCGGCCAGCGGCCCCAGGGGGCGCAGCGGGAGGAAGCGGGGCATCGGGGGTGGGGCGGGGCGTTCGAGTCCGGACCTCTCGGCCGGGCCGCTCAGGATACCCGTGGGTCCGCCGCGGGACCGGGCAACGTTGGACCAAGTCGGGGAAATTTTGGCCCTCACCCGCCGCTGGGCCACTTTGGGCACAGACGTGGCCGGATGAATTCCAGTTGCGCCGCTCGATCCGCCGGCCCCTTCGATTCCGCCTGCGCCGGCCCACCCGGCGGGACGCGCTGCGCGGGCCCCCTGCGCAGGGGGCGCGGGGGCGCTTTTGCTTCAGCGCGCGGGCAACAGCCCCCGGCCGCGCAGGTACTCGAGCACCTTGCGGCCGGACTCCTCGACCGTCTCCTGACCGGTATAGACCACGAGTTCGGGCGCCTGGGGCGGCTCGTAGGGGTCGGAGACGCCGGTGAAGTGCGGGATCTCGCCGGCCCGGGCGCGCTTGTAGAGCCCCTTGACGTCGCGGCCCTCGACCACCGCCAAGGGGGCGTTCACGTACACCTCGATGAAGGGCGCCTCCGAGCGGCGGCGCACCTCCTGACGCACGGATTCGTAGGGCGAGATCGCGGCGCTGATCGCCACCACGCCGTTGCGGGCCAGCAGGTTGGCCACGAAGCCGATGCGGCGGATGTTGATGTCGCGGTCCTCCTTGCTGAAGCTCAGGCCGCGCGAGAGGTTCTCGCGGACCTCGTCGCCATCGAGCACCTCGACCCTGAGCCCGAGCTCGCGCAGCTTGGGGGCCAGATGGTTGGTCAGGGTGCTCTTGCCGGAACCGGAGAGGCCCGTGAACCAGAGGATGAAGCCGCTTCCTTCGCCCATCGGATCGCTCAGCGCAGCTTGCCTTCGAGATAGGGGACTTCGAAGCACTTCTCGTGCATGATCGGGCCGTGGCCGAAGTAGCCCTGCTCGCCAAAGAGCTCGCCGTGGTCGGCGGTCACGATGATGTGCGTGTTCTTGGGGACCAGGTCGTAGAGCTGCTCGAAGACCCCGTCCAGGTAGCGCACGGTGTCGATCTGCCGCTGGCGGAGCTGCTCCATCTTCTCATCGTCGAAGAACTGGAACGATTCCTTGAACTCCGGATTCTCCGGGTCGATCTGCTCGCCCATCTTCTTGAACACGCCGTTGACCCCCGAGATCCGCGGCCACATGGAGGAGTCCTCATTCGGGCGCGCGTAGGGGTAGTGGGTCTCGCCCACGTTCAGCATGTAGAACTCCGGGCGCCCCGAGTCGAACTTCATGGTCGGCAGCATGGCCGCCATGTCGTTGTGGTGGTCCATGAGCCGGAAGTCGTCGAAGAAGCGGTTGATGCCGGTCTTCGGGTTCAGCACCGGCAAGGACATGCGCGCGCAGGTCTTGTAGCCCAGCTTGTTGCGCAGGAACTCGGGCAACCACAGCCCTGGCACCATGGCGCCGAAATCGATCGTCTTGGCCTTGGCACCCAGGCGCTGGTTGTAATTGAAGAAGTCCTCTTTGTAGTACTCGCTGGCGTAGACGTTGGGCGGGGTCGTGTGCGGCAGCAGGCCGGTCAGCAGGTTGTAGTGGGACGGTGCCGTCCAGGAAGCGTAGGTGTAACGCTTCTCGACCTTGCCGCCGGAGAGCCGCGGGATGACCTTGGGCGCCGCTTCCATGAAGCTGTCGTAGCGGCACGAATCCAGGGTGATCACCAGGAAGTGGTTGTCGGCCTGGGGCTCGGGCTGGGCCGTGCCGGGGCGCGGCGGCAGGGGCCGCGGCGCGGCCTTGGCCGGCGGCTTCTTCTTCGAGAAGAAATCGAACAGTCCCATCGGGGATGCGGTCGGGGGGGGGCGGGGCTCTGGGGGCTCGGGGGCGCCAAACTCTAGTCGACGGGCCGAGGGCGGGCCGCTGGGCCATCGCAGGGCGGTCGGAATCGGGCGCGTGGCCCCCCTTGAATCGCCGGCCCGGGAGCCCCAGCCTGAGCCCATGCCCCGCTCTTCCTGCGGCCCTGCCATCCGGAGCCTGCTCGGCCTGGCCGTGGCCCTGCTGCTATGCGCCTGCGGCCAGGGCGCTGGCTCGCTCAACTCGCAGGGCGAGCGCGCGCTGCGCTACGGCGCGTTCATCGACGCCCAGTACTTCTTTCGCTACGCCCAGGAGCGCATCGATCGCGACCTGGCCCGCGGGGAAGTCGCGCCGCCGCACCCCGAGGCTGCTCGGGCGCGAGCGGGAGCCCTGGCCCTGCTGGCCTGGTCGGACGCCCCCGGCTTCCTTCCGGCCCTGCGCCAGGCGCTGCGCGACGAGCCCACGGCCTTCGGCCCCGCGCAGTTCTTGCTGCTGGCCGAGCAGGCCCTCGCGGCCCGGCTGGCGCCGGAGGGGCGCTTGATCCTCGACTTGGCCGCAGAGCGCGGCCAGTCCTCGCCGGGCCTCGACAAGCTGCGTCCGGAGGTCGAGGCGGCTGCCGCCCAGGCGCTGAGCGCGGTTCCGGGCTGGACGCCTCCGACCACGAGCGCCTTCCTGGCGGGCGCGGACTTCGGCCGCACGGCCTGGCCCCCCCGAGCGCCCGAGTTCGAGCCCGGCGCCGATCCGGAAGAATTCCGCTGAGCCGCCACGGGGGCGCGGCGCGGACCGGATCGGAGCCCCAGCGCACGTTTCACCAGGCCAGCAGAGCCTTTGGGCGGCGGAAAGCCCCCCGGCGAAGCCTGCGGCCCTCCAGCCCTCTGTCCCTCACCGACGGGGCCAGACCCGGCGAGTCCTCGCGGGCTAACCTTGTCAGCCAGGGGCTCCAACCAAAGCCCCCGGCAGGCGTAGACCGGGGACGCGTTTTGGCCCCGGCCCCCGCCAGCACCCCTCCGCGCTTCGAGCCCGGCCGCCGCTCGCCATCCGAAACCGCGACCGGCAGCCTCGGCCGCCCTTCGCTTCCCCGCCTCCCCTGCCCAGCCCATCCATGGCCATGCCCCTCCCCGCGCCCCACGCCCGTCTCGCGGCCCTGCCCCTGGCCCTCTGCCTGCTGGCCGCCTGCGGGGGGAGCAGCGCAGACCCCCTGCAAGCGGGCGTGACCAAGCTGAGCGCCGGGGACTACGCCGGCGCCGCGGCGCTGCTCGAGCAGGCCGCCAAGAGCCAGCCCGCCGGCAGCCCGAGCTTCAAGCAGGCCAGCCTGGCCCTGGCCCAGGCGCGCGCCCACCTGGACCCCAAACTGGCCTTTTCGGAGTTCTCGGAGCTGCTCGGCCAACATCCCCAGTTGATCCAAGCGGAAGACGTGGCGCGCGTGGCCAACGTGCTTTCCGACGTGGCCAGCGGCATCCTGCCGGCCGCGCAGCTGGTCGATCAGTACACCAAGGAGTTCCCGGACACCGCCGCGGCCTTTGCGCCGATCAAGCAGAAGATCGACGCCCGCAAGAACGACGTGCCCGACTCGGACCGCAAGATGCTCGAGTCCCTGGGCTACCTCTGAATCGAGCTCGGCCGGTCGGGCCCGGGCCGAACCGGGCTGCGGCCAAAGCGCACGAGCCTTCGAGGTGGCAGCGAATCGCGGCCGGGATCGCCGGTGCTTTCCTGACCGGCCGCGAGAACCGGCAGGGCTGAAAGGCAATCGACTCGGGCTGCGCCCGAGCCTCCGGCCGCGCCTGTCGGCACGCCCGTGGGCCGCCTGGCGACGGCCAGCCGCCAGGCGACGGCCAAAGGGGCTGGGCTCGGCGCTGCGCAGCGATTTCCCGGAAGGATTTCCCGGAAGTTCCCAGCCTCTGGCAAGCCGAGAACCGATCGGCCCGGGCTTGGCCCGGGCCGATCGGTTCGAATCGAAGCGCCGCGGATCCTGGTCGGAGACCGTCGGGCGGGCCTTGGCCCAGCTCTGCCAGCCGGGCCTGGTCAGATCACTCCTCGCCCTGGGCCAGCGTGTAGGCGCGGCTGCCGTCGTGTTCTTCCAGGCGGTTCCACTGGTTGATCTGGAAGCGCGCGGCGACCTTCTGCATCAAGGCGAACAGATCGGCGTCGTTGAGGCTCTGGTCGGCGCGCACCTTGTAGCGCACGCGCCAGTGGTCGACGCAATCGGTCGGGGCGCCGGTCAGGGGCCAGACCACCTGGCCGCGGTTGCTGATCACCTTGAGGTACAGCTTGCTGCCTTCCGCCAGGCCGCTCAGCACCGGGCCCAGCTCGGCCGGGCTGGCGCCCGACTCGATGAACAGGTCCATGCCCAGGTTGCGGCGCGACTTGAGCACGACGGCGACCGGGTTGCTGGAGACCTCCGCCAGGTGCAGGGGGCGGTGCTGGCGCACCTTCCAGCCCTGCGGGGCGCGGCCCAGATTGTGGATGATCGCGTCGGTGAAGGCGCGTGTGCCCACCGGCGTCTGACCCTGGGCGATGTCGCCGGTGCGCGGCCCTTCCGCGAGGGTCACCGCCACGGCCGCT
>JBILNK010000018.1:0-37957 GCA_044375105.1 Planctomycetota bacterium
GCCGACGCGCCTGGAGCGGCCCCGCAGCAGCCCCTGGACCAGCTCCGCCAGGGGCCCGAACTGCTCCAGCAAGGACAGGTCGGGCTGGGTCACAGCCGCGGTGCCGCGGTCGGCCGCGCTGCTCGGCGGGGGGGTCGGCATGGCTGGGCGCGGGCGCGCCCTGGCGCCGGGGGCAGTGTCGGCCCGCGGAGCCCGGCGATCAATCGCCGCGCCGAGCCGGCCGCTCCCGGAACGGGTTGCTCAGCCCGCCGGCCGGGGGGCCAGGGCGCCCCGGACCGCGTCGCCCAGGACGAACAGCCAATAGGCCCCGAAGGCGAACAGGCGCACGTAGGAGATGGTCCAGAAGGCGGAGGGCTGGCTCGGGTCCGGGGTGTGCAGCAGGGTGTGGTAGTAGCTCAGCGGCAGCTGCACGTAGATCAGGACGTCCAGGGCCACGGTGGCCAGCAGATAGACCCGCGAGCGGGCGGCCAGGGGGATCGCCAGGGTGGTGGCCCACAGGACCCACTGGGGCGAAAAGAACTTCTGGAACAGCAGCATGCCCAGGGCGCTGGCCAGGCAGGCCTTGAGCAGGGTCTGCCGGTCGCGGATCGGCAGCAGGCACAGCAGCAGCGGCGTCCCGAGCTGCAGGGCGCTGAACACCCGGCCCAGGGCCTCGCGCTGCTCCGGCGCGAACCAGCCTAGGTAGGCCGGTTCGGTCAGCAGGGTCAGGGCCGAGGCGTGGTTCGGCAGACGCGTCTTTTGGTGCCAATCCAGCAGGAACCGGACCGCCGGCCAGCCGCCGTCGTCCCAGGCGTAGGTGATCCCGAGCACCAGGGTGCAGAAACCGAGCGCGATCGCCCCGGGCAGGAGCACCCGGCGCCCGATCAGGGCCGGCAGGTCCGGCCGCTGGCCCCGGGCGCGGGCCTCGCCGAGGCCCTCCCGCAGGGCCCAAAAGGCCAGCAAGGGGCCCAGGAAGCCCGGCCACCACTTGGTCATGGCGGCCACGCCCAGGCCCAGCCCGCCCAGGGCGTAGCGCCCGCTGACCCAGGCCAGAACGGTCAGGCACAGCTGGGCGCTGACCACCAGATCGAAGCGGCTGAAGCCGAAGAACAGGGTCGCCGGTCCGAGCAGCAGCAGGGCGTAGCCCGGCGGCTGCCCCAGGCGCACCAGCAGGCGGATCGAGCCCGCCAGCAGCGCCAGGTACCAAAGCGCCATCCAGACCTGGTGCCAATCGGCGTAGGCGTCGCGGTTCCGGGCGATCTCGGCCCGATAGGCGTTCCAGGCGCCCCACAGCTCGAGGATCCGCTCGCGGGCCGCCCCCTGGTCGATGTCCGGCCGGCCGGCGAGCTGTTCGAGCAGGGGCGCCAGGCTGGGCAGCTCCTCCAGCCGCTCGGGCTGCAGCGGGGTGCGCTCGAGGGCCTCGTCCAGGGCGTCGAACCACGAGCGCGGCACGCGCCGCTCGGCGAACCAGGTCCAGACCCGCTCGCGGGTGTCGTAGGGGCTGCCGGCCGCGACGCCGTGCTCGAAGCACAGGTAGGGCAGCCCCATCAGCCAGGTGGTCAGCTGCGGGTACTCGCTGAATTCTTCGAGGTACGGCGTGGCCCCGGAGGCCACCCAGCGACCGCGCTTTTGGTAGGCCAGGCGGTCGTACTGGTCCTCGAGCAGCATCGGGAAACGGGCCGCGTGGGCCTCGTTCTCGGCGGCCGAGAGCTTGGGATCGGGAACGAAATCGGGCTGCCGGCCGAAGCCCCATTCGCGGGTCGAGAGCAGCACGCCCAGCGCCGCGGCGATCAGCGCGGCCCCGAGCAGGAAGGTGCGGAGCGGGGTCAGGACCCGGGGCGCGGTCATGGGGAGGCGGGGGGCTCGCGCCGGGCGCGAAAGCTCCGGGCCACTCTATCCGCCGCCGGGTGGGCGGCCCGGAGCCTGCCTCGGGGCCCGTGGTATGGTTCCCGGCCGGTTCCCACCGGGCCCGACCCCCCGCCCGTGCCCGCCTTTCCGCAGCTCTCGCGCCTCTCGGCCGCCTGGATCGCGGCGCTCGCGACCCTCCTGGTGCGCGGGCTGATCGCCTGTTCGCGCCTCGACGATCTCGAACTCGAGCTGTGGGGCGGAAGCTTCGCCCGCGCCCTGCTGCTGGGCATGCCGCTCGATCCCGAGCGGCTGCCGATCATCGTGCACCTGCGCGGCTCGGTCCTGTTCGGGCTGCTGCTGGCGCCCCTCTTCCTGGTGCTGGGGCCGACCGTGCTGGCGATCAAGGCCCTGGCCGTGGGCTGGTCGGTGGCCACCGCGGCGCTCTTCGCGGCGACCCTCGAGCGCGCCGGGGGCCGCGCGGCCGGCCTGGCGGGCGCGCTGCTGTTCGCCCTGGCTCCGCCGTTCTTCCAAAAGGTCGACGTGCTGGCCCTCGGCAGCCACGGCGACACCCTGCTGCCGATCTGGGCCGCCCTGTACTGGCTGATCGCGCGCCGGGCGGGGGTCCCGCGGCGCCCGCGCGAGCTGGCCGTGGCGGGCTTCCTGCTGGCCTTCGGCGCCTGGTTCTCGATGCAGTTCCTGGTGGCCCTGCCGGCCCTGCTCGCGGCCTGGGCCGCGGCCTGGTGGGGGCAGGGCGGGCGTCCGGCCGGCCTGCTCGCGGCCCCGGGCCGCACGCTGCGCGGCGCCCTGGCCTTCCTGCTCGGGGCCCTGCCGCCCGCCCTGGCGATCCCCTTGGTGACCCGCAGCCTGATGTGGGTCAACCGCCGCGCCGAGGACCAGATCCTTCCGGGAGGCCTCGCCGCGGTGGGGGACAAGCTGCTGCACTTCCTGCGCGAGGACCTCGTTCGCGTGCTGCTGTTCGACGAGGGGCCGGGCCGCTGGGCCGCCTGGAGCCTGCTCTCCGCCGTGGCGCTGGGCGGCCTCTTGACGCTCCCGCGCCTGTGGCGCCGCGCCGCGGGCGGATCCCTGGCGCCCAGCCCCCTGGCGCTGTTCGTGCTGCTGCACCCGCTGCTGTTCCTGGGCGCCTACGGAGCCACCGACTTCGTGGTCGACTTCTACAACACCCTGGACGGCATGGGCAGCCGCTACCTGATGCCGGCTTTGCCGGCGCTGCTGGCCTGGGTGGCCCTGGGCGTGTGCCGGCACGTGGGCCGCGGCCAGCGCCCCCTGGCCTTCGGCCTGCTGGCCTTGGCCGCCGTGCCCGGAGCCGCCGGCGTGGCCGCGCTCAGCGACCCGCTGCCCGGGCTGCGCCAGCCGCCGGTCTTCGGGGCGCGTCCGTTCCACTTCATCCAGCACCTCGACTACGCCTCGGGGCGCGATCCGCTGCGCTACGAAGCCTGGGCCCGGACCCTCGATCCCAACTGGCCGGCCCTGCATCCGCTGCTCTATCGGGTGCCCCTGCCGGCGCCCTTCGCCCAAAGCGCCGACCCTTTCGCCCTGGTGCAGGCGGCCCTGTCCCTGCGCGGCGCGCCCGCCCCGATCCGCCGCCACCAGCTGGCCGAACTCGGACGCCAGTTCGTCGACCGCACCGAATACGAGCTGCCCTACCTGCTCGAGAGCTTGCGCGCCCTGGACCTGGTGCACGGCCGCGGCAAGCTCGACGACGAAGAGCGCGATCTGCTGGTGCACGGCGCCTTCGGCCAGATCGCCAACGTGGCCGCCGGGCGTGCGATCATGGCGCGCGGCTCGAGCGGCTACGGCTACGACCTGCTGGCCGCCGCGCCGGCGGGCCTGCAGCCGATCGCCGCGGAGGGCCTCGGATTCGTGAGCGGCGTGCGCTGGACGCCCTACGAGCGCTCGTTCATCGAGAACCTGAGCCTGTGGACCGCCGTGCCCGAGGCCCTGCGCGAGCGGTTTTTCTTCGGCCTCGGCCTCGGCTATCGGCAGCGCTTCCTCGAAAGCGCCTACCGCGCGCCGGCCCCGGGCGTGCTGCGCATCGAAGCGCAGCTGCCGCCCGCAGGCCTGGCGGCCTTTCGCCGCGCCCTGGAGTCCGCGCCGGACACCTGGCGCTTCGGGACCTGATCGCGCCCCAGGGCCGATCCCGATTCCCGGGCTGCAGCCAACGCGCTCGGCCGCCCGGGGCTCCCATCGGCCGGTGAGCGCGCCGCTGAGCGGCGCGGCGCTGTGGCCCAGAAGGTCCGGGCGGCTTGGTCGCCGCCCGCGTCGATCCAACCTCGGTCCGTCAAGGCTCGCCTGCGTCGGCGGGCTCGGCGCCCTCGGGGAACAGCCGTAACAAGGCCTCGTGGGCGGCCCAGCGCTCGGCCTCCTTGCGGGTGCGGCCCCAGGCGGGCGGGAAGACCTGCGGGCCCAGCTTGGCGCGCACCTGGAAGGCGCGGGCATGGGCCACGCCGCGCTCGCGCAGCAGCTCGTATTCCGGCGGCCGGCCGGTCTGAGCCTGGGCCAGGTGCTGCAGGGTTTGTTTGGGGTTGGTCACCGCCCCGCGCCCGAAGGCTTCGCCGAGGGGCTCGGAGAGCGCCTGTTCGACCGCGCTGCGCACGGCCTCCAGCCCGGCGTCGAGGTAGATCGCGCCCAGCCAGGCCTCCAGCAGGTTGGCCAGCACGGCCCGCGAGAGGGCGTCCGCGGTCAGACCCTGCCCCAGCACGGCCGCTTCGGGCAGCCCGATGCGGCGCGCCGCCAGGGCCAGGGAGGGCCGTGAGACCACCGACGCCTTGAGCTCGCTGAGCAGCCCCTCGTCGAGGTCCCCGTGCCGGCGATAGAGCGCCTCCGCCACCACCAGATCCAGGGCCGCGTCCCCGAGGTACTCGAGGCGCTCGTTGTGCTGCGGCCCGGCGCTGGCGTGGCGCAGGGCGAGCTCCAGCAGCGCTGGGTCACGGAAGGGGTGCAGAGCGCGGAAATCCATCGCGGCGCGGATCGGCTCCTACCCGCCGTAGCGCCTCCGCTCTACCGTCGGCGGGGCGGTTGGCCGAGCAAAGTCTCCCGCATCGATCCCGATCCCCGTGGCACCGTCCGGCGAATCCCAGCGCGGCCCGGCTCCCGAGGGGCCCCCGGGGGCCCCGGCCCCGCCCAGCCAGGCCGATCCCGGGAGCGCCCCGCCGCCCGCGGGTGCCGCCGAGTTCGCCTGGGTCCCGAGCCCGGCCCAGCGCCGGATCGAGCCCCTGCTGGCCGCCCTCGCGCCCGAGCCGGAGCCCGGATTCCTTGCCCGCCTGGCCCGCTGGGTCGCCCGCCTGGCCCGCGGCGCCGCGCACCGCGGGCCGTGAGCCTGCGCGGCAGGCGCCTTCGGCCGCTGTGCCAGCCTGGTTGGCGGGCAGGCTGGCAGCCGTCGTGGCAGCGGTGTGGCTCAGAGGCTGGAAAAAAAATCGGCGCGCAGCGAGGATCCCAGCCTCTGTGGCCTTTGGATGGCGGCCCAAAGGCATGCTGACAGAAGAAAATGTCTGCTCGGGCGCAGCCCGAGTCGATTTTTTTTGGGCCTGTCAGCGCTCCGGCGACCGGGCTAGCGTCCATGGTCCTCTGGACCGCTCGGGCCGACCGCGGCCGGGGCGAGCGGGTCGATCGCCCCCGGTCGGGTCAGCCCTCAGGGGGCCGGGAACTCGAGCAGCCGACCGGTCAGCCGCTGGTGCTCGGCCTCCGCGAACCGATCGGTCATGCCGGCCAGGTAGTCGCACACGGCGCGCGGCAGCCCGACCTGCTCCGACCAGGCGCGGTACCAGGGCGCGATCTGCTCCGGTTCCGCCAGGTAGCGCTCGAACAGGGCCTGCATCAGCTCGCCGGCCCAGCGCGTCATGCGCTGCAGGTAGTCGTGCCGGTAGAAGAAGCGGAACAGGAACTGCTGCAGCTCGGCCACCTTGGGTTTGAGCTCCGGGCTGTGGCCGATCAGCATCTCGTGCTGGTGGCGCGGATAGTCCGGGTCCCCGGGCGCGTGGCGGCGCAGGTTTTCCGCCGAGTGCTGGATCAGATCTTCGATGGTGGCCTTGATCAGCTCGTTGGAGATGCGCTTGATCTTGAGCGCCTGGTCGGCGCTCTGCTCGAGGAACCCGGGATAGGCGCGGATGGTACGCTCCTTGGCCTCGCGCCACAGGCTCGAATGCTGCTCGAGCTCCGGCTCGCCGAACATGCGTGCGCGCAGGCCGTCCTCGATGTCGTGCATGTCGTAGGCCGTGGAATCGGCCAGGTCGACCACCTGGGCTTCCAGGTAAGGGTGGCGTGGCTTCGGCCCGAATTCGTCCGGCCAGTCCTCGGACTTTTCGTGTTTGAGCAGGGACTCGCGCAGCTCGCGGGTCAGGTTCAAGCCGGGATGGGCCGGCGTGCGACGCTCGAGCAGATCGACCACGCGCAGCACCTGGGCGTTGTGTCGGAAGCCGCCGTGGGCCACCATCAAGCGATCGAGGGCCCATTCGCCGCGGTGGCCGAAGGGCGGGTGCCCGATGTCGTGGGCCAGGGCCAGGGCCTCGCACAGAGAGTCGTTGAGCCGCAGGGCGCTGCCCACGGAGCGCGCCACCTGGGCCACCTCCAGGCTGTGCGAGAGGCGCGTGCGATGGTGGTCGCCCACGCGGTTCAGGAACACCTGCGACTTGTACATCAGGCGCCGGAAGGCGCTGGAATGCACCAGCCGGTCGCGGTCGCGCTCGAACTCCGTGCGCAGCGGGTCGGGCTCGTCCGGGTAACGGCGCCCGCGCGAGTGCTCGGCCTTGAGCGCATAGGGGGCCAGTTCGCGCTCCTCCTGGCGGTGCTTGGCGGCGCGGTCGCGGGGCAGGCTGGGCAAGCTCACGGGATGGGTCGCGGCGGGGGCCTCAGGGTCCGGGGCGCTGAGCTCGGGGGGGCGGCGGCGAGCGTCGGATGTCCGAGCCTCGGGGCTACGAGCCTACGGGCTGGCAGGCAGCGCGCCGCCTCGGATCGCGGACGCCGGCGGCCCTGGCTCCGGCGGCCCTGGCTCCGGGGGCCGCGGTCCGGGGGGCCGCGGTCCGGGCCGGCGCGAGGGGTTGCGTCTGGGCTGGCAGGACCGCCTGCCCTTGGGATCCCTTCCGGCCGAAACCCGCGCGCCCGAGGACCCGCTGGGCTTCGGCGCGAGCCCCACACCCTGAGACCACCCCCGCCGAGCTCGGTTTCACCACTTCTGGGCCGCACGCCTGCGAAAGCTGTGGTCTCGCCCGCCATGCGCTAGAAGGGGCGCATGCCTTTTCTCTGCTCAGCGGCACCCCCGCCGGCCGCCCTGGCCCTCTCGCTCCTCTCGAGCCTGCTCCTCGGCGGCTGCGAGCGGCCCCCCGCTGCCGTTCCTGGCTCACCCGCAGCCGCCAGCAGCGGCGCTGCGGCCGTCCATGGGGGCGAGCCCTCGGCGGTCGCCGAGTCCACGGCCTCCGTGCCCAAGCCTCTCTACCGGGGCCAGGTGCGTCTGACCGGGGACCTGGCGCAAGCCGCGGCTCCCGCGGTCCTGTTCGTGCAGGTCAAGCCCCGCGGCCAGAACGTGCCGCTGCTGATCCGCAAGTACGACCTGGCCGACCCGGCCCTGCCCGCGGCCGTGAAAGACGAGCGGCGCTTCGACTTCGAGCTGACCCACGACGACACCATGACCGGGCAGCCGCTTTCGGCCCCCCTGGTCGGCGAGCTCGACATCGAGGCGCTTTTCGATCCGACCGGCGGCTTGATCGACAAGAGCGTCCAAGTCCGCCAGCGCCAGCCCCTGACCGAGGGATTCCAGGAGCTGCTCGTGCGCCGCTGATCGGGGGGCCGCGGTCTTTCGACGCACCCTTCGGCGGCCGCGCCGGCGGTTCAGAGGGGCAGGTCGGGCCGCCCTACCCCGCCCCGGCGACCCGCTCCCGCGGCCTTCCTGAGGCCTGCGAGCAGGCGCCGTCCGAGGCACGGCCCGCCGCCGTCCGAAGGGTCCGGCGCCGCACCGAAGCCCCTATACTCTCGGCCCACTCCGCTCCGCGACCGCCTCCCGCGGAGGCCCTTTTCCAGCCGAACCATGCCCCACGACATCCGCTTCTCCGAACTCGCCCGGGAGCTGCAGGCCAAGGCCCGCCAGATCGCCGACAAGCACGTGCGGCCCCTGGCCGCCAAGTTCGACAAGGCCCAGGAATACAACTGGGACGCCATGCGGGCCGTGGCCCAGGCCGGGCTGCTCAAGACCTGGATCCCCGAGGCCTACGGGGGCGTGGGTGCCGGGGTGCTGGCCCTGGCCCTGGTCACCGAGGAGCTTTCCAAGGCCGATTCGGGATTCGGCGTCGCCTTTGCAGTCAACGCCCTGGGCTCCTTCCCGATCCTCCTGGGTGGCACCGAGGAGCAAAAGCAGCGCTGGCTGCCCCTGGTCGCACGCGGCGAGAAGCTGTGTGCCTTTTGCCTTTCCGAGAAGTACGCCGGCTCGGACGCCGGCGGCCTGTCGGTGCGCGCCTTCCATGAAGGCGACCAGTGGCGCATCTGCGGCGAGAAGAAGTGGACCACCAACGGCGGGGTGGCCGACCTCTACACGGTCTTCTGCGTCACCGATCCGACCTCGAAGTCGCGCCGCATCAGCGCGATCGTGGTCGAGAAGGGCACGCCGGGTTTCACCATCGGCAAGTTCGAGGACAAGATGGGCATCCGCACCGTGCCGGTGGTGGAAACCCACTTCGACAACGCCCGCGTGCCCTTCGGCAACGTGCTCGGCGGCAAGCCCGGGATGGGCTTCGCCCACGCCATGATGACCCTCGACCACGCCCGCCCCGGCGTGGCGGCCCAGGCGGTCGGTGCCGCCCAGGGAGCCCTGGATTTGGCGGTCGTCTATGCCGGCCGGCGCAAGCAGTTCGGTCAGCCGATTTCCTCGTTCCAGATGGTCCAGCAGATGCTGGCCAACATGGCCATGAAGACCGAGGCCTCGCGCTGGCTGGTCTATTCCTGCGCTTCCGCGGTCGATCAACACCTCGAGCGCATCACCAAGGAAGCGGCCATCGCCAAGTGCTTCGCCACGGACACGGCCATGGAAGTCGCTACCGACGCCGTGCAGATCTTTGGCGGCTATGGCTTCATGGAGGACTACCCGATCGCCAAGTTCTTTCGCGACGCCAAGATCCTGCAGATCTACGAGGGCACCAACCAGGTCCAGCGCATGGTCATCGCGCGCAATCTGATCAAGGAGACCGAAAGCCTCCGGCACCTCGACGAGTACATCCCCAAGGAGCGCCAGAAGAGTTTCTCGGGCGAGCCCGACAAGACCGAGTGAGCGGCCCGTCGCCGGGCGTCTCCCGGCGGGGCGGCAGCGGTCCAGCGCTCGCTGTGCGATGGGCTGGCCACTCCGCTGCGAGAGGCACCCCAGGCAACCGCAAGGGGCACCCCAGCGGTGGATCGAGCCCCCCGAGGCGCATCTGCCGTCGAGCCAGCGGCAAGGCGAGCGGGGGGGCGCCCGAGGCGCAGCTCGAGGGACGGTTCGGGGCGCAGGTCGGGCAGCGGGATGGGCAGCGGGATGGGCTGTTCGAATCGGGCCCGGAGCGTGGCCTTCGGGCGGACGGTCGGTGCAGCCGACCCGGGGACCTCCAACAGGCCGAGGCCCCTAAACTTAGGCAGAGCACCCCGAAGAGGGGGCTGGAGCGGTCGAAGCGGGGCCCGGCGGGGGTGTCGAGGAACGGATGGGGCAGGCACCCCCCGGGTCGTCGCCGGCCGGGACAGGGGGCGTTGGGTCGCGGGATCCGACCCGCGGGGCGCCGCCGGGCGGAATCTTGCCCATCCATGGGAGCGGGGTCCGGGATGATCATGCGACCCGTGGGTGGGTCGAAAATTTAGACAAACGCCTAAGCGGGGCCTTGCCTAGGGTTCCCAGGGGCCCCTTCTGAAGCTCTCAGGATTTTTTTCTCGACATTTGGGGTCTGAAGGCTGCGGTCAAGCAGGGCATTTCGTTCTGTCCCGATATTTTTTAGGACAGAAGCCCGCATCCGGCGCCGATACTGCGACGTATACAGGACAGCCTGGAGGAGGGCAGAGCCTCTGTCCGGGCCCAGGTCCGAACAGAATCGGCACCCCCCGCCGATTTTTCTGTCCAGCTCAGGCCCCTGGGCCGTAATCCCCAGATCGACTCTCTAGGGAGGGTCAACTTTCGCTCCACCGAGGTATCGCCATGACCAGCAAGGTTCTCACCCTGGCCGAACTCGACACCCGTCT
This sequence comes from Planctomycetota bacterium, assembly GCA_044375105.1. Classification (GTDB taxonomy): domain Bacteria; phylum Planctomycetota; class UBA1135; order UBA1135; genus JBIKLM01. The sequence continues at coordinate 10,030 of JBILNK010000018.1, forward strand.
CGATCTCCTCATGGCAACCCCGGAGGTCTTCGAAGGGCAGTGTCTGACATGGATCGAGTCCCTGGACCGCCGTAAGGTCGCCCTGGAGGTGCGGGATCCCGAAACCTGGCGCGACCGCTCCCGCTCCAAGCCGGTCAAGCTGCGCGGGGCCCTGGAGCAGCTGCGGGCGGACGTCGAGACGATCCTGACCCTCGACCGGGAGGAAGAGGCGCGCCTCGCTCGGCGGATCGAATTCGCCCGCCTGCGCTTGGCGCGGGCTCGCCGAGCCGCGGGGGTGGAGGAGGATCGCCTGCTCGAGGGTGTGGGCATGCTGGCCCAGCAATGGTTCGTCCATCAGGCGACCCAGGTCGGCCCGGTCCAGTCCCGCGACCGCTCCGCCCGCCAGGCGGCCCTCGAGACCCGGGTGATGGAGCGTTCCGCCGAGCTGCACGCCCTGCGGCTAGAGATGGTCGAGCGCAACCTCTACCTGGTGCTGATCAACGTGGAGCGCTACGCGCACTCCTCGACCACCCGCGCCGACCTGGTCCAGGAGGGCTCGGCGGCCCTGTTCCGGGCCGTGGACGGCTTCGACTGGCGCCGCGGCCTGCTGTTCCGCACCTACGCGGTGCACTGGCTCAACCAGGCCTTCCGCAACTACCTGTACAACTTCACCAGCACGGTGCGCGTGCCGGTTTACCTGCAAAAGGCCATGAAGGCCATCCATCAGGCCCGGGTGCGCCTCGGCGATGCCAACGCCAGCGCCGACCAGATCGCCGAGGTCGCGGAGCTGGACGTGGGCCTGGTGGCCTCGGCCCTGGGCGCGGCGCGCACCAGCTACTCCCTGGATGCAGACCTGTCCGATGACGGGGAGGGCAACCGACTGCGCGACCTGCTGGTCAACGACGACAGCGACGGGCCCTATACCCCGGGCATCGAGGACGTGACCCTCGAGGGCGGGCTCGGAGCCGCCATGGCCAAGCTGTCCGAGCGCGAGCAGCAGGTCCTGCGCTTGCGTTTTGGCATCGGCCAGCAGGGCGAATCCACCCTGGCCGAGGTCGCCGAGGTGCTCGGTGTCAGCGTCGAGCGCGTGCGCCAGATCCAGGTGCGGGCGATCTCCAAGCTCGACACCCCGGCCTTGCGCCGCGAACTCGAACCGTTCCTGAACTGATCCAACAGATCGGGCGGCGGGGAGGCGCGAGGATTCGGGCCGTTCCCGGTCCGGGCCCCGGCCGGCTGGTTCCTGGCGCGGTGGTCCTTCGGTTTGCGCCAAGCGGGCCGCCCGGCTCCCGTGCCACGGGGCGGTCGCCAATCTGCAGTCCGAGGGACCGGAATCAGGGCCAAGCCCGGAACACGCTCCCGCTCTTCATGGCCGGGCTCCGTGCTTCCCGCCCCGCCGGAAACCTGGGGGCCTGCGGGGGCTTCGGGGAGCCCGAACGGGCCTGCGCGGCGCCGCTTGCGGTCCCGTGCGGGGCTCTGACCGCGGGGGTGGCTGGATAAAGGTCGGCGCCTCTGTTTGGAGGCCTTGGCCAGGGGCGCGCCTGCTAAGCTGCCGCTCTTACCCCTGCTCCATGGAGTCCTTTCCCGAGCCCTCCCCCGCGGCGGCACCCGCCGAGGCGCGTCCCAGCGAGAGGCCCGCCAGCAGGCACCCGGGGCTGCCCAAGCCCGGCTGGCTCAAGGTGCCCCTGCCCGGCGGGGAAGGCTACACGCGCCTCAAGGAGCTGGCGCGGCGGCTCAAGCTGAACACGGTCTGCGAGGAGGCCCGCTGCCCCAACGTGGGCGAGTGCTGGAAGGGCAGCCGGGCCACCATGACGATCATGGTGCTGGGGGATGAATGCACCCGGCGCTGCCGCTTCTGCGCGGTCAAGACCGTGCTCCAGGCCGCGCCGCCCGATCCGCACGAGCCCGAACACGTGGCCCAGGCCGTGGCCGAGATGGGGCTCTCCTACCTGGTGATCACCAGCGTCGACCGGGACGACCTGCCCGATGGGGGCGCCGGTCACTACGCGGCCTGTATCGAGGCCCTGAAGCGCCGCTCGCCGGACACCGTTGTCGAGACCTTGATCCCGGACTACACCGGCGCGCCCTTGGCGACCCTGATGGCCGCCGGCCCGCACGTCTTGGCCCACAACGTCGAGGTCGTGCCGCGCCTGCAGCGCAAGATCCGCGACCCGCGCTGCTCCTACGAGCGGTCGCTAGACACCCTGCGCGGCGCCAAGGCCCTGGCCCCGGAGATCTTCACCAAGTCTTCCCTGATGTTGGGCCACGGCGAGAGCGCCGCCGAGGTGGCCGAGGCCATGGCCCTGCTGCGCGGGGCCGGGGTCGACTTCCTGACCCTGGGCCAGTACCTGCGCCCCAGCCCCAAGCACTCGCCGGTGCGCGAGTATGTGCCGCCGGAGCGCTTCGACGAGCTGCGCCAGGAAGGCGAGCGCCTGGGCTTCGCCTACGTGGCCTCGGGGCCGCTGGTGCGCTCCTCCTACAAGGCCGCCGAGTATTTCGCCGAGCGCCTGGTGCGTCAGCGCCGCCAAGCGTCCCCGCCGAGCCCCTGAAGTCCTGCCGGTCCGCCCGCGCGGCGGTCCGCAGCCCCTCCCATGAGCCAGACCCACGCCCAGCGCCCCCTGTCGGTGATCGAGCCCAACGGTTCGATCAACGGCTACGACCCCGGCCTGTCGGATCAGCAACTGCTGCACTGCTATCGCACGATGCTGCTGGTGCGGGCCTTCGACGACACCTGCCTCAAGCTGCAGCGCTCGGGGCGCATCGGCTTTTCGATCCCCAACAAGGGCGTCGAGGCCTGCCAGGTGGGCGCCGCCAGCGCCCTGGAGAAGACCGACTGGATCTTCCCGAGCTATCGCGACTTCGGCATGGCGCTGTACCACGGCATCCGCCCGGTCGAGCTGATGCACAACATGTTCGGCAACGCCAAGGACAACGCGAAGGGGCGCCAGATGCCGGTGCACTTCAGCTTCGTCGACCCGATCGTGTTCTATTCGATCAGCTCGCCGATCGGCACGCACCTGCCCCACGCCGTGGGCGCGGCTTACGCCTTCCAGATGCGGGGCGAGAAGCACGTGGCCCTGTGCAGCTTCGGCGATGGCGGCACCTCCTCGCTGGGCTTCCATTCGGCGCTCAACTTCGCCGGGGTGTGGAAGTCGCCGGTGGTGTTCCTGTGCCAGAACAACGGCTACGCGATCTCCTGCCCCTCCGAGGAGCAGACCGCCTCCGAGAGCTACGCCATCAAGGCCGCCGCCTACGGCATGCCCGGCGTGATCGTCGACGGCAACGACCTCTTGGCGGTGCGCAAGGCGGTGGGCGAGGCCGTGGCGCGCGCGCGGCGCGGCGAGGGCCCGACCCTGATCGAGGCCAAGACCTTCCGCATGGGCGGGCACTCGACCTCGGACGATCCCACGCGCTACGTGCCGCCGGCGCTGTTCGAGGAGTGGGCCAAGAAGGACCCGATCCTGCGCTTCGAGCGCTTCCTCGAGAGCCGGCGGCTGCTGGACGGCGGCCAGAAGGCGCGCCTCGAAGCCGAGTGCCGAGAGGAAGCCATGGCGGCGGGCCGCGAGGCCGAAGCCGTCGAGCGCCCGGCCCTCGAGACGATCTTCACCGACGTGTACGCGGAGCTGCCCAAGCACCTGCGCGAGCAGGGCCAAGCCGCCTTCGAACTGGCGCGCCGCAAGGGCGATGCCTCCGCCGGCGACGGCAAGTTCCCGCTCTGATTGCTGCCCCTTCGCGACAGACCCTGACGCTGCCGCCTTCACCTCCATCGCTCCATCGTCCAACCGCTCCGCGCGCCGCTGCCCGCCGCGGACGAGCCCGAACCGAGCCCGCGCTCCCATGCCCAACCTGACCCTGCTCCAAGCCGTCAACGACGGCCTGCGCACCGCGCTGCGCAGCGACCCGACCGTGCTCGTGTTCGGCGAAGACGTCGGCCCCAAGGGCGGCGTGTTCCTGGCCACCGAGGGCCTGCACAAGGAGTTCGGCCCGCGGCGCTGCTTCGACACGCCCCTCTCGGAGGACGGCATCGTCGGCACCGCGATCGGCATGGCCATGAACGGCCTCAAGCCGGTGGCCGAGATTCAGTTCCAAGACTTCATCTTCCCGGCCTTCGACCAGATCGTCAGCGAAGCGGCCAAGCTGCGCTACCGCTCCGGCGGCCAGTTCACCGCCCCGATGGTGATCCGCACGCCCTACGGCGGCGGCATCCGCGGCGGCCTGTACCACAGCCAGTCGGGCGAGGCCTACTTCTGCCACACCCCGGGCCTCAAGGTGGTGATCCCCTCGACCCCCTACGACGCCAAGGGCCTCCTGCTGGCCTCGATCGACGACCCCGATCCGGTGCTATTCCTCGAGCCCAAGGCGCTCTACCGCTCGGTCAAGGGCGAGGTCCCCGAGGGCAAGTACAAGGTCGACCTGTCGACCCTGCGCACCGTGCGCGAGGGCCAGCACGTGACCGTGTTCTGCTTCGGGGCCATGGTGCCGGTCACCGAACGGGCCGCGGAGCAGGCCGCCGAGCAGGGCATCGAGGTGCGCATCGTCGATCTGCGCACGCTCTACCCGCTGGACGAGGAGGGCGTGCTGGACGCGGCCAAACGCACCGGCCGCGTGGTCGTGGTGCACGAAGCCCCGCGCTTCTGTGGCTACGGCGGCGAGATCAGCGCTTTGATCGCCGAGCACGCCATCGAATACATGGATGCCCCCGTCGTGCGCGTGACCGGCTTCGACACGCCGTTCCCCAACACGCTCGAGCACCACTACATGCCCGACGCCCGCCGCGTGCTCGATGCGATCGAGCGCGTGGCGCGCTTCTGAGCCGCAGGCTTTCCGGCCCGGGCAGCGCCCGGGCCAGGCCTCCAGGCGACCTGCCCGGCCCGGCAACCGGAGCCGCGCCGGTCGACTCTGCCAGCGCTCCGGCGCAGATTTCCCCACCCCGTCGACGCTCCGCGTCCGGGCCCCATCCCTCCCCACCGACCCCACGCCCCGGCGCTCCCCGCGCCCCCAGAGATGGCTCTCGAGTTCAAGCTGCCCGACATCGGCGAAGGCATCGCCGAAGGCGAGATCGTGAAGTGGCTGGTCCAGCCCGGCGACCGGGTGGCCGAGCACCAGGCCGTGGTCGAGGTGATGACCGACAAGGCCACCGTCGAGGTGCCGGCGCCGCGCGCGGGCAAGATCCTCGAGCTGCGCGCCCAGGCCGGCCAAGTTGTGCCGGTGGGCAGCGTGATCTTCGTGCTCGAGACCGACGCCGGGGCGGCGCCCCTGCCGGCCCACGCGGGCGGCCACGGCGGCGGCCACACCGCGCCGGCCCACGCCAGCCCGGCGCTCTCGCACGCTGCCGCGCCCGCCCACGGCGCGGCGAGCCACGCCCCGGCGGCGGCCGCCGCCGGAGGTCGCCTCGAGTTCAAGCTGCCCGACATCGGCGAGGGCATCGCCGAGGGCGAGATCGTCAAGTGGCTGGTCAAGGCCGGCGATTCGGTCGCCGAGCACCAGGCCGTGGTCGAGGTGATGACCGACAAGGCCACCGTCGAGGTGCCGGCGCCGCGGCCGGGCAAGATCCTCGAGCTGCGCGCCCAGGCCGGCCAGGTGGTGCCGGTGGGCAGCGTGATCTTCGTGCTCGAGACGGCGGGAGCCGGTGCCGCGGCGACCCCCGCCGCGCCGTCTCACGCGCCGGCGGTCCATGCGCCCGCTGCAGCGCACGCGCCGGCGGCGCCCGCCCCGGCGGTTGCCCCGCCGGTCGCCGCCACCGTCGGAGCCCGCGCCGCGGCGGCCCCCATCGAACGGCCGCTGGGCAAGGTCCTGGCGGTCCCGAGCGCCCGGCGCGTGGCCCGCGAGCTGCGCATCGATCTGAACCAGGTGCCGGGCAGCGGCCGCAACGGCATGGTGCGCCGCGCGGACGTGGAGGCCTTCGCCAAGGGTGGCGCCGCGCCCCTGGCCCAGCCGGCCGCGGCGCTGTCGCCCGGGGCCGCGCCGGCCGCCCTGGCGGCCAAGCCTGCCGCCCCCGCAGCGGCCGCGCCCAAGGCCCCGGCGATCAGCCTGGCGCCCGGGCAGGCCGAGACGCGCGTGCCGTTCCGCGGCGTGCGCCGCAAGATCAGCGAGGCGATGGTGCGCTCCAAGTACACCGCGCCGCACTTCACGGTCGTCGAGGAGCTCGACGTGACCGAGCTGGTGCGCCTGCGCGAGCGCGCCAAGGAGCTGGGCCAGAAGAAGGGCATCAAGGTCACCTACATGCCCTTCATCATGAAGGCCTGCGCCAACGCGCTGAAGGAGTACCCGATGCTGAACTCCAAGCTCGACGAGGCCGCGCAGGAGCTGGTCACCTATCACCAGGTGCACCTCGGCATCGCCACGGACACGCCCAACGGCCTGATCGTACCGGTGGTCAAGAACGTCGAGCAGAAGTCGGTCCTGGCCCTGGCCAAGGAGCTGGCCGAGCTGGCCGAGCGCACGCGCGCCGGCAAGGTCAGCGCCGAAGAGCTGCGCGGCTCGACCTTCTCGATCACCAACGCGGGCAACATCGGCGGCATCCTGGCCACCCCGATCATCAACTTCCCCGACGCGGCGATCCTGGGTGTGCACCGCATCGTCAAGCGCCCGGGCGTGGTCGAGACCCCCGAAGGCGACCGCATCGAGGTGCGCCAATACATGAACCTGTCGATCAGCGTCGACCATCGCCTGGTCGACGGCGCCGACGGAGCCCGGTTCCTGGTGCACATGAAGGATCTGCTGGAGAATCCGGGCCTGCTGGCCCTCTGAGCGACCATGGTCGAAGGCGCCCTGCATGCCGCGGCCGAGCCCGCCCCCGGGGCGCGGGCGCCGATCCGCAACCAGCTGCTCGATTGGGATGGCCGGCCCCTGGCCGGCTTCCCGCGCTACGAGCCGGCCTTCCTGCGGCAGGTGTTCGAGCACCTGGTGACCCTGCGCACGCTGGACGAGCGCATGCTCAAGCTGCAGCGCGCCGGGCGCATCGGTTTCGTGGGCTCGATGCTGGGCCTGGAGGCCACCCTGGTGGGTGCCGCCCTGGCGCTCGAGCCCACCGACTGGCTCTGGTCGGGCCTGCGCGAGGGCGGCGCGGCGCTGATCCGCGGGTTGCCGCTGTCGGAGTACATCGCTCAGATGTATTGCAATTCGAACGACACGGCCAAGGGGCGCCAGATGTGCAACCACTTCCAGCACAAAGGCACCAACTACCCCTCCTGGTCCTCGGTCATCGGCACCCAGATCCCGCACGGGGTCGGGGCCGCCTTCGCCACGCAGCAGCGCGGCGAGCGCCACGTGCATGCGATCTTCTTCGGCGACGGGGCCTCGTCGTCGAACGGTTTCCATTCGGGGCTCAACTTCGCCGGCGTCTGGAAGGCGCCCTGCGTGTTCGTGCTGGTCGACAACGGCTGGGCGATCTCGGTACCCAGCCGGGCCCAGACCGCCAGCGGCAGCTTCGCCGAGAAGGCGCGCGCCTACGGCCTGCCGGGCTACGAGGTCGACGGCAACGACCCCCTGGCCACCCAGGCCGCGCTCCAGACCCTGGTCGAGCGCGCCCGCGCCGGCGAGGGCCCGGCGCTCTTGGTGCTCAAGACCTATCGCCTGATGGGGCATTCGAGCTCCGACGACCCGACCAAGTACCGCGACGAGGCCGAGGTCAGCGTCTGGCGGCAACGCGACCCCCTCAAGCGCTTCCAGGCCTTCCTGGAGCTCCAGGGGCTGATGATCCCCGGCGAGGCCGAGCGCATCGGTGAGCGCGTGACCGCGCGCATCGACCAGGAGATCCACGCGCAAGAAGCCGCCGATCCGATGCCGCTCAAGTCGCTGGTCGAGGACATCTACGCCGAGGTCCCCAAGCACCTGCGCAAGCAATACAACGAGTTCCTGCGCATCGCCGAGCGCCTGGGCCAGGCCCGGCCCGGCGACGGCGCCTTCCCGCTGTGACGATCGTCCCGGCCGCCCTGCGCCGACCCGCGCGCCGCGGCCGCACCGCCGCGCCGGCCCCCATCCGACTCGAGTCCGCTGCCGATCCACCGAAGCCACGGCCATGACCAGCACCTCCCACGCCGCCCAGAGCTCCAACGCCGCCGCCTCCGCCCAGAAGCGCCCCCGCAAGGTCGTGGTCATCGGAGCGGGCCCTGCCGGCTACGTCTGCGCCATCCGGCTGGCCCAGCTCGGCCAGCAGGTGACCGTGGTCGAGAAGGCCAGCCTGGGGGGCACCTGCCTCAACATCGGCTGTATCCCCTCGAAGGCCATGATCGCCGCCGGGGCTCTGCTCGAAAAGATCGAGCGCGCCGGAGCCATGGGCATCACCGCGACGGGCGTCAAGCTCGATGTGCTCAAGCTCGTCGAATGGAAGCAGGGCATCGTCGGTAAGCTGACCGGCGGCGTGGGCGGCCTGCTCAAGAACCACGGGGTGCAGGTGCTGTACGGCAAGGCCGAGATCCAAAACCGCCACAACGTGCGGGTCAGCGGCGGCAAGGACGGCGAGCACAGCCTGGAGGTCGACGACATCGTGATCGCCACGGGCTCCGTGCCGATCGAGATCCCGGGCTTCAAGTGCGACGAAAAGGACGTCTGGTCCTCGACCGGGGGCCTGATGCCCCAGCGCATCCCCGAGCACCTGGTGGTCATCGGCGGCGGCTATATCGGGCTGGAGCTGGGCATGATGTACCGCAAGCTGGGCAGCAAGGTGACCGTGCTGGAGGGCACCGCCGGCGCTTTGCCCGGCCAGGAGAAGGACTGCGTCAAGGCCATCGAGCGCTCGCTCAAGAAGATGGGCATCGAGCTGATCACCGAGGCCTTCGCCCAGTCCTACGAGACCCTGGGGGCCAAGAAGCGCATCAGCTACAAGCGCCGCGACAAGCTGGAGAGCCTGGAGTGCGACCAGATCCTGTCCACCGTGGGCCGCAAGCCCTACAGCGACGGCCTGGGGCTCGACAGGGTAGGCCTCAAGGTCGACGCCAAGGGCTTCCTGTTGGTCGACAAGCAGATGCGCACCCAGGTGCCCAACATCTACGCCATCGGCGACATCGCCGGCCAGCCGATGCTGGCACACAAGGGCAGCAAGGAGGGCTTGGTCTGCGCGGCGGCGATCAGCGGGCTGCCGGATGAATACGACGTGCGCTGCGTGCCCGCGGTGATCTTCACCTCGCCCGAGGTGGCCTCCGTGGGCTTGACCGAGGAGCAGGCCAAGGCCCAGGGGCGCGAGATCGCCGTGGGGCAGTTCCCCTTCGCAGCTTCCGGCCGCGCCATGAGCCTGATGGAGACCGAGGGCTTCGTGAAGGTGATCGCCGACGCCAAGACCGACGAGGTCCTGGGCGTGCACATGGTCGGCCCCGAGGTGACCGAACTGATCGCCGAGGCCACCCTGGCGATCGAGATGGGCGCGACCACCGAGGACATCGCCCGCACGATCCACGCCCACCCGACCCTGCCGGAGGCGATGATGGAAGCGGCCGAAGCCGTGCACACCATGGCGGTGCACATTTTCCAGAAGCGCGGCTGAGCCTCCGTGCGCCCGGAAGCTGCACAGCGCCGGGCCGGGCCCGGCCCCGGGGCGCTTCGGCTGCGCAGCGGAGCGGCCCATGGCTGATCCGACGCTGCCGGGGGACCCGGCGGGGCCGGCGCTGCTCTACGGGCCGCCCGGAGGGGGCCCGGGCCAGCCAGCCGCCGCGCCACCCGCCGCCGAGAGCCCGGCCGGCGCAGCCCCCGCTGCGCTCGAGTGTCGCTGGCTCGGCCGCTTGGGCTACGCCGAGGGCCACGCCCTGATGCAGCGCGTGCTGGTGCAGCGCCTCGAGGACCGGGTGCCGGACCAGCTGCTGCTGCTCGAGCATGACGAGATCGTGACCCTCGGACGGCGCACGGGCTCCGGTCCCTGGGAAAGCCTTGCGGTGCCCACCCTGGAGGTCGAGCGCGGCGGGGAGGCCACCTGGCACGGTCCGGGCCAGCTGGTGGGTTACCCGATCCTCGCTCTGCCGCCGCAGCGCCGCGACCTGCACCGCTACCTGCGCGACCTCGAGCAGGTGCTGATCGATGCACTCGCCGAACTGGGTCTGCCCGCGGAGCGCCGCCCGGGCCTGACCGGGGTGTGGGTCGGAGCCCGGAAGCTCTGCTCGATCGGCGTCGCCGTGCGCCGCTGGGTCACCTGGCACGGCTTTTCGCTCAACGTGTGCAACGACCTGTCGCGGCTCGAGGGCTTCGCTTCCTGTGGGCTGGCGCCCGGCAGCATGGGCCGGGTCAGCGACCGCGTGCCGGTGCCCGCGGACGACGCCCTGCTGGCGCGCTCTGTGGCGCGGCATTTTGCCCGCTGGCATGCGAGCTGGAGCGCCGCTCGGCGCTGCCCTTGAGAGCCGCCTGAGGCCCGGCTGAGCACGGCCTGGCGCGGGGGCTGACGGTGCGCTCGCAGACCGCGTCCGTGCGTCCTCGATGGCCGCTCGATCGTGGTTTCAGGCTCCGATCCTTGGCCGGTCTGTGTGCGGCAGGCTGATCGGCGCGGTTTTCGAGAGCTTGCGTCCAGTCTCCTCGGGTGTCGGGTCGAAGTGAGGCCAGCGTCGTCCTCGTCCGAGGACCGAATGCATGGAGCCTCGTCCGAATCCTCCCAATCCCTCCGGTTCGGCCCCCCGGCCGCCCGGAAATCCCTTCCGTCCCGGTCCCTGGATCTTGCCGGTGGGGGTCGGCGGCCTGATCGGCGCTTGGTTCGGTCCCGAGGCCGGCCTGGCGACCCTGGGCCTGTTCTCCCTGGGCCTGAGTCTGCATGGGCCGGCTTCCCGCGCCTCCGAAGCCCCGGCTGCGCCCGGCCCCGCGGAGGGCCAGCCCGCGGTGCCCGCAGGGGCCGCGCCGACGTCCGCAACCCCGCCCGCGCCGATCTCCCCGACGACCTTGCTGGCCGAGCTGGCCCCGGAGATCAGCGGCGCCCTGCGCGGCATGGGGCGCGTCGCCGGTCAACTGGCCGAGACCGACCTGACCCTGGCACAGCGCGATCTGGTGGACACGATCACGGGGTCCAGCGCCACCCTGGGGCATCTGCTCGGTGACGTGCTCGACCTGGCGCGCATCGACGCCGGCCGGCTCAAGCTGCGCCGCCGCGATTTCCAGCTTGCCGCGGTCACCGACCAGCTCGGCGAGGATCTCATGCCGCTCGCCTGGCGACGGGGCCTCGAGCTCTCGATCGAGCTGGCCGCCGAGCTAGCCGATTGGCATTGGGGCGACGAGCGTCGCTTGACCCAGCTGCTCTCGCACCTGCTGCGCGGCTGCCTCACCAACACCGACAGGGGCGAGGTGCGCTTGGTCGTTCTGCCGGCCAGCCTGGGCGACGAAGGCAAGGGCCCGCTGCGCTTCGAGATCCACGACTCGGCGCCCGTTCACACCCGCGCGGCCATGCTGCGCCTGCTCGAGGGAGCACCGAGTTCGGTGGAGAACTTGGCCGAACTGGACCTTTCCCTCGGCCTGCTGCTGGCCCGCGGGCTGGTGGACGTGATGGGCGGGCGCATGGGCAACCAACCCAAGCCCGAGGGCGGTAATCTCTTCTGGGTCGAGCTGCCCCTCGAAGCCACCTCGGGCCCGAAGCAGCACATCGGAGCGGATACGAGCCAGCTCCTCGGCCGGCGACTCCTGGTGGTCGAAGCCCGCCTCGCGGCGCGTACGACCCTGGTGACCGCCACGCGCCGCCTGGGCCTGATCGTCGACGAAGCCGAGGGCTTCGATCAGGCCATCGAGCGCCTGGCGCGCTCGGCAGCGCAAGGTGAGCCATTCGATGTCATGCTGGTCGATGACGAGCTGCAGGGCGGACGCGGTCGGGAGCTGGCCCAGCGCGTGGCCCGCGAGCGCGCCGGCAGTCTGCCGGCGGTGGTGCTCCTGACCCCCGCCGGCCGCCCGCAGGATCCCGCGCGCTTGGTGGAGCTGGGTGTCGACGCCTGGATCCCCAAGCCGGTGCGGGTCCAGCGGCTGACCGAGGCCTTGCTGCACGTTTGCCGGCCCGAACAGCGCGCGACCGCGGCCGGCGGCGTGCCCGCCAGCGGCGCCGCAGCTAGGGCCCTGTTGACCTCGCCGGGCGAGCAGACCGCCCAGCGCCGTGTGCTGATCGCCTGCCAGGAGGCCTCCAGCCAGCGCCTCCTAGATGCCTGCCTGCGCCAAGGCCAGGCGCGCACCAGCGTGGTCTCGGCTCTGGCCGAACTGCCCGAACGCTTCGCCGACGGCGTTTACGACCTGGTGCTGATCGACTCCCACGAGCCGCCGGCAGCTCGGCTGGCGGCGCTCTCGACCCTGCGCGCCATCGGAGTCACCAGCGGCAGCCGCGTGCGATTGGCCGCTCTGGTCGAGCCGGAAAATTTTGCAACCGAGCTCGAGGTTTGGCTCGAGGCCGGAGCCGACTTCTGCCTGCCTCGCCCCCGATCGGGCGCCGACTTCGCCGAGCTGGTCAGTCTGCTGCTCGAATCCACGGCCAGCGCCTCCAGCGCTCGTACCGAGAAGCTCGAAAATGTGGAGGCCCCAGCGCCTTCCAGTACCGTCATGAACAATCCTGACCAGCCGCTGCTCGATCTCGAAGTCGTCCAGAGCCTGAAGGAACTGGGCGGTCCGGAGGATCCCGGCCTGTTCGCCGAGTTGGTCGAGATGTTCCTGCGGGACACGCCGCCGCGCATCCAGGCGATGCTGGAAGCCTCCAGTAACGGGGATCCGATGGCTTTGGCCCGCGTCGCGCACTCGATGAAGTCGAGCTGTGGGAATCTGGGTGCGATGAGCCTGGCGCAACTCTGCCAAGCGATCGAAGCAGGTGGTCGCCAGGGCGACCTCGAGGCTGTGCGCTCTCTGGTGCAGCGCTCCAGCGAGGAGTACCAGAAGGTCGCGCAAGCCCTACGTGGACAGCTCTGACACGCCCTCTCCGCGTAATTGCCGCTGCGAGCCAAACGATGCGCAAAGAGTTCGAAGAACTCAAACAGACCGGGCAGCTGCCTTCGCCCACAGGCGTAGGCATCCGGATCCTGACATTGACTCAGGAGGAGGAATGCTCTCTGGACGAGCTGGTGGCGACCCTGCAGGTCGACCCGGCTTTGACCGGGCGTATCCTCAAGCTGGCGGCTTCCGCTCAGGCAGCCAGCTCCATGCCGGTCGCATCGCTCAAGGAGGCTGCCATGCGTCTCGGGCTGCGCACCGTCACCAGCGTGGCCCTGGGTTTCTCGGTCATCTCCGACGATCGTCCCGAAACCTGTCCCAATTTCGACTACGATTTGTACTGGTCCGCTTCCATGGCCTGTGGCCTGGCCTCCCAGGAGCTTTCGCAGCGTCTGGGCTTGGCCACCCCCGCCGAAGCGTTCACCTGCGCGCTGCTCTCGCGCATCGGACAGCTGGCTCTCGCTTCCTGCCATCCGGTCGAGTTCTCCGAGCTGCTCGAGCAGGTCCAGCGCGACCCGAACCAGAGCCTGCGCGAACTCGAGACCGATCGTTTCGGCATCGATCACACCGAAATCGCCGAGGCGATGATGTTCGAGTGGGGGCTTCCATCGGCCTTTGGCGAGGTGGCGCGCAGCCTTGAGGACGAAAACGGTGATCAGAAGCTCGACGGATACGCCCGCGAGCTGTGGCGCGTGATCCGCGACGGTGCAATCATCGCCAGCCTGTGTATGCAGGGCGACAACCCCTCGGCTAATCTGGTCGACGACCTGATCCACCTGCGCCAGAGGCTGGAGGTGATGGGCGTCAACCTGACCGAGGTCTGCGACGCCGTGCTGCGCCAGTGGGTCGAATGGGGCGCGATGCTCTCGCTGCCGACCAAGGAGCTCGCCTCCAAGCTCTCGCCGGTCAACGTGCTCGGCAGCCTGGCCCGGCGCCGGGAGGAGCACCAGGCTCTGGCGCAGGGCGAATTCTGCAGTCTCCAGGCCACTGGCATCCGTGTGCTGGCCGTCGACGACGACCCGCTGTCCCTGCGCCTTCTCGAAAAGCTGCTCCGCGAGGCGGGACACGAGGTCTTCACGGCCAAGAACGGCCGCGAGGCTCTGGCTCTAACCCTCAAAGTGCGTCCCCAGGTGGTCGTGACCGATTGGCAGATGCCCGATATCGACGGCCTGGAATTCTGCCGGGCCCTGCGACGCAGCCGGTTCGGGCGGCGTATCTACGCACTGCTCTTGACAGGCAAATGCAACGATGAGCAGATCCTGGAGGCCTTCGACGCCGGCGTGGACGATTACATCGTAAAGCCGGTCAAGCCGCTCCTGTTCATGGCTCGTCTGCGGGCAGGAATCCGGCTGGTCAAGCTGCAGGAGCAGGTCGAGCGAGACCAGGCCATGCAGATCAAGAACGCCACGATGATGGCGCGTATGAACCGTCAGCTCAAGGAAGCGGCCAACACAGATTTCCTTACGCTTTTGCCGAATCGCCGCTGCGCCATGGAGCAGTTCCAGAAAGAGTGGCGTACGGCGCTCGAGCTGGGGTCCCCGCTGTCGGTCTTGATGATGGACATCGACTACTTCAAGACCGTCAATGACACATACGGCCACGATACCGGCGACGCCGTGCTGCGTGAAACCGCGCGTGTGATCAAGATGGCCGTGCGGCGTAACGATACCGCCGCACGCATGGGAGGCGAGGAGTTCCTGGTGATCTGCCCGGGAGCCGACCTGGAGGAGTCTCTGATGATTGGCAATCGCATCCGCCAGCGGGTCGAGGAGAACCAGGTGAGCTTCGGGAACTTCCATTGCAACGTTTCCATCTCTATCGGCTGCGCCGAGAATCTCCCCGGCGTCCAGGACATCGATCACTTGCTGCGCCTCGCGGACGGAGCTGTCTACGCCTCGAAGTCCGCCGGCCGCAACCGGGTCTCCGCCGCGCCGCGACCGACCCCGCCCGGGCAGGCTAAATCGGCCTGAGCGAGGGCGCCGGCTCCACGGCAATGATTGGCCGGCCGGGTGCCCGAGGGCGCCCGGCCTCGCTTGGATCGGATCCGCATCGGTCGGTTGTGAGCTCTGGGTAGCTGCGGACGTTTCCGTGATACGGGTCGGTCGCGCTCGGCGCACAGGCCGTTCTCGCGCAGGCTGGGCCGGCTGGGGTCAGCACGCGCCGCGGCTCTGCGCCGGCCGGCACAGCGCTCCCGAGCGCCGGTCGCCAAGCACCGCCTCGCCACCCCGCTGCTCGGCCCGCTCTTATGCTGCCGCTGCCGCCCGCGGCATCTGGTCGAGGTTTTTGGGCGGTGCGCTCCGTTCCGCCGCAGGCTGGGCCGGCTTGGAACGTCGACGCCGCAGCCCTGGCGCTTCGGCTCAGGGCGTGTTCAGGGGGTTGCTTCGCCGCTGGGATCGCAGGCAGGCGCCAGGGCCGGCGCCGCTTGCGGGCTCGCCCGGGGAGTGACTCGCCGTCCCTCGGGGTCGCGCGGCGCTCGCGCTGGGCTCGCAGGCGAGCTCGGCCTGGTGGGGGAGCTTTCGAGCTGGCAGGCTAGCTGGACCATGACAGTCGGCCACGGGACCACATCCAGCGGACGCCTCGCACGGCTGTATGCCCGCCTGGGTATCGAGACCCGTGCGGCGCGGGCCTGGGCCCTCTACGATTTTGCCAATTCGGCCTTCATCACCACGGTCGTCGCGGCCCTGTTCCCGATCTACTTCGAGTCCGTGGCCGCCGCGGACCTGAGCGAGCGCGAGGCCACGGCGCTGTTCAGCTGGTCGACGACTCTGGCCCTGGTCCTGACGGCCCTGCTGAATCCGCTGCTCGGGCCGGTGGCCGACTACCTGGCTTGGCGCAAGCGTTTCTTCGCCGCATTCCTGTCCCTGGGCGTGCTGTCGACAGCAGGTCTGTTCACGGTCGGGCCTGGGGACGCCCTCTGGGCGGCGCTGCTGTTCGGCCTGGCCAACATCGGCGCGGCGGGCAGTTTCGTGTTCTACGACGCCCTACTGCCTCACGTGGCGCCGCCGGAGCGCATCGACCGGCTCTCCAGCACCGGCTATTCGCTGGGCTATCTGGGTGGCGGCCTGCTGCTGGCTCTCAATCTGCTGTGGATCCAGCAGCCCGGCTGGTTCGGGCTGCCCTCCGGGGAGGGCCTCGATGCCGCTGCCAAGACCCTGCCGGCCCGCTTGGCGTTCCTTTCGGTGGCGGTCTGGTGGGCGCTGTTCTCCTTGCCGCTGCTGCGGCGCGTGCCGGAGCCGCCGCGCACGATCGAGTCCGACGAGCGCGCCGGGCAGAGCGGTCTCCAGGTCGCCTTCACCCGCCTGCGCGAGACCTTCGCCGAGCTGCGCCAGCACCGTGATGCGGGCCTGATGCTGCTGGCCTTCCTGCTCTACAACGACGGCATCTCGACCATCTTCCGCATGGCGGCCTGGTTCGGGGCCCAGCGCGGTTTCGAATCCCCGCTGCTGATCGGTTCGATCCTTTTGGTGCAGGCCTTGGGGGTGCCCTGCGCCCTCGGATTCGCCGGGCTGGCGCGCCGGCTCACGGTCAAGACCGCCATCCTGATCGGGGTGCTGGCTTACCTCGGGATCACGCTGCTGGCCTTCTGGATGAGCACAGAAACTCACTTCCTGATGCTGGCGGTCGCCGTCGGGCTGGTGATGGGCGGCACCCAGGCCCTCTCGCGCTCCCTGTTCGCCTCGCTGATCCCCAAGCACAAATCGGGGGAGTATTTCGCCCTGTTCGGCGTGCTCGAGAAGTTTGCCGGCATCTTCGGCCCGCTGCTGTTCGCGCTGACCGCCGGCGCGCTGCCGGAGGGTCAGCAGCATTTCGCGGTGCTGACCATCGCGCCGTTCTTCCTGCTGGGGGCGCTGGTGCTGTGGCGCGTGGACGTGCCCCGCGGGCAGGCGCGCGCACGGGCCCTCGAGGCCGCTACCGAAGCGCTCTGAGGTTGGCCGGGCCGTCCGCCGCCGCGCTCACTCTTCGTCGCCGCGCGAGCGCAGGGCCAGGAAGCGCTCTAGGGTCGAGCGGGCTTCGGCCGCGCCTTGACCGCCGATCTCCGTGCGGTAGCCGTAGACCACGTTGAGGCCGCATAGGCGCCGTGCGCGCAGCGAGGCCTTGGCTTTGACCGGCGCCTCCCCGGGGAACAAGTCGAGGTGCACCTCGTGCCAGCGAGCGCTCTCGAGCATCCAGGGCTCCTCCGCGTCGAACAGCACCGCGCAACCCGAGGGGGACGCGTCGAAGAGCTGGCCCTCGCGCACCTGGCCTCCGTCGGGCCCCACCAGCCGCGCGCGCACCGGGTTGTCGAAGTTGATGCGCACGCGGCGCTCGCGCCGCTGTCCGACCAGCTCCGCCAGGGCCGCAGCCTCTTGAGTCTCGACCTGGAACTGATAGCTGTGCTCGCCGCCGCCCAGCCGCCAGGAACAGGCCTTGGCCGGGGTCGCCAGCGCGCCGATGTCGTCGCGTAGGTCGAAGTGCAGCACCACCGGCTCTCCGATGGTCAGCTTGGGCGCGCGCCGCTCGGGGAATTGCACGGTGACCATGGCGCCGTCGCGGGCTAGGTCGATCTGGCAATCCGATCCCGCGTACGAGTCGGGCTGGCCCAGGGGCGCCACGATCACGCGGATCGTGGTCTCCACGTCGGAAACGGAAGCGAGCGGGGTAAACATGGACGAGCTTGTCCTTCGACCGTCCCGGTGGTCCGACTCAAGCCGGGAGCCCCACCGGACGGGCGCCCCAGCACCACCCGTCTGGGCCCCGTAGGCGGCGCCCTGGCGGCGGCCGTAGGGCTCTTGCAGCCGAGACGCCGGCCGCACCGGTCGCACTTCCGGCGCCAGAGGCCCGCGTTCGGTCCGGGGGGACCCTGGCCACTGGTACTCGGCTAAGTTGAGGGTCGTGCGCGCTTCCCTGCTCCTGCTGCTCCTGGCCGGGCCCCTGTCCCAGGAGCCCGAGATCCGACGGCCGCCCCAGGGGCCGGGGCCCGCCGACCTGCTGGCCGAGATCGGCCTCGGTTTCTCCCCGGCCGCCCTGGCCGATTTCCTGGCGGCAAGCCCGCGCCCGCCCCTGCCGCCCAGCCCCGGCAATCCCTGGGCGGACGACCTGGGCGCCGCGCGCCTCGGTCAGCGGCTGTTCTTCGACCCGGGCCTTTCCTGGGGTGGCGCCACCCACTGCGCCGCCTGCCATCCGCCCAACCGCCTGTTCACCAACGGGGTCATGGATCTGCGCGGCCCGGAGGCCCTGCGACGCCAGAGCCCGACCCTGGTGGACGCCGCCTACCTGCCCTGGTTCGGCTGGACCGGCAGCAGCGACAGCCTGTGGGCCCAGGCCCTCGGCCCGCTCGAGGACGTCACCGAGCACGACGGCAACCGGGTGGCCTTCGTGCACCACCTCGCCGAGTCGCCGGAACTCGCGGCCTCCTACGAAGCGCTCTTCGGGCCGCTGCCCAGCGTCGAGGAGCGCGCCCGCTGGCCGCGCGAGGCCAAGCCCATCCCTGCCCGGCCGAACCACCGCCTCGCGCTGGCCTGGCAGACCATGAGCCCCGCCCAGCAGGAGGTGGCCAGCCGGGTGCTGGTGAACATCGGCAAGGCGATCGAGGCCTACGAGCGGCGCCTGCTCAGCGGACCGGCGCCCTTCGACGCCTTCGTGGAGGGCCTGCGGCGCGGCGATCGCGAAGCCTTGGATGCCTACGGCCCCCCGGCCGCCCGCGGGGCCTTCGTGTTCTTCGAGCGCGCGCGCTGCCAGCGCTGCCACAGCGGCCCCCACTTCAGCGACGGCGGTTTCCACGACAACCGCGCGCCGGTGCTCGAGCCCGAGCGCGAGGACCCCGGCCGGGCCCTGGGGCTCGCCAAGTTGGCGGCCAGCCCCTTCAACGCCTGGGGCCCCTTCGGCGACCCGCGGCTCCCGCCCCCGGCGCTTCCGGACGCCGAGTCGCAGCGCGGCCTCTGGCGCACGGCGCCGCTGCGCAATCTGAGCCGTCCCGGCGGCTACACCCACGAGGGCCAGTTGCACAGCCTCAGCGCCGTGATCGAACACTATTCGAGCCTCGCGGGCGCCCGGCCCGCCGACGACGGCCGCCCCGCGGAGGTCGAGCCCCTGAACCTCAGCGTCGACGAGCGCGCCGATCTGGAGTCGTTCCTGCGCTCCCTGCAGGGCCCGCCGCCGCCGGAGACCTGGCGCCAGCGGCCGCGCACCGAGCCCGCCGGCGGTTGACCCCGGGCGCCTGCGGGCAGCCGCCGGGCCGGTTCTCGAGAATCCGCGTGCGTGCCCGTCGCGCCGCCGGGCAGGCCTGCCGTCCTGGCTGTGGCAGCCCAGCTCCGCCTGTGAGCAGCGCGCTCATCCTGCCCGGATTTTGGCGTGCCCGCCCGCGCCGCAAGCCGCGCGCCGAGACGCAGCGCGGGGCGCGGATCCCTTCGCACAAGCCCCTGTGGAGTTGGCTGGCAACGCGCGTCCGTGTGCGCGCGGCGCGTGCCCCGGAGCGGGCGCGGCCATGACGGCCAGGCCATGCCGGCCCGGTCAGGTCGGCCGCTGCGCGAAGCGCTGACGCGCGGCGCGGGCGCGCTGTTCGCCGCGCTCGGGATCGGAGTCGAGCACCGTCAGGTGGCCCATCTTGCGGCCCGGGCGGGCGCTGGCCTTGCCGTAGAGGTGCAGGTGCACGCCCGCATCAGCCAGGCAGGCGGCCAGGTCGATGCCGGCGGGCTCCCACAGGTCGCCCAGCAGGTTGGCCATCACCGCGCTCTGGCGGGGCGCCGTGCTGCCTAGCGGCAGGTCGAGCACCGCGCGCAGGTGCTGCTCGAACTGGTCGGTTTCGGCGGCTTCCAGGGTGGCGTGGCCGGAGTTGTGGGGGCGTGGGGCCAGCTCGTTGACCAGCAGTTGGTCGCCGACCTGGAACAGTTCCGCGCAGAGCAGCCCCACGGCGCCCAGGCTCTCGGCGATCGCCAGCCCGAGCTCCTGGGCTCGGCGCGCCAGGTCCGGCGGGATGCGCGCGGGGAAGTGGGTCAGGTCGAGGATGCCGCCCACGTGCCGATTCTCCATGGGCGGATAGACCGCGGAGCGCCCGGAGGGCGTGCGCGCCACGATCACCGAGAGCTCGCGCTCGAAGGGCACCACCTGCTCGAGCACGGCGGCCGAGCAGCGCAGGCTCAGGAAGCCCGCTTCGGCTTGGTCGACCGAGGACAGCCGCACCTGGCCCTTGCCGTCGTAGCCGAGCTCCGCGGTCTTGAGGATCGCCGCCGGGCCGAGGGCCTGGGCCGCCGCGCGCGCCTCTGCGGCGCTGCGCACGGGCCGGTAGGGCGCCACGGGGAAACCGGCCCCGGCCAGGAAGCCCTTCTCCTCGATGCGCTGGCGGCAGATGCCCAGCACGCGATGGCTCGGCCGCACCGGGCGCAGGCGCTCGAGCTCGGCCAGGGTTGCGGCCGGCACGTTCTCGAACTCGAAGGTGATCAGCTCGCAGGGCGCGGCGAAATCCAGGGCCGCGCCGAGGTCGTCGAAGGGGGCGCGCACATGCCGATCGGCCAGGGCCGCCGCGGGCGCCGTGGGATCCGGGTCGAAGATCGCCACGCCCAGGCCCAGGCGCCGCGCAGCCTGGGCCAGCATGCGGCCGAGCTGGCCGCCGCCCACGATGCCGATCGTGCGGTTGTGGCCCGTGCCCATGAAACGCTCAGCCGGCGGGGGGCGGGTCGAGCCGGGCTTGCAACACCGCTTCGGTCTGCGCCCGGCGGAAGGCCAGCAGGCGCTCGCGCAGCGCTGGGTCCTCGAGGGCCAGGATGCTGGCCGCCAGGAGCGCCGCGTTCTTGGCCCCGGCCTCGCCGATCGCCAGGGTGCCGACCGGCACGCCGGCGGGCATCTGCACGATCGAGAGCAGCGAATCCACGCCCGCTAGCATCTTCGAGCGCACCGGCACGCCCAACACCGGCAGATGCGTCTTCGCGGCGCACATGCCCGGCAGGTGCGCGGCGCCCCCGGCGCCGGCGATGATCACCTGCAGGCCCCGGCCGGCGGCTTCCTCCGCATAGCGGAAGAGCAGGTCCGGAGTCCGGTGGGCCGAGACCACGCGCGCCTCCGCAGGGATGCCCAGGGCGGCCAGCTGCTCGGCGGCGTGGCGCAGGGTCTCCCAGTCCGAGCTCGAGCCCATGATCACGCCGACCCGGGGTCGGGCCGGCTCGGGGCTCTGGGGCGACGCCATGGGGCGAGTGTAGCCCCGGGGTTTCCGCGGAATCCACCGGCGGGCGGGGGCCCGCTCGGGAGCGGGCCCCGCTGGGCAGGGCCGTCGCTGGGCAGGGCCGTCGCTGGGCAGTGGCGCCCGGCCGCGGCAGACTGGCGCCGTGACCCCCATGAGCTCAAAGGCGTCCTCCCCGGCCGGCGCGCGTCTCGCCGCCCTGGCTCCCACCCTGCTGCTGACCTCCGGCCTGCCGGCCACCGGCAAGAGCTGGTTCGCGCGGCGCGCTGCCGACGGCCTGCAGGCCGAGCTCCACCAGAGCGACGTGCTGCGCCGCGAGTTGTTCGGCAGCTCGGCCGAAAAGGAGCGCCGCGATCGCTACGACCAGGGGCGCTACGCCCCGGACGCCAAGCAGCGCATCTACGACGCGCTGCTCGGCCGTGCGGCACAGGCCCTGGCCAGCGGCCGCAGCGCGGTGATCGACGGCAGTTTCGTGCAGCAGGCCTGGCGGCGCCCGTTCCGGGCCCTGGCGCAGGAGCGCGGCGCCCGTTTTTGCTGCGTGCGCTTGACCGCGGACGAGGACCTGGTGCGGCGGCGCCTGGCGCGGCGCGCGCTCGATCCCGAGGAGGCCTCGGAGGCCAACTTCGAGGTCTATCTGCGCCTGCGCGACCAGCAGGAGTCTCTCGCGGACCTGCCCCCCGGCGAGCGCTTGGAGCTCGATTCGGCCGCCTTCGATTCGGAGCTCGGGCAAGCCGCGGCCGCCCGCGGCTTGGAGCAGTCCCTGCAGCGCCTGGCCGACCTGCTCGAGGCCCAGGCGCCCGAGCGCCGCTGAACAGCGCCCCGGATCCGGCGGAGGCGCCGGGCCCGCGGGCTCGCTTCAGCCCAAACCGCCGCGCCGTTCGAAGGCCTCCAGGCTGTCGCAGCCGCCCAGCAGCTGGCCGTCGATGACCACGATCGGCACGGTCGGGTGCCCGTAGCGGCGCTTGGCCTCGGCCAGCTCCGCTTCGCGGCCGTCCATGCGGTGCTCCACGTAGGCCAAACCGCGCCGCTCGAGCAGCGCCTTGGCGCGCTGACAGAAGGGGCACCAGGCGGTGGTGTAGAGTTCGATCTGCATGGGGCGGCGATGGCCGTGGAGCCGGGGTGGCGCCGGCGCTCGGCGCCGGGCGGGGAGGAGGGAGCCGGGAGCGAGCGGGGCAGCGCCGGTCCGGGCGGCGCGGGCCGGTCGCCCGGCAGGCGCGGCGCGCCGCGGTCCGCGCCCCCGAAGAACGTAGGCTCTGCAGCGGCGGCGCGCGAGCGCGGCGCCGCCCCGGCCATGAGCGATTCCTCCACCCACAAGAGCGCCGCCCGCCGCGTGGTGCGCAGCGCCTGCCCCCTCGATTGCCCCGATTCCTGCGAGCTCGCCGTGACCACCGAGGGCGGGCGCCTGGTCGAGGTCGACGCCTGGCCGGGGGCCCACAACGGCCTGACCCAGGGCTTCATCTGCGGCAAGGTGCGCAAGATCGGCCGGCACCTCGCAAGCCCCGAGCGTCTGACCCGCGCGCTGCTGCGCCGCGGGCCCAAGGGCAGCGGCGAGTTCGAGGCCGTGCCCCTGGCGACGGCCCTCGACGCCGTCGAGCAGGGCCTGCGGCGGGCGATCGAGCGCGGCGGCCCCGAGGCCCTGCTGCCGATCTGCTACGGCGGCTCGAACGGGATCCTGACCCAGGACGCAGCCGACGCCCTGTTCTTCCGCCGGCTGGGGGCCGCGCGCCTGCTGCGCACCCTGTGCGCGGCGCCCACGGGCCGGGCTCTGCAGGCCTTTTCCGGGCGCATGCCGGGCGTCGCCTATCCGGACTATCCGGAGGCCCGCTTGATCGTGCTGTGGGGCGCCAACCCCTCGGCCTCGAGCATCCACCTGGTGCCGTTCATCCAGGCCGCCCGCGAGCGCGGCGCGCGCCTGGTGGTGATCGATCCCCGGCGCACCCCGCTGGCCAAGCAGGCCGACCTGCACCTGGCCCTGCGCCCGGGCACGGACCTGCCCCTGGCGCTGGCGATCGCCGGCTGGCTGTTCCAGGCGGGCCGTGCGGACCGCGATTTCCTGGCCGCCCACACCCGCGGCGCGGACGCCTTCGAGCGCCTGGCGCGCTCCTGGACCCCGGCGCGGGCCGCGGCCGAATGCGGCCTCGAAACGGCCGAGATCGAGGCCTTCGCACGGCTCTACGCCGACAGCCGCCCCGCGGTGCTGCGCGTCGGCTGGGGCCAGGAGCGCAGCCGCTCCGGCGGCTACGCGACCCTGGCCATGCTGGCCCTGCCGGCGGTGGCCGGGCACTTCGGCCTGCGCGGCGGCGGCTACACCGGCAGCCAATCGGGAGCCTTCCGGCGCGAGCTCGATCCGCTGATCGAGGACGGGGACCCGCCGCGGCGCACCGTCAACCTGAACCAGGTGGGCCGCGAGCTGCTGTGGCCCTCCGGGCGTCCGATCCACGCGGCCTTCGTCTACAACGGCAACCCGCTGGCCACCTTGCCCCAGCAGAACCTGGTGCGCCGGGGCCTCGAGCGCGAGGACCTGTTCACGGTCGTGCACGACGCCGTGCTGACCGACACCGCGCGCTACGCGGACGTGGTGCTGCCGGCGACCACCTTCCTCGAACACCGCGAGGTCAACCGCTCCTACGGCTGGTTGGCCCTGTTCGACATCCAGCCGGCCCTGGCGGCGCCCGGCGATTGCCTCTCGAATCCGCAGCTTTTCGGCGAATTGGCGCGCCGCTTCGGGCTGCTGCGGAGCCCCGACGAGCTGGACGAGGCGCGCCTGCTCGAGCGCGCCTTCGCGCGCCGGCCCGAAGGCGCCCGCGTTGCCCGCGAGCGCCTCGAGCGCGAGGGCTCCCTGCCGGCGCAGGCTGGCGAGCGACCGGTGCAGTTCGTCGACGTGTTCCCCGGCCATGGGGACCGCAAACTCGACCTGTGGCCGGCCGAGCTCGAGCTCGAGTCCGGCCTGCCGCTCTACCACTACCAGGCCGATCCCGGCTCGCCGCTCTACCCCCTGGCGCTGATCTCCCCGGCCCGCGCCGACCTGATCAGCTCGACCTTCGGCCAGCTCCTGCGCGGCCCGGCGCCTCTGCACCTTTCGCCCGCCGACGCCGCCGCCCGCGGCCTGCGCGCAGGCCAAGCCGTGCGCGTCTTCAACCAGCTCGGCGAAGTGCACGTGCCGCTCCGCATCGATCCCGATCTGCGCCCGGGCGTGGCCGCGCTCTCCAAAGGCCTGTGGCAACGCTCGACCCTCAACGGCCAGACCTCCAACGCCCTGTGCCCCGACACGCTGACCGATCTGGGCGGCGGCGCCTGCTTCAACGACGCGCGGGTCGAGGTGGCGGCGTTGAGCGGCTGAGAATTCGCCCGCTCGGGCCGCGAGCGAACCCCCAGAGCCGCCCGGCGGAGCCCCGCCCGCGGGTGTCCCTGGGCCGCCATCCGGCCGCCGCCCCGAGCCGGTCCTTCGCAGCGCGCCGCCGCTCGTTTTCAGCCTGCCACGGGCTGAGCCCGCCTCGCGCGGCAGGGCCTTAGCGATCGATCGCAGGCTTCAAATCGCGGGCGGTTCCGCAGCGCGGTCCAGGGCCGCCAGGCGCTCGAGCTCCGCGCGCAGGCGCTCGCGCTGGCGCTTGAGCCCGGCGCGCAGGCGCAGCAGCGGGGCGACCCGCAGATAGATCGCGATCTCGCGGGCGGTGTGCGCCGGGCGGCGCCAGAGGGCCAAGGCCAGGGCCGCCACGGCGGGCACGCCCAGGGCCAGCGCCAGCAGCGCGGGCAGCTCGAGGCGCACGGAGAGCAGCCCGATCGCGGCTGCGTGCCAAGCGGGCAGGGCCAGCAGCGCGCCGAGCACCTTGTAGGTCGAGACCACGTCCGGGGACGGGCGCAGGATCCGCAACAGCCCGGCCAAGAGCAGCGTGGGCGGCAGGAACCACAGCCGCGTCAGGAGGATCGCCGGCAGCCCGACGGCGCTCTCGAGGCCGCGCCGCAGGCTGAAACGCGCCACGCGCGCCGCGTCATAGGACAGATCCAGGTGCGCCGGCGAGAGCCCCAGGGCGTCCAGGGAGCGCTTGAACTCGACCAATTCGCTGCGCAGGCGCCGCGCTTCCTCGGGCGAGCGCTGCTTGAGGCGCTTCCAGCCCCGCGCCAGGGCCGCCACGCGCCGCGTGCGCTCCGCGCCGCGCGCCGGAGCGCCCTCGGAGCTCGGCCAGAGCCGCTCGGCGAGGGACAGGAGCGGCAGCTCGTCCCAGCGCGCCAGCTCGATCGTGACCGCCTCCAGGGCGTGCCCGATGCGCTCGGTCAGCGCCAGCACGGCCGCGCGCCCGTCGCGGCCATGGAGCTCCCTTAGGTCCGCCGCCGTGAACGGCTCGCCGACCCACAGCGTGGCCCGCGAGCGGAAGCGCTGCTTGTGCTCGTAGGTGATGCCCACGGGCACCAGCAGCGGCTCGCCGTGGGCCGGATCCGCCCCGAGGGCCATGCGCGCCGCGCCGGTCTTGAGCGCCTGGACCCGCGGCAGATCGTGGCTCTTGCCCTCCGGGAACAGCACGATCGCCTCGCCGCGCGAGAGGGCCGCGAACACGGCCGTGAACAGGGCCTCGTTGTGGGCCGTGTCGTGGCCGTCCTGGGCGCGATAGACCGGCACCATGCCGATCCGGCGCAGCAGCAGCCCGAGCAGCGGGATGCGCAGCAGCGGTTCCTTGCCCAGGAAACGCAGCGGCCGGCCCGTGGTGCACAGGAGCAGGGCCGGATCCGCCAAGCCGCCAGGGTGGTTGGCCACCAGGATCAGCGGCCCGTGCTCCGGCACCAGGGCTCCGAGCCGCTCGACCCGGTAGAACAGGCCCACGGCCCCGCGGAACAGGCCGAACAGGAGCGAGCGCATCCCGGGACCCTAGGGGCCGGGGCGCAGGGCGGTCAAGCGGGGGCCCTGCGCTCCGCCCCGGCCCGCAAGCCTGCCCGCGCTCCCGCCGGCCGGGGGGGCGGGAGCGGCGGTCGCAATCGGGCGAACCGCCGCGCCGGGGAGCTCGCGGGGGCCCGCGTCGCTGCGCGCCGGCCGGTGGACGCGGCGCTCGGAGCGGCTCCCGGCGCTCTCAGAACAGGATCGTCCCGGACTGCACGTTGGTCATCGACAGCGGCAGGGTCGGGGCCAGGAAGCGCAGCAGGCCGGCTTGGAAGTGGACCTGCAGGCCGGTCGGCAGGTTGCCGGAGAGCGGCAGTTGGAAGCGCGCCCAGCCGCTCAGGGCCGAGATTTGCTTGGAGCCGAAGAAATAAAGCTGCGTCAGGCCCGCCCCGAGCCCGAATTCGGCGATGCCCGGCAGAGACGAAGGCAGCAGGCTGGTCGAACCCACCAGGAAGACCGTGTCGCCGAAGCCGCCGGCCACGTAGATGTCGAAGCCGAGGAACTGCAGGATGAAAGTCGGGTTCGAGAACAGGAGCTCGAGGGTCGGGGCCGTGTTGTAGACCACGTTCACGCTGCTGCTGGCGCTGCCCAGCGGTGACTCGACCTGGATCGCCACCGGGCCGACCTTGGACACGATCGGAAACTGGAGGGTCAGCTGCGTGTCGCTGAGGATCGAGTACTGGGGCGGCAGGTCCAGCAGCGCTTGCCCGTCGACGCGGACGCCGGTGATCTGGCTGAAGCCTTTGCCCGTCAGGGTCACGATCGTGTTGCCGTCGACCACCAGGGCCGGGAGCAGGGTCGGGGACGCGGCGCTGATCTGCGGCGGCACCGGCGGGAGCACCACCTGGGGCAGGCAGGAGGACACCACGGCCGAGCGCATGGTCTGGGCCACCTGCGCTCCGAAATTCGGCGCGATGTTGGCGATGCCGCTGCCGCACAGGTGGCAGTAGCTCATGATCGTGCCCGGCGAGCACACCGAGCTCGTCTGGCAGCCGCCGAAGAAGCCGTTCGGCGCGCACTGGTCGATCGGCGGGCAATAGTCGTGGGTGTGGGGCGTCGCGAAGTTGTGGCCCAGCTCGTGGGCCAGCACGAAGAAGTCCCAGTTGAGCGGTCCCTGCACGATCGGCAGCGGCGTGTTGCCGCCCATGGAGCAGTTCGCGCCCACGCCGAAGTCCGAATTGCAGAGCACGTTCAGGTAGGCCACGCCGCCGTCCGGCGCCGCCGACAGCACGTGCCCCAGGTCGCCGAGCTGGTTCAGGCCCCCGATCCAGCGCTGGCGCATCTCCTCGAGCAGCCCGCCGGCGCTGTTGGTGTCGAAGGGGTCGGCGGCTTCGCTGGTGTAGATGCCGATCTGCGGCACGAGCAGGCGGCAACCGACCTCGGCCTCGTAGGTGGCGCTGATCGCGCCCACCAGGGCGTTGACGTAGCTGCTGGCCGCGGGGATCGAGCCGAACAGGCCGAAGAAGGAGAAGTCGGTCTCCAGCACCACCCGGCACTGGTAGAGCGGCAGGGGGCCCGCCGGCGGCGGCGCGCCGGCGGCGCCCGGCTGGCCCGAGCCGCCCGGGGGCGGCGCGGACGCGGGCGCCAGCGGCCGGGCTCCGGGGGGCAGGCGCAGCTTGCAGTTCCCCGGAGCCGACGCGCCCAGCGCGCGCAGCTCGGCTTCATCGCTCCAGCGCGACAGCCCGCCCGCGGGCCCGGCGCCGGCGGCCAAGAGGTGCAGCCGGCGTTCCCCTACAGAGATCCAGCCGCGGCTGCCCTGGGCCGAGAGCGACAGGAACACGTGGCTGTCCGCGGCGCCGGCGACGCGGCCGCGCCACAGGCTGTCCAGGGGATCGAGGTGCTCCGAGAACAGCCCGAGCGGCTGCCCGTCGACCCACAGCTCGCCGATGCGCGCGTCCGGCAGGCGCTCGAGCTGGAGCACCAGGGCGCCGAGGCCCGGGACCTCGACCGGCAGCGCTTCGAGGCGCTCGGCGCCGGCGGCCGAGGCCAGGAAACTCGGGTCCAAACGGAGCAGGCCGCCGTCGACGGGCTCGAAGGGAGCCTCGGCGAGCAGGGCGGCCAGGAGC
>JBILNK010000136.1:0-11811 GCA_044375105.1 Planctomycetota bacterium
GGCGTAAACCCGGCAGTCCGCCGCGACCTCGGCCTCCGCCAGGCGCCGCAGCAGGTCGTCCGCATAGGTCCAAGCCCCCTCGGCATCGGTGCCCGCCAGCAGCACCGCCAGCCGCGAGCTGTCCAGGCGCCCGACCGCGTCGCCGCCGCGCAGGCGGGCCTGCAGGACCTCCGCGAGGCGTCTGCGCTGCTCGTCGTCGTCGCGCGGTTCGATCACCACCAGCGAGAAGGTGCGTGCGTGCCGATCGGCCAGGGCTTTCTCGCGCAGGAACAGCCGCTCGAACTCGCTGGCGGTCAGGAGTCCAGGCAGGTCCAGTTCCGGGCGGGACCCGATCAGGAAGCGCAACCAGCGGGGTTGGCGGGGCTTGGGCATGGGACCAGGGACCGGATCCGAACCGACCGGAGCCGCGTCAGGGGCTAGCCGGATGCTTTCGGCCGGCAACGGGTCCCTTCCGCGGAACGAACTGATCTGCTCCTGGAGAGACATTAGAGAGGTGCGATCGGACGGCAAACCCTCCCTTTTCGGTTTTCTCTCCGATTATATGTAACCGGTCTGAGCGCGTGTCTTCCTCCGCGACCCTCGGGCGGTCTGGGCAAACCTGCATCGGACGGCCCCAGCGGGGCCTCCGAGGGGGGGCCAGCCTGATCCCTGCCCCCTTCGGCCCGGGGCGGCTATCGTTGCCGCCGTCCCCCGCCCCCCGCCCCGCTTGAGCCCCCTAGCCCGCCCCGATCCGAGCTCCGCCCCCGCGCCCTCGTGCCCGAGCCTCGGGATCGGCCTGATCGGCCAGAAGTTCATGGGCCGAGCCCATTCGAACGCCTTCCAGCAGGCTCTACGCTTCTGCAACCCGCCGCTGGCCCCCCGGCTCGCGCGCATCGCCGGCCAGGACCGCGCCGAACTCGAGCGCTTTGCCGCCACCTGGGGCTGGGGCCAGATCACCACGGACTGGCGCGAGCTGGTCGCCGACCCTGCCGTGGAGCTGGTCGACGTGGCCACCCCCAACCACCTGCACCGCGAGCCGGCCGTGGCGGCCCTGGCGGCCGGCAAGCACGTCTTGTGTGAAAAGCCCCTGGCCGGCACCCTCGCGGACGCCCGCGCCATGCGCGACGCGGCCGCGACGGCCCGCGGCCGCGCCTTCGTCTGGTTCAACTACCGGCGCTGCCCCGCCGTCGCCACCGCCTGGAAGCTCGTGCGCGAAGGGCGCCTCGGACGCATCTACCACGCCCGCGCCAGCTATCTGCAGAGCTGGGGCGGGCCCGACACGCCCCTGTCCTGGCGTTTCGAGCGCCACAAGGCCGGCAGCGGCGCCCACGGCGACCTGAACGCGCACCTGATCGATCTGGTGCGCTTCCTGCTGGGCGAAGAGCTGACCCACGTGCACGGCGCCGTGCAGCGCACCTTCATCGAGCAGCGCGCCGACCTGACCGGGCGCCCGGCCAAGAGCGACGTGGACGACGCGCTGCTGTTCCTGGCCTCGAGCCAGGGCGGCACCCTGTGCTCGTTCGAGTCCTCGCGCCTGGCGGCGCCCCACCAGAACGCCAACTCGATCGAGCTGAACGGCGAGCGCGGCTCGCTGCGCTTCGAATTCGAGGACATGAACGTGCTGCGCTTCGCCGACCTCTCCGACGGCCCGCGCGAAGGCGGCTGGCGTCGCATCATGTGCACCCATGCCGGCAGCCACCCCTACGCCGAGCACTGGTGGCCGGACGCGCACCTGATCGGCTACGAGCACACCTTCACCAACCAGGTCGCCGACGTCCTCGGCGCCCTGGCCGGCCGCGAGCCCGCGGTGCCCCTGCCGACCTTCGCGGACGCCTTCGAGGTCCAGCGCATCCTGCACGCGGCCGTGCTGGCCGCCGAATCCGGCCACAGCGTGCCCCTGGCCGAGGTGCGCTGAACCCCGCGGCCCTCCCGCGCCTCCATCGGAACCGCCTTCCCGCCCCGCTCCATGCCCCGCCCCGTCTGCTTGTTCACCGGCCAGTGGGCCGATCTGTCCCTGGAGTCCCTGGCCAAGAAGGCCAAAGACTTCGGCTACGACGGCCTCGAATTGGCCTGCTGGGGCGATCACTTCGACGTGCACCAGGCCGCCGTCGATCCCAGCTACGTGGCCGAACGCTGGCGCTTGCTGCAGGACCACGGCCTGTCCTGCTACGCGATCTCGACCCACCTGGTGGGCCAGGCGGTCTGCGATCCGATCGACCAGCGCCACCGCGCGATCCTGCCCGCGGCCGTGTGGGGTGACGGCGATCCGGAGGGCGTGCGCCAGCGCGCCGCCAAGGAGCTGATCATCACGGCGCGCGCGGCGCGGCGCTTTTTCGACGCCGCCCCGGCCCCGGTCTCCGCGGCCTTGGCCGAGCGCGGCCGCGCGGTGGTCAACGGCTTCACCGGCTCCTCGATCTGGCACCTGCTGTATTCGTTCCCGCCCGTGCCGCCGGCCTTGATCGACGCGGGCTACGCCGACTTTGCGCGGCGTTTCGGGCCGATCCTGGACTCCTTCGCCGAGCAGCGCGTGGGCTTCGCCCTCGAGGTGCACCCCACCGAGATCGCCTTCGACCTCCACAGCACCCGCCGGGCCCTCGAAGCCGTCCGCCACCATGCGGCCTTCGGGATCAACTTCGATCCCTCGCACTTCGGCTATCAAAACGTCGATTATCTGGCCTTCGTGCACGAATTCGGTGCGCGGATCTTCAACTGCCACGTCAAGGACGTGTGGTGGAGCGAGCGCCCCACGCCGATCGGCACCTTCGGCGGGCACAGCGAGTTCGGGCGCCCCGGGCGCGCCTGGGACTTCCGCTCCCCGGGCCGCGGCCGGATCGATTTCGAGGGCCTGATCCGCGCGCTCAACCAGGTCGGCTATCGCGGGCCCCTGACGGTCGAATGGGAGGATCCCGCCATGGACCGCGAGGCCGGCGCTCGCGAAGCGGCCCAGTTCGTGCGCCGCCTCGACTTCGCCCCCTCGAAAGCCGCTTTCGACGCGGCCTTTGCGCGCTGACAGGCTGAGAAAAAAATCGACTCGGGTGGTACCAGAGCAGATATACCAGCCTGTCAGCATGCCTTTGGGCCGCCATCCGGCGGCGCTGGCCGTCCTTCCGCGACCGGGCTCCGGCGTGGATCGGCGCCGCGCGCGCCAGCTCCCCCGAAAACCTCTGAGAGCGGCGCGCCCGGCTCCGGTCCGCGATCCGCGCGCCCGGCGCCCATCGGACGCCGGCCCTTCCGCCCGCCGGCGCGGCGGCCCCGTTCCGCTCTCCTCGCTGCGCCCGATGGCTCCCGCGCCCCGCGCGGAGCCCGACCCTTCCGCTTCCCCCCCCGCAATTCCCCGCGCCCCGCGCTCCCCGACTCGATGACCTCTCCCCGCGCGCCCCTCGGACGGCTCTCGCTGATGATGTTCCTCGAGTACGCCGTGTGGGGCGCTTGGCTGCCGGTGGCAGCGCGCTTCCTGAGCGCCCCGGCCGAAGCGGGCGGCCTGGGCTTCAGCCCGGGCCAGATCGGCATGATCCTGGGCGTGGCGGCCTCCGCCGGAGCGATCCTGGCGCCCTTCATCGCCGGGCAGCTGGCCGATCGCTTGATGAACGCCGAGCGCGCCCTGGCCGGGTTGCTGCTGCTCGGCGGCGCGGTCAACTGGACCCTGGCCAGCCAGAGCAGCTACTCCGCTTGGCTCTGGCTCTCGATCCTCTACAGCGTGCTGTTCATGCCCACGCTGGCGCTGACCAACTCGGTGGCCTTCGCCCACGTGGGCGATGCGGGCCGCGACTTCCCGCGGGTGCGCGTGTGGGGCACGATCGGCTGGATCGCCGCCTCCTGGGCTTTCCCCATGATCTATCTGCAGCGGGACCTGGCCCTGCAGGCCATGCCGCCTTTCCTGAGCGGCACCGAGGTCGAGGATGCCACCGCGCGTCTGGTCGAAGCCCTGCGTTTCTCGGGCCTCCTGTCGGTGCTGCTCGGGCTGTACTGCTTCAGCCTGCCGGCCACGCCGCCGCGCCGCGGCGCCGCCGAATCCCTGGCCTTCGCCAAGGCCTTCTCCCAGTTCCTGCGCCCGCCGCTGACCTGGCTCCTGCTGGCCGGACTGGCCGTCGCCTCGATCCACCAGGTCTATTTCCTCCAAGCCGGACCCTACCTGTCTTTCATCGGCCTCAAGGATAGCGAGATCGGACCGGCGATGACCGTGGGGCAATTCAGCGAGATCGCGATCATCGCCGGACTCGGCCTGCTGCTGGCGCGGCTGCCCTTCCGGATCGTGCTCAGCTTCGGCGCCCTGGCTTATTTCCTGCGTTATTGGATCTGGAGCCATCCGGACTGGCCCGTTTCGGTGCTGGTCGGCAGCCAGGTGTTGCACGGCGTTTGCTACGCCTGCTTCTTCGCCACGGCCTACATCTACGTGGACCGTTCGGTGCCCAAGGACGTGCGCCATTCGGCCCAGACCGTCTTCGGCATCGTGATGCTGGGCGGCGGCCCCGTGATCGGGGGTCAGCTTTCCGGCTACCTGGCCAACCGTTTCGCCGAGCCCGACGTCCCCGGCGCCGAATTCGCGCCGCTCTGGAGCACGCTCTCCTACGTCGGCCTGGCGATCTACTTCCTGCTCCTGGCCTTCTTCCGCGACGCGGCCCCTCGCAGCGAAACGAATCCGGCCGCTTGACCCCGCTGGCCTGGGCCCGCGCCTGGTCCGGCCTCGGACCCCCCCACGTATGGGGTGACCCTGCCCGGGTTGGTCTGACAGCCCAATCAGCCCCCGGTGGGCAAGGATGCCCTGCATTGCACCTTGCCGAGCGCCGCAGCTCGACCCCCGAACAGAAGGCTGACGCCGTCCGGCTGGTCCGGCGGATTGGCAGCGTGTTCGAGGTGGCGAAGCATCAGGACCTGACCGAGACCGCGCTGCGGGAGTGGGGCAGGCAAGCGACCAAGGGAACGGGGCCCGCTACGGCGCCAGCCCTGAACGCAGCCGAGCACAAGGAGATCGGGCAGATCCGCCGGGACGAGCAGCGCCTCGAGACGCCTTCCCGGCAACTACAGAGCCACAGCCCAGGTGTCTGGCATGCCCAGCAGGGTCACAATCCCGCGGCAGCGTAGGACGCGAAGCGCTCGTGGGGACCTGTCGCTGCGCATACCACCAGGTCATGTGCGGTCAAGCATCCCAGGGCAGCGCAGTGGTGAGTGCTACCGATGGCGGCCCAAGACCTCTGATGACCGGACTCCTTTGAATTCTGCAGGTTGGGTTGGCCCAGCTCGGCTGCCGAGCTTCCAAAGCCACCCGCTCGCGGCCTGGGCCCAGGAAAGAACTTCCGAGCTGGCCGCTGGTTTCATGGCCTCGGATTGGGTTCAGTCCGGGTCCTTCCTAGGGTTCTTTGGCGAAGCACAGGAAAAAACCCAGTGACCTGGGTCGGTTGGCTCCCCCCTTGCCGATAGGGGCGTGATCATGGCTTCCATGACCAGCGAACGAACAGGAACCCCGGCCGCGGGGAGGCGCTCCCGGATTGTGGCCAGCATCGTTTTGGCCATAGCACTGGGCGCTGGCGCCCTGCCGATGTTGGGATTCCTGCTGCCGGCCACGGTCGACCTGGCCACGGAGAGCATCGAGCCCCTCCAGACCTTCCGCTTCTTCCTCTCCCACGGCACGGTTTACGACCCCTGGGGGCCGGTCCCGCACTTCCTCTACGCGCTGCCCTATGGGGCGCTATTGGCACTGTGGAGAGCATCTGGGCAGTGGGTGTCCTCCTCCTTCGATTACCCCTATGGCTTCAGCGCTCCCCATGAGCAGCTCGGGACACTGCTGCTTTCCGCGCGCATCGTGGGGCTGCTTGTCACGGCGCTTTCTGCCTGGTTTTTGATGCGCAGTCTGGCCCGCGCCACGGGATCCAATTTCTGGGCGTGTGCGGCCATGTGCCTGTTCGTGGCCGGATCGCCCGAAGTGCTGGTGGCCCTGTCCAGCACCAAGCCAGACTGCCTGATGATGGCCCTCTCGATGGTGGCGCTAAAGGCCTATGTGGATCAGATCCATAGGGGCGCAACGGCCAAGACCATGGCCCTTTTGGCGGTTTCCTGTGTGGCCTCGCTTTCCTGCAAAGAGCTGACCGGCCCGCTGGCCGTGTGTCTGTGCGCGGCTGCGGTCGTCATGCGCCACCCCCAGGATGAGCTCAAGCTTCCCGCCCGACTGGGGCATCTGGCGGGGTGGGGCCTGGTCAGCTATGCCCTGCTCAACGTGGTGTATGCGCCGCAGGCCTGGGCGGAGCGCATGCAGATCGTGCTCTTCGGCAAGCTCAAAAATACGGAAATTTGGGCCTCCTCAAACCAATCCCTGGGTTCCTACTTGTGGGATAGTGTGAATTCCGCGGTGGCGGTGTTGGGCGCGCCCGCCGGTCTGGCCCTGCTCTGGGCGGCCCTGCTGGGAGGCCCCCGGGGCCTGCTCAAGCGTTGGGCCTGTTGGTGGCCTTTGTCGAGCTATATCGTGTGCGTGGTGGTCATCGCCGGCTACATGCCGACCTACTTCCTGCTGCCCATGGCGCCCCTGGCAGCCGTTGCCATGGCACTGGGTTTGGGGTTGAGTGGAGCCCAGGCCAATCGGCCCCTGGTCCGCGGTTTGATTTCCGTTTTGGTGGTGCTTCAGCTCGGCTCCGCCTGGTGGTACGGCCAAGCGCACCGCTCCTGGCATCCCCAATCGCTCACGGAGGCTTACTTGGCCCAGCGAGATTCGTGCCTCAGCGGAGTGGCGCGCATCAATCTATGGGGCGCGGCGCCCGGTTCCTCGCGCCTGTCCTACTTGGGCTATCCCGCCGACGAACGCCCCTTGGCAACCCTGTTGGCCGAACCGGGCGGACCCCCGGAGGTGCTGCTGGTAGATCAGGATCACTGGACCTGGGTGGGAGACATTCCCAAGTTACCGGCCCGGGCCGCCATGGTGCTGGAGGAGACGGGCCTAGACTACTCTGCCGGAGTGCACCTGGAGGACTACGGCTACCACCTCGTTCAGCGGCTCAGCGGCCAAGAACTCTGCAGCTGGTTGCTCCTGCTGCAGCCCATGGGCCTGCTGCTGGACAAGAATCCGCTCTTGGTCTTCGAGCGCCCGCTCATGGCGGCCTCGAGCAGTCGCGCACTGTCCCAAGAAGGCAATCCCGCTGCGGGACTCCAGGAGCGACACTAGCGGCTTGACCTTGGGGCGGCCGGCAGGCGAGAGAGCGGACCTGCCCGAAGAGGGGCGAGCGGAGAGGAACTTGGCCGGCTCGAGCCTTTGCTGGGGATTACCGGGGAGCGGCAGGACGGCTGCTCGTCAGGGTTGGGGACGGGTTGCCTTCCAGGCTCCCCCTCTCGGCCGATCGCGCGGGCTGGGGGCCTCCCGAGGGGGCTTGGTGGGCTGCCGGCGGTCAGTGGGACTTGGCTGGCAGGCCCAAGCCGCTGGAGCGTTCGGCGCGGGGTCGGTACTCTTGGGCGCTCCCCACGGTTCTCGCCATGCGCCACGACTTCGAAGAGTCTCTGAAGCCCCCGGTCGGTCGGTTTTTCGCGGGAGCCCTGCTGGGCGGCCTGCTCGGTTTGGGCCTGATCGGGGGCGGCTTGGCCCAGCTCGGGTTGCCGGGCGGGCTGTTCCTGGGCGTCGGGCTGCTGTTCGGCACCGGGCTCGGGGTGTCATTCACGGCGATCCTGGCCCAGGCCTCGCGCAACTCGAGCCTCTAGGCCCGGACTCGGCCGGAAGGCCGGGAAGCGGGCGGCTGGAACGCCGGAAGACCGGCTCGGGGTGCTTGAGAAGGCACCTGGGCGTGCGCCTGCCCGCCGTTCCCGTGATCTGCCCAGCGGCAGGGACGGGGCGCGAGGGGCCCTTTGGCGGAATCGGCGTCAGCGCTCCGGGGGCGGCGGCATCCAGTCGCGGGAGGCGAACAGGCGATCGGCGAGGCGCGGCGCCAAGAGGCCCAGCGCGGCCAGATAGCGCCATTTCCAGCGCAGGAAGCGCTCCGGCTCGGGCCGCTGGTCGAGGGCCAGGATCTCGCCGGCCACGGCCTGTGGGGAATCGGCGGCGGACAGGTCGGGGTTCTTGAGCCCGCGCGGGTTCGCTTGCACCTCGAAGATCTCGGTCGCCGTGGTGCCCGGGTTCAGCAGGCTGACCGCGATGCCCAGATGGCGCCATTCGATCCGCAGGGATTCGCCGATCGAGCAGACCGCGGCCTTGCTGGCGGAGTAGGCCGCCATGGTCGGCATGCCGCGCCGGCCGACGACCGAAGAGACCAGGATCAGGTGCGGGCGCCGGCCGCGTCGCAGGTGCGGCAGGGCCGCCTGGGCGCCGAGCAGCACGGCTTCCACGTTGGTGGCCATCAGGCGGCGCAGCGCCGCGGGCTCGAGGTCCTCGATCCGGGCGCGGTAGCCGATTCCGGCGTTGAGCACCACCAGGTCCAGGCCGCCCAGGTGGGCGGCGGCGCGCTCGAAGGCCTGCGCGAGCTCGGCGGGCTCGGTCAGGTCCGCGGGCAGCGCCAGGTGCGCCGGCGCGCTGGCGGGCAGGCCCGCGCACAGCGCTTCCAGGCGCTCCCGGCGGCGTGCCACCAGGGCCAGGGCGTGCCCGCGAGCAGCCAACAGCTCTGCGGTCGCGCGCCCGATGCCCGAGCTGGCGCCGGTGATCAGGGTGCGGCGCGGCACGCTTCCCGGGGCGCTGTCGGAGGCCATCGGGGCGATCCTAACCGCGCGCCGCCCGGGGAAACCCTCCCGCTGCGCCGCGCCCGAAGATCGTCGCCTCCGCCTGCCATCCACCGCGTGCGCTTTGCCGCGAACGCTGTGCCTCCCGCCGCCCGGCGCCGCCCGCGCTGCACCGGGCGCTGCCCGCCTGGCCGGCCTTCCGCGCGCCGCGTTAGCATGCGGCCATGGCGAGCCCCGATCCCTCGGTCGTGCTGGTGGATGCCGCGGATCGACCGCTCGGCTTGATGGCGCGCTCCCTGGCGCATGCCGGCCATGGACACCGCCACCGGGCCTTCACGGTGCTGGTCTTCGACCGGGGGGGACGCCTGGCCTTGGCGCGCCGCTCCAGCACCAAGGCGCTATGGCCCGGAGCCTTCGACGGAACCGTGGCCAGCCACCCGCGCCCCGCGGAGCCCATCGCAAAGGCCGCCCGGCGCCGCTTGCGGGAAGAGCTGGGCCTCGACGCAGAGCCCCGCTCCCTGGGCCGCTTCGACTACCAGATCCAGGACGGCCCGCGCGGCGCCGAAGCCGAGCTGTGTTACGCGCTGCTGGCCGAACCGCCCGCCGGAGCAGAGCTCCGACCCGCGGCCGACGAGATCGACCGACTGATCTGGCGCACCCCGGCGGACCTGCTCGCCGACCCCCGCGCCTGGCCCGAGCACTGCCCCTGGCTCTGGCCCGCCCTCGAGCTTCTCTCCCAAGATCCCGGCCCCCTCGGCCTGGCCCTGCGTCCCGAACGCCCGCGCCTGGCCCGAGCCAGCGCCCAGGCGTTCGCCAGCGGGCGCCTGTCCTGGCCGCCGACAGCCTGAGAGCCGAGCAACCCGAGTTCGACCGGGTCGCTCGGCGCCTGCGGGGTTCCGCTCAGTCGAGCACCGGGCGCAGCCAGGGCTCGACCTGGGGGAAGGTCAGGCCCAGGCGGCGGGCGTAGTCCTCGGCTTGGTCGCGGCCGATGCGGCCGACGGAGAAGTAGCGTGAGGCCGGGTGGGCGAAGTAGAGGCCGGAGACGGAGGCGGCGGGCCACATGGCCATCGATTCGGTCAGGCGCACGTCGATGCGCTGGCACTCGAGCAGCTCGAAGAGCTGGCGCTTGGGCAGGTGGTCCGGGCAGGCGGGGTAGCCGAAGGCCGGGCGGATGCCGCGGAAGCGCTCGGCGATCAGCTCGGCGTTGCTGAGCTTTTCGTCCTGGCCGTAGCCCCACAGCTTGCGCGCCCGGGCGTGCAGGAACTCGGCGTAGGCCTCCGCCAGGCGGTCTGCCAGGGCCTTGACCAGGATCGCCGAATAATCGTCCAGGCTGTCCTCGTAGTGCTTGGCGAGCTGGTCAGCGCCGTGGCCGGCGCTGACGCAGAAGGCGCCCACGTGGTCGAGCAGGTCGCTCGAGCGCGGGGCCACGTAGTCGACCAGCGAACGGTTGGGGCGTCCGTCGTCCTGCTTGATCTGGCTGCGCAGCATCGGGAAGCGCGCCAGCACGCGCGACCGGCCCGGATCGCCGTAGAAGACGATGTCCTCGCCTTCGGCGTTGGCCGGCCAGAAGCCCCAGCAGGAGCGCAGCTCGAGCAGCTCGCCTTCGACGATGCGGTCGAGCATGCGCCGGCCGTTGTCGTACAGATCGCGGGCAGCTGGGCCGAGCTCCTCGTCGTCGAGGATCGCCGGGAACTTCATCTTGAGGTCCCAGGCGGCGAAGAAGAAGGTCCAGTCGATGTAGGGGATCACGTCCTCGAGCCGATCGGCGCGCTCCTCGCGCAGTCCGATGAAGCTCGGGCGCGCCAGGTCGTGGGGCTCGAAATCGAGCCGCAGGCGGTTCTTGCGCGCAGCCTCCCAATCGAGCAGCGGCTTCTTCTGGCGCCCGGCGAAGAGCTCGCGCTGGGCCTGCTGCTCCTCGCGCACCTGGGCCGAGAAGGTCTTCTTGCGGCCGGCGTCGAGCAGGTCGGAGACCACGTTGACGGCGCGCGAGGCGTCGTGCACGTGCACCACTGGCTGGCTGTAGGCCGGGGCGATCTTGACCGCCGTGTGCTGCTTGGAGGTGGTCGCGCCGCCGATCAAGAGCGGGATCTCGAAGCCCAGGCGCTGCATCTCGCTGGCCACGTGGACCATCTCGTCGAGCGACGGCGTGATCAGGCCCGACAGGCCGATCAAGTCGGCCCCTTCGCGCCGCGCGGTCTCGAGGATCCGGTCGGCGGGCACCATCACGCCCAGGTCGATGACCTCGTAGTTGTTGCAGCCCAGCACCACGCCGACGATGTTCTTGCCGATGTCGTGCACGTCGCCCTTGACGGTGGCCATGACCACCTTGCCGGCGTTGCTGCGCCGGGTCGCGGCGGGCTGGGAAGCCTTCTCGGCCTCCATGAAGGGCTCCAGGTAGGCCACGGCCTTCTTCATGGCGCGGGCGCTCTTGACCACCTGGGGCAGGAACATCTTGCCGGCGCCGAACAGGTCGCCGACGATGCGCATGCCGTCCATCAGCGGGCCTTCGATCACCAGCAGCGGGCGCCCGAGCTGGCGGCGGGCCTCCTCGGTGTCCGCTTCGATGTGGTCGACGACGCCGTGGATCAACGCGTGGGCCAGGCGCTCGGCCACCGGCTTCTCGCGCCAGGCCAGGTCGACGACCTGCTTCTTACCCTGGCGCTTGACCGATTCGGCGAATTCGACCAGGCGCTCGGTGGCGTCGTCGCGCCGGTTGAAGAGCACGTCCTCGACGCGCTCGAGCAAATCCTTGGGGATGTCCTCGTAGACTTGCAATTGCCCAGCGTTGACGATGCCCATGTCCATGCCCGCCTGGGTGGCGTGGTACAGGAAGGCTGAGTGCATCGCTTCGCGCACCACGTCGTTGCCACGGAAGGCGAACGAGAGGTTCGAGACGCCGCCGGAGATGTGCACACCCGGGCAACGCTTGCGGAGCTCGCGCGTGGCCTCGATGAAGGCTTTGGCGTAGCCGGCGTGCTCCTCGATGCCCGTGGCCACCGCCAGGATGTTGGGGTCGAAGATGATGTCCTCGGGCGGGAAGTCGAGGCGGTGGCGCAGCAGCTCGTAGGCGCGCTCGCAGATCGCGACCTTGCGCTCGAAGCTGTCGGCCTGGCCCTGCTCGTCGAAGGCCATCACGACCACGCCGGCGCCGTAGCGCAGGATCAGCGCGGCCTTGTCCAGGAAAGCCTCCTCGCCGTCCTTGAGCGA
>JBILNK010000309.1:0-3022 GCA_044375105.1 Planctomycetota bacterium
GGCCTCCGCGGGCCGCCCGAGGCGCTCGGCCAGGCTGGCGCGCACCTGCCAGGCGTGGGGCAGGCCGGCGGAGCGCTCGCCGAAGACGGTGTCGAGCAGGGCGGGCTCGAGCCGGGTGAGGCGCGCACTTTCGCGGGCCAGGAGGCGCAGGCCCGCATCGTCGGCCCAGGGCGGCGCGGGCTCGCCCGGCCAGTGGAACAGGCGCCAATCGCCGCTCGGCGATTCGAGCGTGCGCAGGGCGGTCGGCGCGGGGCTGGGCGGGCCCGGATTGCGCTGGATCCAGTGGTCGTGGATGCGCACGTGGGCCACGTCGAAGACCGGCGTTTCGCGCAGGTGGCAGGCGGCGCAGTCGCGATCGGCCCTGTCACCAAGCGGCAGCGCGCAGGGGCTTGCGGGGGCGGCGCCGTGGCGCGGGGCGCGCGCCAAGGGGGCGGCGGGCGCCTGGGCAGGCTGCGTGTCGGCCCCCGGCGCGCGCCCGCTGTTCGAGGCACCGTGCGCGCTGCCCGCAGGCTCGACCGCTCTGGTTGCAGACTCACGCGCGAGGCGCGCAGGCTCAGGGGGATGGAGCGCCGGCTCGGATGCCTGGGCCAACTCCCCCGGCGCACCCCCTGCGTTGCTCGGGCCGATTTCCGCATGGCACGCCAGGCAGGCGTCGCGCACGCGCTGGCGCTCGCCGGGCGCGGCCAGATCGACGTGCGGATCGTGGCAGGTCTCGCAGACCATCGCCGAAGCCGTGAAGCAGCGCGAATGCAGCAGGCGCTCGACCTGGCTGACGAAGCCGATCTCGGGGCCCGGCTCGCGGGCCACGAACACCGCGCGCTCGGCCAGCAGGTCGCGGCCGGGCGGCGGGATGCCCAGCCGACGCGGGTCGAACAGGATCCGGGCATCGCCCTGCAGGTGGCAGGCCGCGCAGACCGACAGGCGCTGGATGCGCGTCATGCGGCTCGGCGCCGCCAGGTCCGATCCGCCGTCCGGCGGGAGCTCGCCATACAGCGCGGCCTCCTCTCGCGCCGCATGGCCCAGGCCGGATCCATGGCACGCCGCGCAGCCGATGCCGCGCGGCGTCCAAGCGCCGGGGGCCGGCGCCAGGTCGAGGGCGTGGTCCAGGGGCGGCAGGGCCTCGCTGTGGCAGCCCAGGCATTCCGGGGTGATGCCCTGGGAGAAGCGCTGGCCCGGATCGATCGAGTGGCCCGGGGCGGGCTCGGGGCGGCGCAGGGCGCCGTGGGTCTGGACCTCGAGGGGCGCGAAGCGCTGGCTCTGCCCGAGCAGCGCTACGAAGGCCCGGTCGCGCACGCCGGCGCCGATGGCGAAGGCCAGGGGCAGGGGCAGCTCGTGTTGCGGGTGAGCGGC
This sequence comes from Planctomycetota bacterium, assembly GCA_044375105.1. Classification (GTDB taxonomy): domain Bacteria; phylum Planctomycetota; class UBA1135; order UBA1135; genus JBIKLM01. The sequence goes on from JBILNK010000309.1 coordinate 1,351, forward strand.
GTGGCGCTCGACGATCGCGGCGGCCACGGGGCTGCCGGGCGGCGCGGGGCTGAAGGCGTAGCTCCAGGGGCCCCCGGGCACGGGCGTTTCGGGCAGGCCGGCGAGCTCGCCCGCTTCGATCGGGCCCAGGGCCCGCGCCATGGCGCTGTGGCGATAGCCTTCGACCTCGCGAGCGTGGCAATCGGCGCAGCTCTCGGCCTGGAGTTCGGCCGCGCTGGGCGAGCGCGAGCGGAACGCTGCCGAGGAGCCGGAGGAACCGGCTTGATGCGCGGCGCCCTTGGCCGAGCCCGACCGGGGTCCGACGTCCTGGGGCTGTTGCTCGCCGACGCAAGCCCCCAAGGCGAGCCACGCGACCGCCAGCGACAACGCGGCCGCGCGGCCGGCGCGTTTCAACCGCGGCCCTCGAGCAGGCACACGGCCTCGACCGCCACACCGGCCCCGTGGGCCAAGGCCCCCAGGCCCTCGAGGCTCTTGCCCTTGATGTTGACCGAGCCGGGCGCCATGCCCAGGAGCTCGGCCAAGCGCGCCCGCAGCGCCGCGCGGTGCGGCGCGATGCGCGGCCCTTCGGTCATCACGACCACGTCGACGCTGATCGGTTCGAAGCCCGCCGCGCGCACGCGCCGCAGGCATTCCGCCAGCAGCGCCGCGCTGTCGGCGCCGCGCCAGCGCGGGTCGGTGTCGGGGAACAAAGTGCCGAGATCGTCCAAGCCGGCGGCGCCGAGCAGCGCGTCGCTGAGCGCGTGCAGGACCGCGTCGCCGTCGCTGTGGCCCGCGGGGCCGCGTTCGTGAGGCAAATCGAGGCCGCCCAGCCGGCAGGTGCGGCCCGGTTCGAGGCGGTGGACGTCGAAACCGAGGCCGATGCGCAGGGGCGGGCGGGAGGGAGGCATAGGGCGATCGAGGGCTCGCCTCGCATCCTAGCAGCTCCGCGCGCGGCCCCTCGGGCCGCCGGCAGCCAGCGCGGCGCCGCTGGCGCGCGCGGCGCTGCGGTTGCACGCCAGCGGCGCAAGGCCAGCGGGAGCTTCGTCAGCGCTGCCACGCAGGCCTCCCGGGCGGTCGCGTGCGGCCTGCGTATTGCCCGCGAGCTCCGTGGGCGGGCCTGCGGCGCCTCTGCTCCGGGCAGCAAGACGCCGTGCAGCGGCGATCGCGAGCTCCGCGGCTGCCGCGCGGCACCCCATGATTCGGCTGATGGGCAGGCCGGACGGCTCGAGCTGAGCCCGGAACCGAAGGCTTACGCCGATCCGCTGCGCGTCCCGCCGGGCGCAGCGCGCGCGCGCAGCCAGGCCCGCGCCCACTCCAGGTCCTCGGCGTGAGTGATCTTGAAGTTCTGGCGCTCGCCCTCCACCAGGGCCACTGGACCGTGGGCGCGCTCCCACAGCCCGGCGTCGTCGCTGAGCGCCGGGCCCGCGGAGGCCTGGATCAGCGCTCGGAAGCGCGCGCTGTCGAAGCACTGCGGCGTTTGCGCGGCCCACAGCTCGCGGCGCTCGAGGGTTTCTGCGGCGAAGCGCCCGTCGCTCGAGCGCTTGATCGTGTCGACCAGCGGCACGGCCAGCAGGGCGGCCCCGTGGGCCGCTGCGGCCAGGACGCAGGCGTCGATGCGCTCGGGCGAGATCAGGGGCCGGGCGGCGTCGTGGATCGCCACCAGGGGCAGGGACGGGTCGAGGGCCGCCAGCCC
>JBILNK010000137.1:0-11773 GCA_044375105.1 Planctomycetota bacterium
CGCTGGTCAGCGTGCGCTCCTCTAAGTGGCGCCAGCGGTACAGGCGCTCGAGGGCCGCGAGGGCCGCCGGCTCGCGCAGCGCCAGGCGGTCCCAATCGCCTTCGATCACGTCGACGCCTTCGCTCAGCAGGTAGGCCCGCACCACGAAGGGCCAGGTGACGAATTCGGCACCGATGCAGGGCTCCAGCTCTCCGGCGGCGTTGCGCCGCTCGAGCCGCCCGACCGCTTGGGCGATGCGATGGAAATCGTCCCAGGTCCAGCCGTCGCTCGGAGGCTCGACCCCGGCCTCGGCCAGCAGATCTTTGTTGTAGTAAAAGCCGACCGGGGTGAAGTCCTTGGGGATACCGAACAGCGGGCCGCGCCCCGCGCGCTGGCCGTCGTGCCGGAAGGCCGCCACCGTGGCCGGGAAATAGTCCTCGAGCTCGAGTTCGCCGCCCGCCAGGAACGGCTCGAGCGGTTCGAGCAGGCCGGCCTTGACGAACGCCGGAAGCCGTTCGGCGCCCACGTAAAACAAATCCGGCGGCTCGCCGGCCGCCATCATGGTCTGAAGTTTCGTGTAAAAGGATCCGGCATCCCCGGGGTTGATGCGCCGGACCCGGATGCCGGGCTGCGAGGCTTCGAAGCGCCGCAGCGAGGCTTCGACGATGGCGTTTTCTTCTTGTCCGGTCTCGCCCGACCAGTGCATCACCACCAGCTCGACCTGGCCCGGTCCCGCGCCCGTGCCGCCGCGGGAGAGCACCCGCGCGAAGGCCCACAGCACCGCCGCGACGGCCAGGATCTGGACCGCGCGGCCGAGGACCAGGCGGACTTGGCGGGCGAGGTTCGTCGATCGGGGGGCTCGCGACGGGTCCGCCAAGGGCATGGCGCGTAGTATAGGGGCGACTCCGGACCCGCAAGGCCCCACACGCTTCGATGCCGATCCGCGCGCTGCTGCTTTCCTGGACACTCCTCGCGGCCCCCGCCGCCCTGCGCGCCGACTGGCCGCCCGCGGTGCCGCTGGTCGAGCCGCCGCCCGTCGTAGAGGCCCAGGACCTGTCGCCCTCGATCACGGCCGAGCGCATCACGCCGGACCGCTTCCGGGTGCGCTTCGAGCTCCTCGGTCTGCGCTCCGGGTCCAACGCGGCCTTGGTGGGCAGTTTCAACGGCTGGGACGCGGCCGCGACCCCGCTGCGGCTCCAGGGCTCCAGCGGCAGCGCCACCCTGGAGCTTTCCGAGGGCCGCTACAGCTACAAATTCGTCGTGGACGGCCGCTGGTTCGAAGACCCGCGAAATCCGGCCATCGAGCCCGACGGCTACGGCGGTGCCAATTCCCTCCTCGCCCTGGGGGCGTACGGAGTGGCCACCTCGACCCCCGCAAAGCGCTTGGACGGAACCATCGACGCACAGGGCCTGGCCCATGACCCGACCCAGAGCGCCTATGTCCAGCGCACGGCCAGCGGATCGGTGACCCTGCGCCTGCGCGCCCGGGCCAACGATATCGAACGCGCCTGGCTGGCGACTCCGGACGGCGCCCGCTTGCCGCTGGCGCGCCTGCTGGTTGCCCCGCCCTTCGAATGGTGGGAAGCGCACCTGCCGACGGGGCTCTCGGTCGACAGCTACACCTTCCTGGTCGAAGATGGCGCCGGCCCCAGGCGGCTCCCGGATGTGTTCGCGCCCTCCGCATGGCCGGCCCCCGCTCGCAGCACGCCGGCCTGGGCCAAGCAGGCCATCTGGTACCAGGTCATGCTCGACCGCTTCGACAACGGCGATCCGGCCAACGATCCACCGGATGCGCTGCCCTGGAAGAGCGCCTGGTACAAGCCGAGCCCCAAGGAGCGCCGCAGCGGCGAGTCCTTCTATCGCTTCTACGTGTTCCGGCGGCTGTACGGCGGCGACCTGGCTGGCCTGGAGCGGCGGCTCGATTATCTGCGCGATCTGGGCGTCAACGCGCTCTACCTGAATCCGGTCTTCGAAGCGGACACGCACCACAAGTACAACGCCACCAACTACCTGCACATCGATCAGCACTTCGGCTTCCGCGGCGATTACGCCGCTGCGGAGGCCAGCGAGGACCTGCTCGATCCGAGCACCTGGACCTGGACCGATTCGGACCGGCGCTTCCTGGAGTTCCTGAAGGTCGCCAAGTCGAAGGGCTTCCGCGTGATCCTTGACGGGGTCTGGAACCACGTCGGCATCCTGCATCCGGCCTTCCGCGACGTGCAGCGGCACGGCTCGGCGTCGCCGTTCGCGGGCTGGTTCGACGTGACCTCCTGGGACCCGTTCGTCTATCGCGGCTGGGGCGGTTACGGCGAGCTGCCGGCCTTCAAGAAGACCGAGCGCGGCTTGGCCAGCGAGAGCTTGGTCCAGCATATCCACGCGGTCACCCGGCGCTGGATGGATCCGGACGGCGATGGGGATCCGTCGGATGGTGTCGACGGCTGGCGCCTCGACGTGCCCAACGAGATCCCGCTGCCCTTCTGGGTCGATTGGTGCGCCCACGTGCGCTCGATCAATCCAGAGGCCTACATCAGCGGTGAGATCTGGGATTTCGCCCCCGATTGGCTCGATGGGCGCAGCTTCGATGCCCTGATGAACTACCCCTTCGCCCGCCAGGTCTTCGGCTGGCTCGCGCCGCACCGCCAGCGCTTCAAGCCCAGCGAGGTGGACGCGGATTTGGCGGAGCTGCGCCTGGCCTACGGCCCCGAGCACAGCGCGGTGCTCATGAATCTGCTCGACAGTCACGACACGGACCGCATCGTGTCGATGCTGGCCAATCCGAACCGCGGCTACGACCAGGAGAACCGCGAGCAGGACGGCGCTCCCTATGCCGCCGGAAAGCCCGGCCCTGAGTCCTACCAGCGGGCGCGCCTGGCGGTGCTGTTGCAGATGACCTACCCGGGTGCGCCGATGGTCTATTACGGCGACGAGGTCGGCATGTGGGGCAGCGACGATCCCAACAACCGCCGTCCGATGCTGTGGAAGGACCTCGGGCGCTACGCGGATCCGGGCAACGTGGTCATGGAGGAACACTTGGCCTACTACAAGACCCTGATCCGGCTGCGCCGCGAGCACAGCGCGCTCTCGACCGGCAGCTTTCGCACGCTGCTCACCGACGACGCCCGCGACCTGTGGGCCTTCCTGCGCGAGGACGAGCACGAGCAGGTGCTGGTGCTGCTCAACGCCTCCGGCCGCGACCAACTCCTGACCCTCGACCTGGCGGCCCTGGCCCTGCCGGGCGCCGAACCCTTCGAGCTGCTCTTCGGCCTGCGCCAGCTGCGCCCCTGGCCTACCCTTTCGGTCCCGGCTCTCTCCGGCCTGATCCTATGGAGATCGCGCCACAGCGCGGGCTCTTGAGGTCCGTCGGCCCCTGATCGCGCGGGGCCGAGTCCGCGGCTTGGGCCAATGGAGCCGCGGCGCCGCCGGGCTAGGACCGGCGCCCCGCGACCCCGGTCAGCGCTGCCGGCGCGGCAGCCAGAGTTCGGCGAAGATCAGCAGGCAGCCCAGGCTCTGGGCGGCGAAGAAGGTGGCGCCGCCGGCCATCAGGATCGGGGCGTAGCCGGGGGTCACGCGGGCGATCAGCCAGCCGGAGACGTCGATCAGGAGGCCCAGGCCGCCCAGGGCCATCGGCAGGCTGGCCAGGCCGCGCGGGAAGCGCGAGAGCAGCGCCAAGAGACCCACGGCCAAAGCCATCAAGGCCATGGCGGGCGCATGGGTGTGCAGGGAGGTGATCAGGATCTCGTAGGGCGTCGGGCGGATTTCCTTGTCGGAGATCAGCGGTGCCAGGTCGACCCAATAGGCCAGGGAAATCTGGCCGACGGTCGGGTCGACCGCATCGCCGGCGTGGCAGGCGCCGCAGTGGGCGGCGATCAGCTCCGCCGGCGCCTGGTCGCCCAGGTCGATGTCGTCGTAGGTCTCGAGGATCCGGTCGCTGCTCAGCCAGGCGTTGAGGCTCGCGATGGCGCTGGCGGGTACCGCGGCTAGGCTGGGGTGCTCGGGCGCCCGGCCGCCGAGCACCGCGCGCAGCGGCGAGGGCAGGGACAGGCCGTGGTAGGCGCCCTCCACGTCGGCGACCGTAAGGCTGCTCTTGTCCCCGTCGTTCTTGGCGTGGTGGTCCTCGATGTGGCGCAGGGACGCCCACAGACCGAGGCCCAGCACGGCCAAGGTCGCGCTGAGGCCCAGCTTGGCCAGCAGCGGCAAGCGCGAGAGCTCGAGCCCCGCGCCGAAGGAAGGTCCGCCGGGTGCGGTCGCCGCCATGGAATCAGGCCTCCTCGAAGGCCGGGCCGCCGATCGACACGGACGCGCCGCTCGTGATCGCGCGCTGGGCCGCGTGGGCCACGGCCACGGCGCGGGCGCCTTCGCTGGCGTCGACCGCGGCCGGTCGGCCCTCGAGGATCGAGGTCAGGAAGGCGTTCAGGCCGTAGTAGAGCGGCGGGTGCTCGAGGGCCACGCCGTCCTTGAGCTTGTCCTGGGCGGCCAGCTTGGTCGCGTCGGCGATCAGGGTGATGCCCTGCTCGTTGGCGAAGGACTGGCGGTTCGCATAGACCTCCCAGCCCTGGGTGGGGGCGTCGGCCTCCTTGAACAGCCAGCCGCGCGTCCAGGCCAGCTTGATCGCGCCCTGGGTGCCGCTGATCAGCTCGAAGTCGCTGTCGAAGGAGTTGGCCAGGGTGGCTTCGTACTGCAGGACCTTGCCGCCGGGGAACTCGAACTGGCAATGCACCGTGTCGGGCAGCTCGCGGCCGTCTTGGTGGAGCTGGATCGAGCCGAAGCCGCTGACCCGCGTCGGGTAGGCCCCCAGGAACCAATGGAACACGTCCAGTTGATGCAGGCCGACCTCGCCGATCAAACCCAGGGAGACCGCGGGGTCGAGCTTCCAATCGAGCAGGCGCTGCTCCTCGGGGCTGCCGGCGGGCGTGCGCCAGGAGGTCTTCTTGCGCCATTGCGCGCGCATGGCCACCGTGTCGCCGATCGAGCCGGTCTTGTAGAACTTGTTGGCCAGCAGATAGATCGGGTCCAGGCGGCCCAATTGGCCGACCTGCAGCACGTTCAAGGCGCGTTTGCCAGCGGCGGCGATCGCCAGGGCGTCCTCCGGCGAGTGGGCCAGCGGAGCCTCGACGTAGACGTGCTTCTTGGCCTCCAGGGCCGCCAGCACCAGATCCTTGTGCAGGTGCGTCGGTGCCGCGATCAGCACGGCATCCAGGCCGGCCGACTTTTCGAGCATTTCGGCCTGGCTGGCGAACCCCACGGCGCCCTTGGCGCGCTTGAGCCCCGATTCCAGCCGGGAGGCCAGCGGGTCCGCCAGGGCCACCACCGCAGCGGCCTCGAACTTCTGCAGCTCGGCCAGCATGGCACGGCCCTGGCGACCGACGCCGACCAGGCCCAGCTTGAGCGGCGCGCCCGAGGAGCGCGCTTCGGCCGGCAGGAATTCAGGGGACAGGGCCAGGGCGGCGGCGCCGGTCAGGGCGCCCCTCAGGAAGTCGCGGCGGTGGTGCATCGGCGGGGGAAGCGCCCGGCTCGGGCGGGGCGCCTACAGTAGCCGCTCGACGCCGGACGCGCTCGCCAGCTCGGGCCAGGGCCCGTCCGCCAGCAGCAGGGCGGCCGTGGACCACAGGTCCGCGCGGGTCGCATCCCGGGCGCGCACGGCCGCCAGGGCCTGGGCTGCGGGCGGGGGACCGCCGCGCGGATCCTGGACATGCAGGCCGCCATTCCGGACGACCTGCCGGCGCTGGCTGGATGCCGAGAAGGCCCCGTCGACGAGTTCGAACTCGCGCCGCTCGCCGCTTTCGAGGTCCAAAGCAAAACGCCAGGCGCCCTGGCCGGGCGGTGGGCCGAGGGCCAGCAGGGTCGACGTGCCGCCGTGCAGCAGCGCGCGCTCGACCCCGCCGGCGCGCAGGGCCTCGCCGGCCCGATCGAGCGCATAGCCCTTGCCGACCGCGCCCAGGTCCAGCTCGCTGCCGGCCGGTTCGAGGCGCGCCAGGCAGCGCTCGCGATCGAGCCACAGCTCGCCGCCGGTGCGCCAGAGCGGATCGAAGGCGCCGCCCGTGGCGGCCTTGGCCTCGATGCACAGGGCCAGCAGCTCGATCAGCTCGGGCAGCAGCCTGAGCGGCGGCCCGCCGGCCGCGCGCGCGAGCCGCGCGACCGCGGCGCTGCGCTCGAAACGTGAGAGCAGCGCTTCGCTCTCCGCGATCGCTTCGAGGGCCGCTTCACCCGCCGCGCGCAGCCCGTGGGCCTCGTCGCCGCACAGCACCAGCTCGAAGCGCGTGGCCATGGCCTCCACGGCTAGGGTCAAGGTCTGCATGGCGGGCGGGTAGGCCAGCGGGCCTGAGCCCCCCCGTGGGGGCCCAGGCCGGCTGCGATCGCGGCATCTCTGGCCGCTGGACGGCGGCCCGAAGGCTTCTGACGGGCTGGTGTGGTCGCTCGGGCGCAGCCCGAGTCGATTTTTTCTCAGCCCGTCAGACCGCGCGCACCGCGTGGCTCTGCGGATCGTAGCTGAAGGCCGAGCGCTCCCAGATCGAGCGCGTGGCCAGCTCCACGGCGACCATGTGGGCCACGCCCAGGTCGATCTGCGAGCGGTTCGGCTGGCGGCTGCGGATGCAGGCCAGCCAGTCCTTGCGCAGCGCATCCTGCCAATCGCCGGTTTCGCAGGGGAACTCCTGGGGATCGACGTCGTCGACGAAGGGCGACTGGGGCTTGAGCACCAGCTTGGACTCGTTGCCGAGCAACAGGTCGGCCTCGTGGCCGCGGATGATCGTGTCGAAGCCGCGGTCGTTGCAGGTCGAGCCGGCGATGCTCATCTGGTGGACCTGGTTGCCCTGCTCGTCGCTGAATTCGAGCAGCAGGTTGACCTGGTCGTGGTTCTGCATGGCCTTGTCGACCAGATGGCCGCCGCTGGCGACCACGCGCGTCGGCGCGCCCAAGTCCATGGCGTAGAGCAGCGGCGTCATCTGGTGCACCAGCAGGTCGCCGATGATGCCGGTCGACCACTTCTTGTAGCGGCGCCAGCGGTGGTAGACCTCGGTGTCCCACTCGTCGACGCCCTCCGGGCCGCACCAGGCCTCCCAATCGAGCATCTCGCCGGGGGCCACGTTCTTGTCGATGCCGTACAGCCATTCGCCGTTCTTCGAATTGCGGCAATAGCTGGTCTGGCTCCAGGTCGGCTGGCCGATCGCCCCGGCCCGGATCAGTTCCTTGGCCTTGTTGTGATCGGTCTTCATCATGTACTGGGTGCCGACTTGCAAGATCTGGCCTCCGGCGCGCGCTTGGCGCTGCATCCACAGAGCGTCGACCAGGTGGCGTGTCAGCGGCTTCTCGCAATACACGTCCAAGCCGGCCTGCATGGCGTCCACGGAGTGCTTGGCGTGCCAGTGCTCCGGCGAAGCCACCAAGACGCCGTGGATGTCGCCGCGGGCCAGCAATTCGCGATAATCGCGATAGCCCTGGACCTCGACCCCGGGTTGGCGTGTCTGGCACTTCGTGACCCCCTTGTCGAGGCGCGGCTTGCAGACCTCGGCGACGGCCACGATGTCGAGCTTCTCCTCGCCGCGCTCGCGATAGCTGAGCAGCGCATCCAGGTGCCCGCCGCCCATGCCGCCCGAGCCGATCAGCGCCAGCCGGATCGGCTGGTCCGGGGCCAGTTGGTTGACCTTCGGATTGGCCTTGACCGGCCGCAGGCGCTCGTCCCAGGCGGCCTGGGCGGCGCTGGTCGTCGCGCAGGACAGGCCGCTGCCGCCCAGGGCCAGGGCGCCGGCGGCGGCGGTGCGGGTCAGGAAGCGGCGGCGGGCCGGGTTCGGGGGCGGTGAGTGGGGGGAGCTCATGGAGCGGGGCCGGGAAGGGTCGACGGGGGGCCCGGGGGCGCCCCGGGCTCCGCCGCAGTGTAGCCCTGGGCCGGCGCAGGCGGGGGCGCTGCCCCCGAGGGCCCCGGGGCGCTAGGCTCCAGACGATGCAGCAGCAGAGCGGACGTGGGGCGGAGCCGTCGTCGGCCACCGCCGGCGAGTACCAAAGCCCCAACCGGCCGGCCAAGGGCCGCCGCGCCGCGCGCTCGGCGCCGGCCCCGGCCTTGCGCATCGCAGCCCCCGCGGACCTGGCGGTGCGCGGCGAGCGCGAGGCGCTGGCCCTGATAGGCCTGCCGCCCGGCGACGGACCGCAGGCCCAGGCCGCCCTGCAGGGGGCGCGCCAGCGCATCGCCTTCCTCGAAGGGGCGCTGGAGGCATCCGCCAAGCTCGAGCACGCTGCCCAGCAGTTCGCGGATCGTTTGGAGGAGCGGTCGACGCGCGCCCGCGAAGACTACCAGCGCGAGCTCAGCGCCATGCGCGGCCTGGTCGACCAGCGCGAGCGCGAGCTGCGCACCCTGGCGCTGGAGATGGGCAAGCTGCAAGGACGCCTGGAGGTCGCCGAGCAGCGCTTGATCGAGGCGCGCAGCGAAGGCTCGGCGGCTGCCGAGCGCGCCCGCAGCGAGGGCCGGGCCCAGATCGAAGCCCTGGCGCGCGCCGGAGCCGCGCCCGCGCCGGCGGCCCCCTGGCTCGACTCCCGCGAAAGGCGCCTTCTCTTCGTACTGCTCGTGATGGCGCTGCTGATTTGGATGTATAAGACGGTTTCGGCCTAGGAACCGTCTACGGCTGTGCGCTTGAAGCGCCCAACTCAGCCACGCGCCAGGTAGGCGCTCAGCAGCGCCTGCGCCCGCGGCTCGCCCTGGTCGCGACGCGATTCGAGGCACGGACGCACGCTCTCCTTCGCCAAGGGATGGGCTGCCAGGTCGCGCAGGCAGCCCGCCAGGCGCTCGACCGGCGCGTGCTGAATCTGGCTCAAGAGCTTGGGCAGGGCCTGCGCTTCGAAGCGCCGCTCCTCGGCGATGAAACTCTCCCAGATGGCGCGCTTTGGAGGGAAACGCTGGCCGGAAAGCGCCATCAGCGCCGCGTGGGCCGCCTCGCGCACCTGCGCTTCGGCGTGCAGGGGCCCGAGCAGGCTCTCCGCGGCCCAGGCCGCCGACAGCCGGCCGATCAGCCGGCAGGCTTCGGCAGCCAGCGCCGTGCGCTGGCTGCCGGTCCAGCCGGCGGCCAGCTCGCTCCAGCGCCGCCGCTCGGCCAGCCCCAACCGCGGGGCCAGCTCGCCCGCCAAGGCCAGCAGAGTCTGGGGATCGTGGCGACCGGCCAGCAGCAGGCCCTCGAGGCGCTCGAGCGCGCGCAGCTCGCCGGCGTCGCACAGCCCTTGCAACAGGCAGATTTCGAGCTCCGGCACCGAGAGGGCGAACAGCGGCGCGAGGTTCGGATAGAGCGAAGCATCGCGCGCCGCCCAGCGGGCGATGGCGCCGCGCAGCTGCTGGCGCTGGGCGCGGCCAGGCGGCTGCAGCTCGAAGAGCGTAGCGAGCTCGGCGCAGCGGTCGCCGGGCAAGCGGGCCGCGGCCAGCCCCAGCAGGCGGCCCGCCAGCGGACCCGTTCCGATCGCTGCACGCCAGCCCCCCAGGGCCTCGAACCGCTCGGCGCACAGCTCGCCGCCGAGCTCGGCCAAAGCCGTCAGGATCAGGTCCTCTTGAAAGCGGTTGAGGGGCTCGTCCTGATCGCCGGGGGCCGCTCCCGGCCCCCGCCCGCTGAGCAGCCGTTCGAGCAGCAGGGGCTCCAGTTCCCGCCCGCCGGCGAGCAGTCGATCGAGGACCTGCCCGTCAGCGCCGCGCCAGCCGCGCTCGGCGCGCCGCAGGCATTCGCCGATCAGCTCCGCTGCGGTCAGGTCGGCGCCGGCTGCCGCGGATGGTGAGGCCAGCTCCTCTGCCTGCCAGCCAGCCGAGCCCCACGCGGCCCAGGGCGTCCCTGGCCGATGCGACAAAGGCAGCAATACGGCCAGGCCGACCAGGCCCGCCAGCATGAAACTTCGCCCAGCAAGCCGCCCGCGCGGCGGCTGCTGATCAAGGTTGCCCATGACCCTTCTCCCTCCAGCCGATGACCTCGAAGGTGGACGTGGAGTAGATATCGGCGTCGGCCAGGGATTCGTCGTAGTGGATCTTGCAATTGCTGTCCAAGATCAGCTCCTTGGCCATCACCGCGCCGAACAGCTCGAAGTTGCTGTTGATCTCGACCAGCGCGTTGGGCGCGTAGATCGAGGCGTACATCTTGGCGTTGGAGTCGAAGTCGAGCAGGTCCACGTCGACCAGCTGCAAGGGATCGACGATGTTGTCGGAGAGCAGCTGGAAAGACAAACCCTTGGGATCCAGATCGAGCGGAGCGATCAGGGTGTTCGAGTCGATCAGGAAATCGTCCTCGACGTAGATCGTAACCGGACCCGCGGTGCTGTCGATGCGCAGCGACGAGCCGGTCAGCACCTTCAGGTTCGTGACCACCAGTTCGGCCGGACCCTGGATGGTCAGTTTGGCGTTCTTGCCCACCTGGAACTGGCCGAAGTCGTAGTTGCCCGGCGCCAGGGTCTGGACCGCGTTGTTGGCCAGCACCAGATGGCCGCCCGGCGTGTAGGTCGGCAGCTGGATCGGCGGCAGGGTCGTCGGCTCTGGGCTGGCGAAGGCGCCGCCGCTGACGATCGCGTTGCCGAGCACCATTGCCGTGCCGTCCGGTCCGGGCGTGAGCTGACCCCAGACCTTGGCGTTCTGCGAGACTTCGATGTCGGCGTTGGAGCCGACCGCGCCGTCGTCGTCGCAATAGGCGCTGCTGCCGCTGTTGTTGAGCGCCGCGTAGGGCGCCAGCTCGGAGTCGTAGGAGTCGATCTGGGCATTGCTGGCCAGCCAGACGCCGTCTTCGCCGAAGGCTCCGAACTGGAACAGGCCCTGGCTGACGCTCTCGGCGATGACTTCGAGTCCGAGGCGCGTGTGCCCGAGCCGGGCGCCGGCGTCGGCGCTGAATTGATCGCCCGCCAAGGGGGTGAAACCGGCCCAGGCCTCGGCGCCGCCGAGGCGCAGGGGCGCCTGGGCGCTGAAGGCCTGGCCGGGGCCGCCCAGCTCCAGATCGACCAGAGCGGCCGCGACAGCGGCCTCCCCGGCGTAGCGCGCCTGCAGCCGCTGCAGATCGCCGCGCTGTTCGCGCTGCATCGCCAGGCTGGTGGTCAGGACCGAAGCCGAGAGCACGGCGATGCCCGTCAAGGTCAGCATGGAGGCCAGTAGCGCGTTGCCGCGCTGAGCGGGCGGCGCGCGGCGTCGCGAGGTCTTGGACTGCATCAGTTCCTGAGCGCCACCTGGCGCGTGTTTTCCACCACCTGAACCTGCTCGAGACCCTGTTCTTGGACCGGCATCCAGATCGACAGGGAGACGCTCAGCACCTCGCCGTTGCGCTGGACCACGAAGCTGGGTTCGTCGATCAGTCCGTCGCCGTCGTCGTCCGCTCCGTTGGCGGCCTCTCCGGCGCCCAGGGGCGGCATTTCGCTGGCCAGCACCCGCTCCCGCTGCAGGCCTCCCGGCAAGCTCCTCACCAAGATGAGCTCGTGCTCGTCGATCAGGCCATCGCCGTCTTGATCCTCGCCGTCGAGCAGCTCCTCGGCGCACAGCCGCAGGAACAGCCGCTCCTGGTTGCCCCACACCGGCGCGCCGTCGACGAAACCCGCCAGGCGCGAGAAGCGCAGGTCGTCGGAACCCAGGTTGCCGATCGGATCCGGTAGCAAACTGGCGGCCACGGCGTCCTTGAGGCGCCCGGCGGCCTCGTCCAGGGCGCGCTGGCTCTCCAGCATCAGCGCGGCGCGCCGCTGGGAGACCGTCAGGGCGCTGCCCGAGCGGGTCAGCGACTCCGACAGGTGTAGCAAAGTCAGCCCGCAGATCGCCAGGGCTGCCGTGGTCTCGATCATGGTCATGCCCAACCGCGGATGCCGC
>JBILNK010000310.1:0-3021 GCA_044375105.1 Planctomycetota bacterium
GCTGCTCGACCAGGCCTTCCTGGCGGGCCTCGGCAACATCTACGTGGACGAGAGCCTGCACCGGGCCGGGCTGCACCCGCTGCTCTCCAGCGAGCGGGTCTCGGCCGAAGCCGCGGCTCGGCTGCTGGCGGAGGTGCGCGCCGTGCTGAGCGCAGCGATCGAGCGCGAGGGCTCGAGCTTCGACGTCTTCTATCGCACGCCCGAGGGCCAGCCCGGCGCCTACCAGGATCAGTTCCAGGTCTACGGGCGCACCGGCCAGCCCTGCCGCGCCTGCGCGACGCCCATCGAGCGCATCGTGGTCGGTCAGCGCGGCACGCACTTCTGCCCGCGCTGCCAGCCGAGGCCGCGCGCGCGGCGGCGCCCCGGACGCGCTAGGGTGTAGGGCCGTCCCGCTTCCGCCCGACGCCCATGCCGACCCTCTTCGAGCGCATCGTTTCCGGCGAGATCCCGTGCCACAAGGTCTGGGAGAGCGCCGAGCATCTGGCCTTCCTCGACATCAATCCGCGCGTCGAGGGCCACACCCTGCTGATCCCCAAGCGCCCGGTCGATTACCTGTTCGATCTGAGCGACGCCGAAACCGCCGCCCTGTGGATCGCGGCCAAGGGCGTGGCGCAGCTCTTGCAGAAAAAGCTCGCTTGCCGGCGCGTGTGCGTCTCGGTGATCGGCTGGGAGGTGCCGCACTGCCACGTGCACCTCTTGCCGACGAATTCGATCGCCGACTTCAAGTTCCCGCCCGTGGACAGCGCGGCCCAGGCGCGGCTGGCGGCGACCGCCAAACGCTTGGCTCGCTGAAACCGGGCGGCTCAAACCGGCCGGATCGAATCGGGCCGCGCGGCGCAGCTCTGGAGCCGCCGGCGGCGCCCAGCGAAGGCCGCCCGATGCAGGCTCAGCCGCGCTCCTTCCACAAGGAGCCGAAGCGCTCGACCTCGGGCCAGGTCTGGCCGCACAGCGCCAGATACATGGTGACCTCCTCGCGCGGGTACTTCTGATCCAGGGCCTCGACGGCCTTGTGGATGCCGGGCTCGTCCGGCAGGGGCGCGTCCGCTTCGAGCATGCCCTCTTCATGGGGAATCCCGGCGGCGTCCAGGAAATCGGTCACCAGGGCGCGGTGGTGCTTGACCAGGTAGGCCCCGAGGATTTCGTAGGCCATCTCGCCCTGCTTGCGGCCCAGGAGGTAATTGCGGGCGTGGCGGGCGCGCTGGGGCAGGGGCAGCTTCTTGATCGCCTGGGGCCGAAACTTGAGCAGCTTGGCCAATTCGCCGTCCAGGGGGCCGAAGCCGTCGTGCAGCAGGCCTTCGTAGATGGCCAGGAAGCGCTGCTCGTCGCGCTTGGCGATGTATTCGAGGGTCGTGGTCATGGGGGGCCGCCGCCAGATTTCGCGGCGCGGAAGGGTAGCAAGGCCCGGGGCCCGGACCGAAGATCGCCCGCGAGCCTCCGCGATCGAGCGGGGCCCCCTCCCCATGACCCCCCGCGAGACCTCCCCGCAGCCCTCCGATTCCTCGTCCGCCGACCGGGCGCCCGCGGGCTCGGCGCCCGGGTCGGCGCGCCCCCCGGGGGCCTCGGAGCGGGGTGCCTCCCCGGCCCGTTCGGCGGAGCCTTCGGGCGGCGAGCGGCCGGCGGCCTCTCGGAACGGCGCGCCGCCCGAGCCGGCGCAGGCCGGCGGCGGTGCGGACCCCGCGGCGTCGCTCGAGGTGCCGCTGCACCAACGCGCCACGCGCTTCGGGCTCTCGCGCGCCGACCTGCTGTACGCCTTCTTCGCGACCCTGTTCTGCGTGGTGCTGGTGCTGACCAACATCATCGGCGTCAAGCTGTTCCGGGTCGACGTGGGCGAGGGCTGGAGCTGGCTGTTCGGGCGCTCCTCGGTGACCCTGACCACCGGGCTGCTCTCGTATCCGATCACGTTCCTGGTCACGGACCTGACCAGCGAGATCTGGGGCCGGCGCAAGGCCGACTTCATGGTGGTGATGGGCTTCCTGATGAGCGGGGTGATGCTGGTGGCCCTGGAGGTTGCCAAGCTGCTGCCGGCCAGCCCGCTCTGGAAGAACCCCGATCCCGCGCGGTTCGGGGACCTCGAGATGCAGACCGCCTTCGAGCTGTCCTTCTCCTACCCGGGCACGCTGCTCCTGGCCTCGATGCTGGCCTACCTGGTGGCCCAGCTGCTGGACGTGCGCCTGTACCACTTCTGGTGGCGCCTGACCGCCGGCAAGCACCTGTGGCTGCGCAACAACGGCTCGACCCTGATCAGCCAGCTGGTCGACACGATCATCGTCAACGTGATCTTCCTGCGCCTGGCCCTGGACCTCCAATGGGCCGAGATCGCCGCGATCATCTGGGCCGTGTACCTGTTCAAAGCCGCCCTGGCGGCCCTTGACACGCCCTTGATCTACCTGGGCCGCGCCTGGATGCGCCGCTACCTGGGTCTGCCGCGGGACGAGGCCCCCGAGCGGGCGCCCCTGGAAGCGCCCTGAGCCGGCCGCAGCGGGAGCCGCCAGGGTCTCGGCATCCCCGGTCTCGGCCTCCCCAGCCTCTGTCTCGCCGGCCTCTGTCTCGCCGGCCTCTGTCTCGCCGGCCTCTGTGGCCGCCGGATAACCCGCCAACGGACCTCTGGCGGGCTGGGCGGAGGGCCCTGGGTCCAGCCCGAGCCGATTGTTGATGGGCCTGTCGGCCCCAGCGGGTCAGGGCGCGTCGGGGTCGGGTTCGACGGCGAGGACTTGGACCTTGAAGTGCAGGTCCTGGCCGGCGAGGGGGTTGTTGAGGTCGATGATCACGGCGTCCGGCTCGACGGCCACCACGGGCACCTCGACCTCTTCGAAGTCGTCGTCGCCTTCGCCTTCTTCGGGCCGGAATTGCAGGGGCAGCAGGTCGCCGGGTTGGATGTCGGCGCCGGGCGGCAGATCGCTGCGCGGGATCGCGATCACCGATTCAGGGTCGTGGGGCCCGTAGGCCTCGTCGGCGGTCAGCAGCAACTCCAGCTGGTCGCCCGCCTGGCGGCCCTCGAGGGCCGCCTCGAGGCCCGGGGGC
>JBILNK010000138.1:0-11764 GCA_044375105.1 Planctomycetota bacterium
GGACCTGCGCTTCCACTATCGCGAATTCGCGGCCTTCACCGGCCGCTGCCGCTTCCAGGGCTGCCTGCACGACCACGAGCCGGGCTGCGCCCTGGCCGAGGCGGTCGAAGCCGGCCGATTGGCGCCCTCGCGCTATCTGTCCTACGTGGAGCTCTTGGACGAGATCGAGGCCCCGCCGGAGGACGTGGAAACCGTCGGCGAAACCGGGGACGAGTGAGCCCGCGCCCGCGGGGCCGGCGCGCGCGCCAGCGCCCGGGCGCTGGGGGCGGGCTCAATCCGCCAGCACCAGCGTTTGGGCGTGGCTCTGGCCGGGCTCGAGGGTCAGGTCCAAGCGTCCTTGGCGGCCCCCGACCTGGAGTTCGGCGCGATAGCGCCCGTGGGGCAGGCCCCGCAGCGCCAGCCGCCCGAGGCCATCGCTGAGCCCCGGGTCCTCCAGCAGGCCGCTTGCGATCCAGGACTCGAGCTCCCCGAGGCCCTCGAGGGATCCGAGCCGCGGGCGCTGACCGGGCAGCGGCGAGCCGTCGGCGGCCAGCAAGCGCAGCTCGAGGTCGGCCACGCGGCGCAGCTGGAGCTCGAGGGGCTCGACCGGCAGATCGAGCTCGCGCTTGATCGGAAAACGGCCGGGGGCCGCGGCCTCGAAGCGGTAACGGCCTGCGCCGAGGTTGTGGATCTCGAGCTGCCGGCTCTGCTGCGAGAAGCCCACGCTGTGGGTCCAGCGCGTCGGCGGCGCGTAGAGTTCGCACTGCACCCCGCCCAGCGGCGTCTGGCCGTCGAGCAGGCGGATGAACAGGGCATGCTCGGGGCGGAACTCGAGCTCGATCACCTGGCCGGGCTGGCGCGGGCCGATCGGCTCGTAGGTCTGGATCGAGCTGTCCCGCCCATTGACCTGCACGAGCACGGGCACGTCGAGAGCCAGCTCGAGCGGCACCTGGCCGGCCGCATCGCTGGCCAGGGTCAACAGGGACACCGGTCGGCCGTCGGGGCCGAGCGGATAGACCACCACGGAGACCCCGGCCACGGGCTCGCGCTGGCCGTCCAGCAAGCGCAACCGCGGCGGATCCTCGGCCAGGACGATGCGCGCGCTGGCCGGTCCCTCGGCGGAGCGCAGCGAGACGCTGCCCCCCAAGGGTCCATTGCTGAGCTGCAGCAGGTACTCGGTGCCGCGCGGGGGCTGGCGGAAGCGCACCGTGGAGGTCGGCTTGGTGATCCCCAGGGAGCGCATCCAGCTGTATCCGCCGGTGAAGAAGCCGGTGCCGAGCACGCCGGTGGCCTCCACGGGCTCGCCGGAAACGTCCACGAATTCCACCGTCAACGGCTCGCCGGGTCGCTCCTCCAGCTCGACCCGCTGGTCGCCGCCGCGCACGGTCGAAACCGCGTAATCCCGCGAATCGTCCGCGGCGTAGAGCATGAACTCCGCAGCCGCCTGGCGCAGGGGCACGCTGGCCAGTCCCTCGGGAGAAAAACCCGTCCAGTGGTAATCGCCCTGGTCGGGGCGCACCAAACCAAGGTCATAACCCTGATAAGCGCCGCTCTCGGCGCCGAACAGGCGCAGCTCGACGCGCCGCACCTGCCGCAGATAGACCTCGCCGAAATCGTGGAAACCGCGCGGATCCAGGTAGGCGGTCCATTGAATCGACTGGTAACCGGGGATCGAGAAGCGCGCCGCGGCGGTCTTGCCGAAGGTCGGGCCCAGCTCGAAGCGGCCCTCCGCATCGGTGCGCACGGGCGGATCGACCTCGGCAGACTGGTCCGAATTGGTCTCGGCCTGCAGCTTGGCCACCTGCACCCCGGCGAGCGGCTCGCCGGTCAGGGCCGAATAGACCACGCCGCGGCCGGTCAGGGGCTCGCCCAGGGGCACCTCGATCTCGAGCGGCAGCTCGGCCGACTCGAGCTGATAGCCCGCGGGCAGGCTGACCGACAGATCGCCTTCCATGGCCACGATGCGGCCCTCGCCCTGGGGCACCCCTTCGAGCAGGCTCCAGCCCTCGGCATCCGGCGCGGCGTCGAAGCGCAGGGGCGAGCGCGGCGCCTGGCGCAGCCAGACCGCATAGCGTGCGATCGGCGCGGGCTGGCCGTCGCGGGTGGCGCGCACGCGCAGGCTGCCGGAGCGGAACAGGGTCAGGGTGCGCCGCAGGTCGTGCTGATCCGCCTGCAGGGTCAGCGGCGACAGGAGCACGCGGGCGAAGCCCTCGGCGACGATCTCGAGCGTGAGCGGCTCGCCGATCGGCAGGTGCTCGAAGCGCGCCTGGCCGTCCTCGAGGGTCGGGAAGCTGAACAGGACCTCGGGCGGTTCGAGCCGCGTCCAGGTCACCTGGGCGTTCGGGACGCCGCGGCGCTCGCCGCCCTCGCGAACGATGGCCTGCACGTTCTGGGCGATGGCGGCGCGGGCTTCGAAAGCCAGCTCGAGCCGTGCGCCGGGCCCCGGGACAGCGCGCTCGATCGGCGCGGCGAACAGGCGCTCGGCCGAGAGCTCGGCGCGCAGGCGCGTCGCGCCCGCGGGCCAGGGGCGCTCGACGCTGGCGCGGCCCTCGGCATCGAGGCGCACCGACTCGAGCGGCAGCCAGGGCCCCGCCGGGCCCGCGGCCAAGAGCCGCACGGTCGGCTCAGACGGCAGGCTACCGGGCTCGGCCGCCACGCGCAGATCGAGGCGCAGCGGCGCCGCCGGCTGGAGCTCCACGTCGCCGTCGCCCTCGAGGGTGCACAGCGCCACGCTGCGCTCGCCCTCCAGCAGGACCAGCAACTGGGGGCCGCCGAAGGCGTGCAGGCGGCAGGAGCCGTCGTCCGAGAGCCCGTAGCGGCGCACCAGCGCGTAGCGCGCGGTGCGCTCGGGCGCGTTGAAGCCGCCCTCGGCCGCAAGCGGCAGCGCCAGCTGCACGAGCGAGAAGGCGGCCCGCTCCGCACCGGCCGGCAGGCGCACGCGGGCCAGCCCGCCCCGCCCGGGCTCGAGGCGCAGCTCCGCGCCGGCCCAGGCACCCGGCTCCCCGGCTTTGGGCTTGATGGCCAGCCGCGGCAGGTGCTCCGCGTGGGTGACCCACAGGAGGCCGAACTGCGTCTGTCCGGCGCGATCCGGCGCCAGACCGTCCGCGTCGCTCCCATCGAGCTGCCGGTCCTTGGCCAGGCTCAGCTCGCGATCCGCTGCACCGAAGCGCTCGAGCAGCGCGATTTCGGTCCAGGCGCGCGGGAGATCGTCGGCCGTGAGCGCCTCCCAGCTGAGCAGCGCCCCGGCGATCGGCCTGCCGTCCGCGGAGCAGACCCGCAGCTGGCCGGGCGGGGGCGCAGCGGGCTCGGCCGAGCGGCGCTGCTCCGGCGCGTCCAACCCCGCGCGCGGCTGGGCGGCGATGCTCTCGGCACCCAGCTCGGCCTCGGCGGCGGGTGACGCCTGCGCCGCGGCCACGGCGGGCGCCGGCTCGGACGCCGCGGGGGAAGCGGCCGGGGCCGCGGGCTGCGGTGCCGCGGGATTCGACGGGGTGGCCTGCCGCTCTGAAGCGCCGAAGAACAGCAGCCAACCCAGGGCCAGCGGGATCAGCAGGAGCAGGCCGGCGGCGATGGGGGCAAGGCGGCCGGAGCGGGCGCCATGGGAAGCGCGGGGGCGGAGGTCGTGGCCGTGCATGCGAGACTCGGGTCCGAGGGAAATGGGCGAGATCGCAAAGGATAGGGCGCTCGCAGGGCCGCTGGGGAAGCCCGCCGGTCGGACCACGCCAGCAGCGGGCCGGCGCCGGGGCCCGCCCAGCGCCGCAAGCCCCGCCCGTCCCAGGATTTCGGCATCCAGCGTCGGCGCTCCGCCGCCCGCGGAGGCCGCCGCCCTTACACAACCCATACAAAGCGCTGGCCCGCGCCGAATCGCGGTTTAGCCTCACGCAGATCCCACGCCCTTCCGCCCCATGCCGATCCGATCGCCGTCCGCGTCCGCGAGCCTCCTGAGCCTGCTCCTGCTGCTGGTGGCCTCCCCGGCACGAGCGAGCGCCGCCCAGGCCGACGCGCCCCCGGCGCCCGCCGCGGCCGGCGAACCCGCGAAAGCGACCGACGAGCCGGCCCCGGTGCTGCGCAGCGCCCAGGTCGAAACGCCCTCCGGCACGCTCCAGTACGAAACCCTGACCGGCACCTTGCCGCTTTCGACCGAAACGGGCGAGCCGCGCGCCCGGGTGTTTTTCGTTTATTACCGGCTGAAGGGTCAGGGGCCCGAGCGCCCGCTGACGGTCAGCTTCAACGGCGGCCCCGGGTCCTCCTCGGTCTGGCTGCACCTGGGCATCTTCGGCCCGCGGCGGATCGATCTGGGGCCAGAGGGCTTCGAGCTGCGCCGCCCCTATGCGCTGATGCCGAATCCGCACACGCTGCTGGCCCACAGCGACGTGGTCTTCGTCGATCCGGTCACGACCGGCTTCTCGCGGGCCGAGAAGGGCGTCGATGCGAGCGAATTCCACGGCGTCGAAGAAGACATCAACGCCGTCGGCCAATTCGTGCGCCTGTTCCTGGCGCGCCAACAGCGCTGGAGCTCGCCGCTGTTCCTGGCGGGCGAGAGCTACGGCACCACCCGCGCCGCCCTGCTCTGCAACCATCTGCAGGAGCGCTACGGCATCTACCCGAGCGGCCTGGTGCTGGTCTCCTCGATCCTCAACTTCCAGACCGCGCGCTTCGATTCGGGCAACGACCTGCCCTATGCCCTGTTCCTGCCGACCTACACCGCCCTGGCGGCCTTCCACGGGCGCCTCGCTCCCGAGTTGACCGCGGACCTGCCCACGACCCTGCGCGAAGTCGAAGAGTTCGCGCGCGGCGAATACAGCCTGGCGCTGATGCGCGGCGACCGGCTGCCGCCGGAGCAGCGCGCCGCCCTGGCCAGCAAGCTCTCGCGCTACACCGGACTGGCGGAGGACTACGTGCGGTCCAGCAACCTGCGCATCTCGATCCAGCGCTTCGTCAAGGAGCTGCGGCGCGACGAGGGCCTGACCATCGGTCGACTGGATGGCCGCTACCTGGGCAGCGACCGCGACAGCGCCGGCGAGAACTACGAATACGATCCCTCCTACGCGGCGATCTACGGCCCCTATGCGATGGCCATGAACGACTACGTGCGCCGCGAGCTGGGTTTCGAGAGCGACCTACCCTACGAGATCCTGACCTCGCGGGTTCAGCCCTGGAGCTATCGCGGCAGCCAGAACGTGTACCTGAACGCCGCCGAGCCCCTGCGCGCGGCCCTCTCGCGCAACCGCAGCCTCAAGGTCCACGTGGCCAGCGGGCTCCACGACCTGGCCACGCCCTACTTCGCCACCGAATACACCTTCGACCACCTCAATCTGCCGGCCGAGCTGGCCGCCAACATCAGCCACAGCCGCTACGCCGCCGGCCACATGATGTACGTGAAGCAGAGCTGCCTCGAGGAGCTCGCGGCCAACCTGGGTCGCTTCTACGCCGAAACCCTGGCCGCCGGGCGGACAGCAAAAGGCCGCTGACAGCACCCTGGCGCCCGGCGCCCGGCGCCCGCGGCCGGCGGGGGCCCGATCCCGCCCTGCGATCCCAGTCGGACCGGCCGGCTCAGCTCGAGAAGTCGTAGATGTAGCTGAGCCGGCGCTTATTGAGGATCACCCAGTCGAGCTTCCCCAGGCTCTCCAGGTCGCGATCGCCGCTCAGGTTCATGCCGCGCACCTCGGGATTGGTCATCACGAAGAAGCGCTTGGTGGCCTGGTCGTCGATCTCGTAGGAGCCGGGCCGCACGTTGCCGGCGACCTCGACGTTCAGATTGCCGGTGTAGAATACGCGCACGCGATTCAGGCGGTGTGGCTGCTCGTTGGCCAGACGCGCGATGGTCGTATCGGTGGTCGAGTCGAGGAACTCGTGGGCCACCAGGATCTCGTCCAGGTTGATGTGCACCAGCGGGGTCTGGATGCGGTCGCGGCTGTTGAGGTCGATCAGCGTCGCGTCGCGCATCTTGATGAAGTAGCGCCGGTACTCGTCCAGCATCTGGCTGAGGCGAGCGTACTTGTTCTCGATCTGGCCCTTGATGAGGAAGCTGTCCGTCAGGATCAGATCGGAGACGATCGTCAGCATGGCCAAGGGCGACGGGCGCGGCTCCCCGGGGGGGTGGCAACCGTCTAGGGATCGAGGGTGCGGAGGTGGCGGCGCACGGCGCCGACCAGGTGCAGAGAGCCGGTGACGAGCACCCAGCGGCCGGAGGCCGCGGCGAGCGCCCGTTGGATCGCCACCCGGGGGTCGGACACGGTTTCCGTGTCCAGGCCGACCTCCGCCGCCTTTGAGGCCAGCTCGGTCGAGGGGGAGGCCAGGCCCTGCCCCACGGATGAACAAAAGACCCTTTCGGCGACGCCGCGCAGCAGGCTGAAGAGCGCGGTGTGATCCTTGTCCCGCCCGGCCCCGAAAACCACGCAGGGCCGTCCGGGCAGGCTCGGATCGCGGCCGAGCTCGGCCAGCACCGCCGCGAGGGAACCCGGTGTGTGGGCCCCATCGAGCACCAGCGGGATGCCGCCCACGGAAAAACGTTCGAGGCGCCCGGGCAGGCGCGGGTGGGCGCTTTGGACCCATTCGGCTCGCAGGCGCGCTCCGCCGGCGTCCCGCAGCCCGCGCCGGCCGAGGGCCGCGAGGGCGGCGCCCGCCAAACGCCGATTCTGGGCCAGCAGGGGCTCGCCCGGCGCCGGGGGCAGGTGCTCCACCGGCACGCCCAGGGCGCGCGCGCGGTCGGCGATCACCTTGCCGGCCGGATCGGCCGGAGCGAGGCCCGTGATCAGCTCGCAGCCCGGCCACAGGATGCCGGCCTTTTCGGCGGCGATGCGCTCGCGCGTGGGCCCCAGCACAGCGGTGTGCTCGAGCTCGATGGTCGTGATCACGCACACGCCCGGCCGCAGCACGTTGGTCGAATCGAGCCGCCCGCCCAGGCCGACCTCGATGGCGGCCAGGTCCACGCCGGCGTCGCGCAGGGCCAGGAAAGCGGCGGCGGTCAGCACGTCGAACCAGGAGGCCCGCGCCGCGCGCGGATCGAGGCAGTCCTCCTTGGCGCGCAGGGCGCGCTCGAGCGCGGCCGCCAGGGGCTCGCGCCCGATCGGGTCGCCGCACAGCCGCAGGCGCTCCTCGATCGTCTCCACGTGCGGCGAGGTGTAGAGACCCGTGCGCAGGCCCGCGGCCAGGGCGCCCTGCTCGACCAGCGCGGCCACGGAGCCCTTGCCCTTGCTGCCGGTGACGTGGACGCTGGTCAGGGCGCGCTGGGGCTCGCCCAGGGCCGCCATCAGCGCCAGCATCGGCCCGCGATCGACGCGCATGCCGGCGGAGCGGTCGCGCCGCTCCCAATCGATCAGCAGGTCCAAGCGGGCCAAGATCCGGTCGAGTCGGTCGGTCACGGGTCGCGGGGTGAGAGCGGGTCGAAGGCGCCGGTCGGGGGCGCCGGTCGGGGGCTCCGGTCGGGGCCGCCGGCGGGCGCAGCCTACGGCGGCGCCCAGCGCGCGCATGCGGTTAGGATCGCCCCCCGGTGTTCGCCCGGTCCGCCGCTCTCCTCTGCCTGGCCCTGCTGCCCGCGCCCGCGGCCCTCGGCCAGCGCGGCCAGCCGCCGCCTGCGCCGCCGGCGCGGGAGGCGCCAGCGCCCGCCGGACAGCCCCCGAGCGCAGCGGGCCAGCCCGCTCGCGGAAACGGCGCGGCAGGCCAGGCCCCCGGCGCTCCCGGGGCCCCGCCGGCGGCGGGCGCGCCGCCCGCGCAAGGCTCGCCCGAGCTGCCGGGCCCGATCCACAGCCTGCGCCGCTCCCAGCAGCGCCTGACCCAGGCCATCGAAAGCGCCGAACCCTGGTGGGCGCGCTGGGCCGGCCGGCCCGGGCTGGAAACCGCCGCGGGGCTGCGCGCGGGCCGCTCGGTGGCGATCTTCGAAGCCGACGTGCGCCAGGTGGAGCGCAGCCTGGCGCTGCTGCCGCCCGAGTTCCTACCGCCGCGCCAGCGCTTCGAGCACGCCGCGGCCCTGGCCTGCGCGACCGCTTGGCGCAGCTGGTGCGGTTTGGCCCCTTGGTCGCGGGACCCGCGCTATTGGCTCGCACGCCTCGAAGCCGCGCTGCTCGAGCTGCCCGCGGAACCGCAGGGCCCCGCGTTGGTGGCCTGGCTCAAACGGGCCAAGCTGTTGCCCGAGCTGGTCGCCGAGGCCCGCGCGGCTCTGCGCGAGGCGCCCGCCGAGCTGCTGCCGAGCAGCCGGGCGCGGGCCCAGCGCTTGGCGGAGCGCGCCCGGCGGCTGCCGGCGGAGCTGCTCGATGAAAGCCAGAGCCCGGAGCTGCGGGCCGCGCTGCGCGAGGTGCTGGCGCTGGCCGGCGCGGCCGTGCAGGACTTCGAGCGGCACCTGGAGCGGGACTGCGTGCCGACATCGACCCGCCGCAGTCTGGGCAGCGATCGCTTCGCCGCCTGGCTCCGCGCGGCGACCGGCAGCCGGGCCAGCCTCGAGAGCATCGAAGTGCGCCTCGAGCGCGAGCTGCTGGCCGTGCGCGAGCGCTTGGCGGCCCTGCCGGAGCCCGGGCCGCCCGCGCCGCCGGACGCCGCGCGCACGGGCCGCCTGCTGGCCGCGTTGCCCGGCGCCTTGGCGTCCCTGGGCCTCGCCGATTGGCCCGTGCCGCGCTTGCTCGGCGCCGAGCTGGTGGAGAGCGAGCCCGGGGCGCGCGCCCTGCGCCTGTGGCCCCGCGGCGGCGGGCTGGTGGCCGAGCTCCGGCGGCCGGACCCGACCTGGAGCGAGGCGCGGCGCCGCGCGCGCCTGCACGAACTCGGCCCGGCCGGCCTCAGCGCCGCGCTGCTGCTCGAGCTCTGGCCGGGCGGCTTGTGCCTCGAAGCCCTGGCGGCCGGCGCGCCCGCCCGCCAGCTGCGCGGCTGGCCCGATCCGATCGGCGCGCGCGGCGCCGGCTGGCTGCTGGCCGGCTGGGCACGCGAGCGCGGCCTGTTCGCGGAGGGCGCGCCCCTGGGCCCCCAGGTGGACGCGGCCCTTGAACGGCTCTGGCAGCGCGAGCTCTGCACGCTGTGGGCTGCTGTGCGGCTGCAGGCGCGCGAGCGGTCCTCCGAAGCCCTGGTCGATGAGCTGGGCATCCTGGTGGGCCTCGAACCCGCCGAGGCCCGCGAGCTGCTACTGGCCGTCGAGCTCGACCCTGCCGCGGGCATGTCGGCCTTGGTGGGCCTCGAATGGCTGGACCTATGGGCGGAGCGCCGGCAAGCCGCCGAGCTGCCCGCAGAGGCTCGCGCTGCCCTGGCGGCCCAGCTGGCCGCCGATCCGCGCCTGCGGGCGCCGCTGCTCGCCGGCGAGGTTCAAGCGCCGCCCGGGAACGCCGATACCGAAGCTCGGCCGCCGAGCGCGCCCGCGGGCAGCAAAACTTTCGTCCCCCCGGGCGCGACCGATCCGAGCCGCCCGCCGGCTTCGCGGCGGGACGGCGGCTGATCGCCCGCTCCATGTTCGACCCTCATCGAAGCCCAGACAAAGACGGCCCCGCGGACGAGCCCGGCCCGGGCGCCCTGATCCATCGCGTGCGGGTGTTCGTGTTCGGCTATCGGGATGCGCGCCCGGATTACCTGCTGCTGCGCCGCGGCCCCGACCACGACAGCTTCTGGACGCCCCTGCAAGGCACGCTGGGCCTCGGCGAGCAGCTCGAAGGCGCCGTGCGCCGCGAAATCCTGGCCGAGATCGAGGGCCTCGTGCCCACCGACCTGATCGACCTGAACCTGGCCCCGTCCTTCACCCTGGGCGACGAGCGCGTGGTCGAGTGGACCTTCGCCTGCCGCGCCGCGGAGCCCAAGCGGGACCTCTGCCTGCAGCCCCCCTGGCTGCACCACCGCTGGCTCGAATTCGCTGCCGCCTTCCCGGCCCTCGAGCTCGACCACGACCGCGCCGCGATCCTGCGCCTGCACACGCTGCTGCACGAGAACTGAACGGGGCGCGCTTGTTATGCCTGGGCCGGGCCGGCAGTTCCCATCGCTGGCGATCCCGGGTTCTTTTGCGCGCGACCAACACCCTCCCACGGCGCCTGGCTTGGGTCGCGATCCCGGGGCCGCCCGAGCAGCCGGCCCGCCGCAGTTCGCATCGATCAACGCAGCGCTCTGCGAGTACGGACCGCGGAACGCCGCTCGGGCGTCGCCCTCATTCAGGGCAGATAGGGCAGCGCCCTGAGGCGCTCGGCGAAAATCGGTTCCAGGGCCGCTGCATGCGCAATGATCTGCTCGAGCAAGCCGCTCACCTCGGGGAAGTCCGACCAGACGACCGAATAGAAGCCGTTCCAGGCCCGGCATTCGCGCGTCATGTTCGTGCCCATCAAGGGAAAACTCAGGCTCCAGAGGCGACGGGGCTCCGGGATCTCGCGGGCCTTGAACGCGGCGGAGGGCGGGATCGCGATCGGGCCGAAGTTCAAGTAGCCACGGCGCGGCAGTGTGTAGGCATCCAGACCTTGGATATCTGCCTCGATCGCCTGGCGCTGGAGTTCTTGGAGTGGTCCCGCGAGATCGTTGACCACATAGAATTCCGTTTCCACCAATTCGAGCAGGTCCCTGTACTCAGGGCTCTGTTTGTCAACCTTGGATACGTTGCGCGGTCCCCAAGGTCCGCGAGGGCCCTGCCGAATAAGATCGGCGAGAGTCCCCTCGAAGTCGCCTGTCGCCGTGACCCCAAATGGAAAAAGGGTGTACGACACCATTTGACTTTGGTCTTTGAAATTCTCTAGGATCAGCCTGGGCAGCTCTTGCTCGATACAGGCTGCTGGATCCCCGAGATACCCGTCCCAGCCGCCGGTGGTGCCATCCAACTTGAAGGGTCCCCCGAAGCCACCGGCCTCCCAGTCTCCGCCCCAGTATTCCTGCATGATCAGCCCCGGAAAGCGACCTCCGCCTTCGTAGGAGGCCAGACTGCGCGCCCAACGCTTGCGCTCGACGGCCGGAGTTGCAGGCTCTACGCTGGCCTCTTGCCGGGGAATCGCCTCCGTCTCCAAGGCGACCTCGGGAGCGACCTCCAACAGTCCCGCCGATTCTGGTGGGCTTGGCGGCTGCGCCGCCATCTGGGGAAGGAGCGCCTCCGTTCGGTGGTCGATCCAGTCGCGCAGCAGCCAGCCTGTCGCGACCAATCCCAGGGACACGACGGCCAGGGGCCAAGCGGAGGTTCGGTTCATGAGTTGCTCGGCCTTTTCGAGGAACTTCCGGAGCTAGGAACCTGCGCAGGATTCACTGGACGCACTGAGTGCAGGTGATCGTTGCGGACACACTGTGGGCGGTTCCGCCTGTGGGGCTCACGGACAAGAAGAAACTAGCCATAGAATGGCAGAAGAAGTTGGTCCGGTTGCTCGAGAGGATCGGAAGTTCGCGGGCGGCCTGGCTTGAACGTTAGCTCTGGGCTGCCCGGCACACAGACGGCTAGGGCATTGGAGTCGTAGATTGGGCGGGCTCAGCTTGGCGACGCCGTCTACACCCCCCCCCCATATCTCGACACAAAGCACAAAGCTAGGAGTTCATGGGGAGCCGCTGTCGCTTTCGGGGCTTCTCAGGCCCTGGACGGGAGGCGCGACCGCTCTGGCGGGAGACCCGCTGGGCAGCGGACGGCACGACTCGCGAAGTGGATCGAGGCCATTCCTCGGCACCCTGCTTGCGGCAACAGGACCCGGCCCCTCCGTTTTCGGGCGTTCGGCTGCGGTCGAACCTGGGCGGGGCGCGACCCGGTTGCCCTCCGGTTCCCAGCGCGCCTGCGGCCGAGGGGGCCTTTGGGCTCGGGTGCGGTTGGTCGGGGCGGTGGCCCCTGCTTCTGAGGTCGGCTGGGGATCTGAGATAGGGACTG
>JBILNK010000181.1:0-8476 GCA_044375105.1 Planctomycetota bacterium
CGACCCGGCCGCTTGGATGCCGCCCCGGGGCCGGCCCCCGCCCTTCGCTCCTTCTCAACTCGGATCGGATTGAGGGGCCCTGGCTTCGGCGAGCCGTGGGCGTCGAGGCCGGTGGGGACCGGGCCAAAAAAAGGAGCGGCCTGCCCACGCGCGGCGCGTGGGCAGGCCTGGCTCGAACGGGCTCCCTGCGGAGCTGTGTTCCAAGGGGTCGGGGCGGCGCGGGGGGGGTGGCCTCGACGGGGGGGACGGGGTCTGCAGCGCGCGAGGGGGAACTCGGGCCCGGGGGGACGGGCGGTTCGCCGCAGCGAGGCCGAAGCGAGCTTCGAACCCCTTGGAACGGCCTTGGTATCGGTGCGGGGCCGAAGGGATTGAGGGCTGGGTCCCGAAATTCGAGGGCTCGGCGCTGGCTAGGGGAGCCGCAGGCGGGGCTGCTTGCGACAGGGCTGCTTGTGGCGCTGCTGGCGGCGGGGCACCCGATCGATGGGGCGGCCCGCGGACCGGGGCACGCCGGCGCAACGGGAGCGCGGGTTGGGCTGCGGGGCCCTGGGGTGGCTCCGTCGCCCTCGCGTGGCCGATAGCCGGGGGGGGCTGGGGCGAGTGCTGGGGTGGGCCCTCAGACCGGCGCTGCGCGGCGGGCCGCGATCAGCTTGTCGAGCTCGGCGGTGAGGCGCGGCAGGATCTCGTCATAGCTGTAGGCGCCCAGCTCCGCCTCGCCCTTCTTCAGGTTGACGAAGTTGGGGCCGCACCAAAGACCCAGGTCGGCGTCGTCGGTCTCGCCGGGGCCGTTGACCCGGCAGCCCATCACGGCGATGGTCAGGTCGTACTCCTTGGCGTAGGCGGTCAGGCGTTTGACGTCCTGGGCCAATTCGACGAAGCGCTCGTTCTCGACCCGGCTGCAGGAGGGGCAAGCGACGATGTTGAGGCCCTCGAAGAACTTGGGCGGCACCGAGCGGAACCGGCCCGCCTCCACGTCGGCGATGATCTGCCGGCCCACGTGGATCTCTTGGCCCTTGTCGTCGAAGGGCACGGTCAGCGAGACGCGCAGGGTGTCGCCGATGCCGCGGGCCAGGAGCTGCTCGAAGGCGATGCGCGTCTTGATGATGCCATCGGGCGGCAGGCCGGCCTCGGTGACTCCCAGGTGCAGAGGCACGTGGGGCATCTTTTCGGCGAAGCGCACGTTGGCGTCGATCACCAGGCGGGGATCGCTGTCCTTGATCGAAACGACGTAGTCGCGGAATCCCAGTTCCTCGAGCATCTCGCAATGGTCCGCGGCGCATTGCACCAATCCGCCCACGTGGTCGTCGGCGAAGCGGTCCTTGTACTCGGGCGCCAGGGAGCCGGCGTTGACGCCTACGCGCATGGCCAGGCCGTGTTGGCGGGCCACCTCGGCCAGATAGCGCACCTTGTCGCGGGTGGGCTTGTCCTTTTCGTGGTGGTGCAGATGGCCGGGGTTGTAGCGGATCTTGTCGACGTGGGGGGCGACCAGTTCGGCCAGTCGGTAGCTCTCCTGCAGGTCGACGGACAGGCGCGCGCGGGTGGCGCCGCGGATCGTGGCCAGGGCCTCCACGTCCGCCTTCGAGTCCACGGCGATGCGGATCATGTCCGCGCCGGCTTCCTCCAGCAGTCGCACCTGCCGCAGGGTGGCCTCGATGTCGCGGGTGCGCGTGGCGGCCATGCTCTGCACGGCGATCGGGGCCGAGCCCCCGATGGGCAGGTCGCGGACATGGATCGTGCGGGTCTTGCGGGCGGGCAGCATGGCGTCGGAGGGGAACTGGGTGCGCTGAATCTAAGCCGCCGGAGCTCCGCCTGCGCCCGGGCCAGCGAGGCCACGGCGGGCAACTGTGCGAAGCAGGACTCCCGGGGATCGCCGCGGACCCCCCCGGTCTCGGGTTCCGGGGATCCGCAACCTGCCCCCGGCTCCCGGTGGGTCCCGGTCGGCGGCGCCGCTGCGAAGCGGGGGGCCACCGGGGGGCTGGGCTGGCGCCCCGCAGCCGGCGGCCTTGGCGCGGCCGGCCCGGTTCGGGATGATGCTGCCCCCCGGCGAGCAGAGACCCTCTGACGCCTCCCCCCAGCCGAATCCTCACCTGTGCAAGCCAAGGCCCTGATCGTGGGCGGCGGTGTGATGGGCGCGTCGATCGCCCTTCAACTCGCCCGTCGCTGCCATCCCTACAAGCAGCCCGTGGTGCTCCTCGAGAAGGGGCAGATGGGCGGCGGCTCGACCGGCTCGAGCGGCGCGCTGTTGCGCCAGCACTACGAGGAGCGCGCGATCGCCTCGGTGGCCCGCGACTCGATCCGCGAATACGCCGGCTTCGAGGCCAAGACCGGCCGCTCGGTGGGCTTCCGCCGCACCGGGGTGCTGACCATCGCAGGGCCCGAGACCCCGCGCATGATGGAGCGTATCCGCAGCAACATCGCCGCCCAGGCCAAGATCGGCATCCGCACCGCTCTGCTCGATGCCGCCGGCATCCGCGAGCGGATCCCCGGCATCGAAGTCCACGACCAGGCCATCGGCGCCTGGGAGCCGGGCGGTGGTTACGTGGATCCGCACCTGTGCCTGCGCGAGTTCACGGCCCTGGCGCGCACCTACGGGGCGACGACCCGCACCGGCGTCGACATCGACGGGCTGCTGGTGTCGGGCGGCCGCATCCATGGGGTCCACACCAGCCAGGGCGAAGTGCGCGCCGAGCAGGTGGTGATCGTGGCCGGGGCCTGGAGCCGCCGCTTGCTGGAGCCCCATGGCGTGCTGCTGCCGGTGCGCGTGGCGCGCGTCGAGCAGCACTTCCTGTCGCTGCCCGGCGATGCGGCGGAGGTGGGCAAAGAGGCGGCCATCCCCGTGGTCAACCTGGAGGACCCCCTCGAAGAGGAAGCCGAGCGCCTGCGCCACAGCGAGGAGCCCCTGGCGGGAGCCGAGCACCCGGTGCTGATCGACCTCGAATACGGCTACTACGCGCGGCCGGAGCCGCTGCTGCGGCGCACCCGCATCTGCCCGATCGTCTACGAACGGGACCAGATCTTCGACGAGCCGACCCAGGACCAGTCGATCTCCGATGCCCGCGCCCGCGAGGCCCGCGAGAGGCTCTGCCGTCGCCTGCCCTTCTATCGCGATCAGGCTCCCGCCGGCTCGCAGGTTTCCTGGTTCCCGCTGACCCCCGACGGCCGCGCCGTCATGGGCGCGGTGCCCCAGATCGAGGGCCTGTTCGTGGCCGCCGGCTTCGCCGACCATGGCTTCAAGTTGGCTCCCTCCGTGGGCGAAGGCATGGCCCAGCTGATGACCGGCGAGGCCCTTTCGGCCTTCGACAAGGACTACTTCGGCCTGCAGCGCTTCAACCGGCCGCCCGCGAACGAGGACTGGTCCGGAACGCTATTCCTCTGACGGCGGACAGGCTGAGAAAAACATCGACTCGGGCTGCGCCCGAGCAGTCAGACCAGCCTGTCAGCATGCCTTTGGGCCGCCATCCGGCGGCCGCAGAGGCTGGGATCGTCGCTGCGCGCCGATTTTCTTCTCAGAAGTCAGCGCGGGATGGCGCGCTCGTAGGCCGGCAGGTCTAGAAGGGTCGGGTCGAGGGCGCGCAGGGTTTCGAGGCCCGCTTCCAGGCGCGCGGCGAGGTCGGGCTGATCGCCTTGACGCAGGCGGGTCAGCGCGAGTTTGGCGGTGTCCACGGCGGTCAGGTTGAGGCCGTCGGGGAGGTTCGAGGAGCGCGGCGCGAGCTCGAAGGAGCGCAGCAGGCGCTCGACGCAGGCCGGATCATCGCCCAGCTCGAACAGCACCCGGGCCGCCCCGGCTTCGGCCATGGCGCGATAGTGCGCGGCCTCCCGCCGAAGGCGCTCGGCTTCGGCGGCATCGCTGGCCAGGAGCTCCTCGGGGTTGGGCAAAACGCTTGAACCGCTGCGCTGCTGGGCGCCCTCCAGGGCCAGATAGCGGCCGGCTCCGCGGTCGTAGGCCGCCAGGGCCTTGGCGGGCCAGCCTTCGGGGCGCGTGCGCCGCTGGTGCTCGGCCAGGACCAGGTCGCCGTAGGCCACCTGAGCCAGCAGGGACGCGTCCTGGGGATGCAGTGCCAGCAGGGCGTCGTAGCGGCGTTCGAGGCCCTCGGGGCCCTCGGTGATCAGGAAGGCCGCGCGATAGCGCTGGTGCAGCTCTCCGTCGGCGAGGAAACGCTGAACGCCGCGCTCGAGCACGCTCAGGGCCTGGCGTTTGGCGCCCAGGGTCCAGAGGAACTCGTAGTGGCGAGCCGCCTGGCTGGGGCGGCCCGCGGGGTGCTTGGAGAGCAGCTCGTAGGCGGCGTTGACCTCGGCCAGCAGGCTCTCGGGCCAGGGCTGGCGCTCGCGCTGGGCGCGGCGGATCTGGGCCTCGCGCTCCGCGGCGAAGCCGGACAGGACCAGGGCCGTGGCCGGATGGGCCAGCAGCGCGGGATCGAGGCCTTCCAGGGCCGCCGTCAAACGCGCCGTGTCCAGGGGGCCGCCGCGGGAGTCGGCATCCGCCGGCTTGTCCGGCGAGCCGGCCGCGGCTTCCGCTGAGCCCTTGGAGTCGCCGGAGAGCGCCAGCAGGGCGGCAGCGCCAAGTTTTTGGGCCGCTTGGGCATCCCCGCGTCGATCGGCCAGGTAGGCGCTCAGGGCCCGGCTTTCGAAGCTCTCGAAGCCCATGGCCGAGAGGGCCGCGAGGAAGCGCGCGGCGTCGGCGCGCAGCAGCTCCATGTAGCGGGCATCGGCCTCGCCGCTGTCGGCGTGCTCGATGAAGGCGCGGGCCTGCTCGAGCAGCTGCTGGGCGCGCTCGGAGGGCGCCGGGGTCCCGGCCGAGGCGTCGGCGGCGCCTCGGGCGGCGGCGCTGGCGCCGTAGGCCACCTCGTAGAAGGAAGCGCGTTTCGCCGGCGCTTCGGCCAGCCGCCGACGCCAGGCCTCGGGATCGAGGCCGCTGCCGCCGCTCTTCGCGGCGCGCTGCACGGCGGCCAGGGTGCGCGCGCGCTCCGAGCGCGCCCCGAGGCGGTCCAAGGCTGCCACGAGGGCCTCCTGCTCCGGGGCGGGCAGGGGCGTGCCCAGGGCTTCGCCGATCAGCTCGACGGCATCCTCGCTTTCTCGCTGGGCGAGGGACTGGCGCGCCAGGCTGGCCAGCTCCGAATCGAGCCCGAAGACCGCCAGCCGCAGGAGATCCGCAGAAGCGGCGTCCTTGGCGGCCAGGGCCGCCTCCAGCAGGGCCCGGCGGCCAGCGGGATCCGCTTCCAGGTAGGCCTGCTCCACTGCGCTGCGATCGCGGTTGTCGGGGCTAGCCACCCGCTCGAGCACCGAACGGTCGCCCCGGATCGCGGGGCGCGGCTCGGACGCTCGGTCGCTGATGCCGGTCTGGATGCGCTTGAAGACCGAGTCGGTGTCCAGGGCGTAGTAGACGTCGTACTGCTCGCTGCCATCGAGCTCGACCATGATGTGGCGCGGGGCCACGCGCACGCCGTCGAAGAAGCGCTCGAACAGGATCGGCTCGATGGCGATGTGCTCGCCGCAGGTCACGCTGCCGAAGCGCGGGCAGAGCACGCGCTGGCCGCGCTCGTCGTGGTCCCGCGGCGTGTGCCGATAGACCGAGGCGATCACGCACACGTAGGGCTCGTACAACGCGGCGATGTCCGGCTGGCGATAGCGCACCCCGGCGTAGTGCTCGCTGGCGATCTCGCCGTCCATGTTGACGCACACCAGGATCGGGCGGCCGGTCTCCTGGGAGAGCGTCAGGGCGTCCTCCCAGGTGCGCTGGAAGGGGACCAGGCAGGGCTTGGCCCAGTCCGCGGCGGTCGGGGCGAACCAGACGCGTTCGCGCTGGCCGATCGGCAGATCGCGGGCCGCGGCCTCCGGCGTGCCGTCCTGGGCGGGCGCGACCTCGG
This sequence comes from Planctomycetota bacterium, assembly GCA_044375105.1. GTDB lineage: Bacteria > Planctomycetota > UBA1135 > UBA1135 > JBIKLM01. The sequence goes on from JBILNK010000181.1 coordinate 5,862, forward strand.
CGCCGCCCGCTTGCCCTCCAGCCTGATCCTGGCCCGGATCCTGTGACTTTGGAGCCGAGGCCGCAGGGGCCTGGCCGCCTCCAGCGGTCAGGGCTTGGCCGGCGGTCTTTTGAGCCGCGCCCCCCGCAGCCCCCGCAGTGAATTCTTCGATCGGTCCAGCGGCGGCCCGCGCGACCGCCACAGGCTGCTCGGCGCCCGCGGACCCGTGGGCCGTGGGCTGGCCCTGCGCGGCCTGCTCTTCGGCCAGCAGGCGGTTGGCCTCCAGGGCCGCCAGGCGCGCCCGCCTCCAGATCGCCGGTCCCGCGCCGTGACTGGGCAGCTCGCAGCAGGCCGGGTCATGTTCCCACCCGGTAGCAGGGCTCAACCTGGGCGTCGGATAATGTTGGGCTTCGCTCGAGCCCGCGAGCAGCCCGGCGCAGACGATCGAAAGCAGGAGCGACGGGCGGATGCGGGCAGCTTTCGAGCGCATGGCAGCGGGAGCGATTCGTGTTCCGGGGGAGGCGAGCGCCGGTGCGAGGCTAGTCTAGCAGCCCGTCGGACGCGGCTTGCCGTTGCCAGGCCCGCTGGCGCGCGGCGCTGTCGGTCCCGCGGAGAGACACGCTGCGTGCCCCAGAAGGGCTGCGAGCGCGGCCTCCGCGCCGACCGGTGCCAACGCGCCGGACTCCTTGCCCAGCACACGGCGTGCCAAGCGCGCACGGGCTGGGCACGCGATTCGACGCGGGCCTGGCCCTTGCAGGCCCAGCAGCCTGCGGGTTGCCCCCGCTGCCCACGGGGCCCGCGGTGTTCCAGCGCCGCGCCGCGCGCGAGCCCCGCTTCAGACCGCCAGGCCGAGCCCCAAGGACATGGACACGCCAGAGCAGAGCACCGCCCCGCGCGGGCCCGCGGGCCAGATCGCCAGCGCGCACAGCGCCTTCCTGCGCGCCGTGGAAGCCGAGGTCGGCCGCGTGATCGTGGGCCAGGAGGCCCTGGTCGAAGGCCTGTTGATCGGACTGCTGGCGGACGGGCACGTGCTGCTCGAGGGTCTGCCCGGGCTGGCCAAATCGCTTTTGGTGCAGAGCCTCGCGCAAGCCCTCGGCGGAACCTTCCGGCGCGTGCAATTCACGCCGGACCTGCTGCCTTCGGACCTGACCGGCACGCAGGTCTTCGATGCCCAAAGCGGCCGCTTCCACCTCCGTTTGGGGCCCGTTTTCGCCAATTTCGTGCTGGCCGACGAGATCAACCGCGCGCCCGCCAAGGTGCAGTCGGCCCTGCTCGAAGCGATGCAGGAGCGCCAGGTCAGCGTGGCGGGGGAGTCCCGGCCCCTGCCCGAGCCCTTTTTGGTGCTGGCCACCCAGAACCCGGTCGAGCTCGAAGGCACCTACGCGCTGCCCGAGGCCCAGGTGGACCGCTTCATGCTCAAGCTGCTGGTCGGCTACCCGAGCCGTGCGGAAGAGAAGCAGATCCTCGAGCGCATGGCGCGCTCGCGCGGCCGACCCAGCGTGACCCAGGTCGCCAGCCCCGAGCAGGTCCTGGCCGCGCGCGCAGCCCTCGACGAGGTCTATGTGGACGACAAGATCCGCGACTACGTGCTCGACCTGGTAGCGATCACGCGCGGCCCGGCGGACTTCGGCCGCGAGGATCTCGCGCCGCTGATCCTGTACGGCGCCTCCCCGCGGGCCAGCATCGCCCTGGTGCAGGCCGCCCGCGCCCAGGCGCTGATCGAAGGCCGGGGTTTCGTGCTGCCCCAGGACGTGCAGAAGCTGGCGCGGCCCGTGCTGCGCCATCGGCTGGTGCCGACCTACGAAGCCGAGGCCGAAGGCCTGGGCGGCGAAGGGCTGCTCGAGCAGTTGATCGGCTCCGTGCGCGTGCCCTGACCCGAGTTCCCATGGCGCTCTTGCCGGCTGTTTCGGAGGTTGCGACCGGCGGCGGCGCCCTGCGCGGCCGGGCGGCCGCGCTGTGGAGTTCGGCCCGTCCGATCGAGCTCTTCGCGCGGCGGCTCTCCGACGGCCTGCTGGCCGGGCGCTATCGCTCGCTGTTCCGCGGCAGCGGTCAGGAGGTCGAGGAGCTGCGCGAATACGTCGAAGGCGACGATCCGCGCACGATCGACGCGGGGGTCACGGCGCGCCTCGGCCGGCCGTTCGTCAAGCGCTTCCTGGACGAGCGCCACACGAGTTTGGTGTTCGTGCTCGATCGTTCGGCCTCCATGGCCGCGGGCGCCGGCGCCGCGCCTTGGGACGCCGCGCTCTTGACCCTGGCGGCCCTGGCCCGGGCGGCCGGCGAGCACCAGGACCGGGTCGGCCTGGTGCTGCTCGGCGCCTCGGGCGCCGCCGCGATCCCGCCCAGCGGCGGCCGTCGCGCCGGCCGGCGGCTGCTCGAAGCGGCCCTGGCGGCGCCCGCGGACCAGCGCGGCGTCGTTTGGGAAGCGGGGCTCGTCCGCGCGCGGGCGCTGCTGCCCGGGCGCGGCACGCTGCTGCTGCTCTCGGACTTTCTGGAGGGGCTGCCAGGCCTTGCGGGTGAACGCCAGAGCGGCCCGCTGGTGGCCTTGGCGCGGGAGCGCGACGTGATCGCGGCGCGTTTCGTGCCCGGCGAGCACCTGGTTTGGCCCGTTGCCAACGGAGGCCCCAGCCTGCGCGTGC
>JBILNK010000299.1:0-3259 GCA_044375105.1 Planctomycetota bacterium
CGGCCCTGGCGCAGCGCCGGGCCCGATTCGCGGGCGCGGCGCGGCGGGCCGGCCTGGACCTCTTCGACGTGCCGCTCGACACGGACCAGGGGGCCGCGGGTCTGCCGAGCGCGATCGCCCGCGCCCTGCTCGGCCTCGACGCCTCGCGTCGCGCGCGGGGCCGCCGGCGATGAGCGGGTCGGCGCTGAGCGGACCGGCGACGAGACCGCTGCCGACGACACGGCAGGCGATGCCGGCGTCGACAGCGCTGCCGAGGACTTCGTCGGCGTTGAGGGCGCAGGGGAGCAGCGTGGCGCCGAGGAGCGTGGAAGCGACGACCTCCGCGCGGCCCTCCCCGTGGCCGCCTGACTCGCCGGCGACGATCGCGACACCGACGATCGCGGCGCTGATGACCGTGCCGCCCATGATCGCGGTGCCCATGATCGCGGTGCCCATGATCGCGCCGCCGATGACCGAGTCGGCGAGGACCGGGCTGCCGCCGACTGCGGCTGCGATCGAACCTGAGGCCCTCCGAGCTCCGAAAAGCACCGCCCCGGATCGGATCCCAGCGGCACAGTCGCCGCGGGCTCGCCTTGGGTCTGCAGCGCCCGGGCAGGCAGCGCTTGGACGGATCTCGCATGGGCGGACAGCGCTCCGCCGAGCCGGGCTCGGGCAGGCGCTGCGGGTGCTGTTCTTCGGCACCTGTGCGACGCTCGCGCCGGCCTGCGCCCCGCGGGAGCCTTGGCCGTCCCAGGCTCCCTCGCCGCCCGCGGGCGGGCTGGCGATCGAATGGCGCCTCTCGGCGCAGACGCCCCTCGGGCAGCTCGAGGGCGGTTCCAGCGCGGAAACCAGCGCGGAAACCAGCGCGGAAACCAGCGCGGAAACCAGCGCGGAAACCAGCACGGAATCCAGCACGGAATCCAGCACGGAATCCAGCACAAAGCCCGGTACGGATTCCGGCGCGGATGACGCGCGGTCTGGGAACGGATCCACTTCGGCGCCGACGCCGTCCTCGCGCGCTGGCTCTGCAGGTCCGCCGGGCCCTTTCGAGCTCGAATTCGGCGCGCCCCTGGAGCTAGAGCTCTGGTTGGCCTGGGATGGGGCCCTCACGCCTGCGGGGCTCGATCTTTCGCCTTGGGCGGCGGCCGCTCCCGTCGAGCTCGACAGCCAGCGCGTCCGGCGCGGCGGGGCCTGGCTCGAGCGCCGCAGGCTGCGGCTGCGGCCGGTCGAGCTGGGGGCCCTGGAGCTGCCGGGGCTCGAGCTGGCGGCCCGCGCTGTCCAGGCCGGCCCGCCGCCTCTGGCCAGCACGGCGCCGCTGACCCTGCGCGTGCGATCCAGCCTGCCCGCGGGGAACTCGGACGGGCTCGAGCTGCCGGCGCCGCTCGAACTCGAAGCGCCCGGCCCGCGCTGGCCGTGGCTGCTGGCCTTGCTGCCGCTCGGCTTGGGCTGGCTCTGGTGGGCACGGCGCCGGCCCCTGCCGCCGCCGGACCCGCTGTCGGAGGCGCGCCGCGCGCTGCGGTCGATCCCGGCGCAGACGGAGGATGCCCGCGCCGCTGCGGATCTGCTGGCGCTGCTGCTGCGCGCCTACCTCGAGAGCACGCGCGGGTTGCCCGCCGCGCGCCGCTCCACCCCGGAGCTGCTCGCGGCCCTCGCGCCGAGCGGCGCCGCGCCGCACAGCCCCGCGCCGCACAGCCCCGCGCCGCACAGCCCCGCGCCGCACAGCTCTGTGCCGCACAGCCCCGCGCCGCTGCCGCCCAGCGACGGATCTCGGGCCCGCCCGAGCGACCCCTCGGCGCCCTTCAACGCCGCGCCGCCGTCGGACCTTGCCCCGCTGGCCGAGGAACGCGAGCCGCAGGCGCGCCGCTTCCCATCGCCGCGCGACTCCAGCCACAGCGGGGTCAGGCCCTCGGCTGGCTCCGCCCGTTCGGCGCTGCCCAAGGCCGAAAACGGCGGCGCGGCCGCCGGACCCCTCGATGCGCGCGCTCACCGCGCTTTGGCCGCCGCACTGGACGGGGCGGACCAGGTGCGTTTCGCGGCGCCGGGCGACCGGCGGGCGGCCCTGACCGCGGCCTTGGAAGCCGCGGCGCGTTTCCTCGACCACGAAGCGGAGGTCCGGCGATGAAGCTGCCGCCGGCCCTCGATCACGAGCTGCTGCTCGCGCCGGATTGGCTCTGGCTCTGGCCGGCGGGACTGATCGCCTGGTTCGCCGTGCGCCTCGTGCGCGGCCGAGCGCTGCCCCTGCCGATCGCCGCGCCGGCGGGCGATTTCGGTCCCGGCGCGCGCCGGGGAGCGGGGCTTCTGAGGCACCTCCCCGGCGCGCTCTTGGCCTTGGCCGGTCTGGCCGCCTGTTACGCCCTGGCGGAGCCGGCGCTGCGCCGCGTCGAGGCGCGCGAGCGGCCGGGGCTCGACATCGTGCTGTGCATCGACCGCTCCTCGTCGATGGCCGAGCGCGACCTCGATCCGGCTCGCACGCGGCTCGAGGTGGCCCGCGACGCGGCGCTCGAATTCATCGCGCGCCGGCCCGAGGATCGCATCGGCCTGGTGGGGTTCGCGCGCTACGACGACCTGCTGGCGCCCCCGACCGAGGACCGGCGCGGGCTGGCCGGGCTGCTGTCGGAGCTGACCCCGGTGGAGCCCGATGGCCCCGAGGACGCCACCGGCTTCGGCGGCGCCCTGGCGCGCGCCGCGGAGACCCTCGGCCGCGGCCGCGGTCGCGCGCGGGTGGCCGTGCTGCTGACCGATGGCGAGGAGAACGTCGCCGGCTCGGGCGAGGCCGAGGCGATCGCTCCCGACGAGGCCGCCCAGCTGGCCGCGTCCCTGGACGTGCGCGTCTATGCGATCGCTGTGGGCCGGACGGAACCGATCGGCGCCGACGGGCGCCCGCGGCCCCTCGATACCCGCGCCCTGCGCGCCACGGCGGAACGCTCGGGCGGCGTGTTCTTCGCCGCCGCGGACGCCGCCGCCCTGGAGGGCGTCTACGCCGCCATCGAGCTGCTCGAGGACCGGCGCGCCCCCGAGCCGCAGGCGGTGCTCGAGCCTCGGCCGGCGCCGTGGATTTTCCTGGCCGGCGGCCTGAGCCTCTTGGCGCTGGCCCTGCGCCGCGCCCTGGGGGAGGTCTGGCCATGAGCGACCAACGCCTGACGGGGCCGCGTCGCCGGCCGCACCACGGACCGCCGGCTCGGACAGCGCCGCGCTCGGGCGCCCCGGCGCTGCTGGCCCTGGGCTTCGAGCGTCTCGAGTTCTGGCCCCTGTGGCTCGGCCTGCTGCTGCTCGGGCTGTG
>JBILNK010000139.1:0-11723 GCA_044375105.1 Planctomycetota bacterium
TGTGCGTAACGCAGCGCTTTCCCCGAAGCCTTCCGATCGAACCATGACGCGCCTGTTCGAACTGCCCGCGTACCAGCGCCTGCCGGTGGATCCGGTCTCGGCCAGCGGCGATCGCCTGCTGCTGGCCAACGGCGAGGAACTGCTCGACCTCTACGGCGGCCACTGCGTCAACACCCTGGGCGCGGGGCACGCCGGCCTGTTGGCGGAGATCAGCGCCCAGTGGCAGCAGCTCTCCTTCGCCACCAACCTGCTGCCCCTGCGGGCCCGAGCGCGTTTCCTGGCGGCCCTCGACCCGCTGCTGCCCGAGGGGCGTTGGGCCGCGTTCCTCTCGAACAGCGGCGCCGAGGCCAACGAAAACGCCCTCAAGGCGGCCCTCTCCGCCACCGGTCGCGGCGCGATCCTGTGCTTCGAGGGCGCCTTCCATGGCCGCACCGCCGCGGCCACCTGGACCAGCGACGTCAAGTACCGCGGCTTTCCGCGGCCGCCGTTCGAGGTTCGCCGCGTGCCCTTCGGGGACCTGCGCGCCTTGGACGCGGCCCTGGACACCGAGGTCGCCGGCGCGATCCTCGAGCCGATCCAGTCCCTGGCCGGCGTGGTCGACCCGCCCGCCGGGTTCCTCGAGCGCCTGCGCGAGCGCTGCACCGCGGTCGGCGCGGCGCTGATCTTCGACGAGGTGCAGACCGGCAACGGCCGCCTGGGCACGCCCTTCGCGGCCCAATACTTCGACGTGCTGCCCGACGCGATCACCACCGCCAAGGGCGTGGCCGGCGGCCTGCCCGTGGGCTTGACCCTGTTCTCCGCGGCCCTGGTGGAGCGCATGGACCCCAAGCTGTGCGGCTCGACCTTCGGCGGCGGCCCCCTGGCGCTGACCGCGGCGGCCTACATCGCCGAAGCCATCGGCCGGCCCGGTTTTCTCGAGAACGTGCGCGCCGCTTCGCAGGCTTTCCGCGCGGCCGCCGCCGGTGGGCCCGTGGCGCGCGTGCGCGGCGCCGGCCTGCTGCTCGGGCTCGAGCTCGAGCCCGGGCTCGAGGCCAAGTCCGTGCAGCTGCGCCTGCTCGAACAAGGCGTGTTCGTGGGCACCAGCAACCACCCGCGGGTGCTGCGCCTGTCGCCGGCCCTGACCATTTCCCCTTCCGAAGCGGCCCACCTGGGCCGCGCCCTGGCTTCCTTGGAGGTCCACGCGTGATCGACATCCGCACCGCCGCTCCGTTCGTCCGTCGCTTCGAAGGCCGTATCCTGGTCCTCAAGGTGGGGGGCGCTTGCCTGTCCCACGCCGGCACCCGCAAGCGCCTGGCCGAGGACATCGCCGTCGTGCACACCCTGGGCGCCCAGGTGGTGCTGGTGCACGGCGCCGGCCCCCAGGTCGATCAGCTGCAGCGCCGCATGGGCGAGGAGCCGCGCAAGGTCGGCGGCCGGCGCGTGACCACGCCCGCCGCCCTGGCCGCCCTGCGCCAGGCCACCATGGAACTCAACGCCGACCTGGCCGCGGCGATCAGCGCCGCCGGCGCGCCGGCTCTGGGCCTCTCGGCGGCCAGCGCCGGGGTGCTCGACGCCCGCCGCCGCCCGCTCGCCGCGACCCCCGAGGGCCCCGTGGACTTCGGTTTCGTCGGCGACCTGACCGGCGTCAACGCGCTGCCGCTGCTGCAGCTGCTCGAAGGCGGCATCATCCCGGTGCTCGGCCCCCCGGCCGGCGACGGCCAGGGCGGCTTCCTGAACGTCAACGCCGACCTGGCCGCAGCCCACGTGGCGGTGGCCCTCGAAGCGGCCAAGCTGGTGCTGATCACCTCGACCCCCGGCATCCTGATGGACGCCGCCGACCCGCGCTCGCTGGTCTCGGCCCTGTCCCTCGAGCAGCTTGGCGAGCTCGAGCGGAGCGGCGTGCTCAAGGACGGCATGGCGGTCAAGGCCACCGCCCTGCGTTTCGCCCTCGAGCGCGGCGTCGAGCGCACCCACGTGGTCTCCGGCCTGGCCGCGGACGGGCTGCTCGGCGAGCTCTACACGACCCACGGCACCGGCACCCTGGTGACGCGCTTGCCGGAGGTCGAGGGCGACCTGCCGGCCCACGAGCTGGCGCCCGCGCCGCGGCCCGAGGCGGCCCTCGAGGGCTCCCTGTCCGGCCGCCCATGAGCCTCTTCGCCGAGCCCCTGGCGCTGCTCTCGCGGCTGGTTTCGACGCCCAGCGAGAGCGGCCGTGAGCAGGCCCTCCAGGGCCTGCTGCTGGCCGAGCTGGCGCGCGCCGGTCTGTCCGCCGAGCCGATCGGCGACGGCCTGGTCGTGCGCATCGGCGGGCCGGGGCCGCGCCTGCTGCTGGTTTCGCACCTCGACACGGTGCCGGTCGGCCAGGGCTGGAGCGGCGATCCCTACGACGGCACCTGGCACGCTCAGCCCGATGGCGACCAGCGCCTGGTGGCGCGCGGGGCCAACGACGCCAAGGCCAGCGGCGCTGCCATGCTGGCGGCCCTGTGCGCGCTGGCGCCGCGCGGCGCGGCTTTGGGCGGCGAGCTGCTCGTGGCGCTCAACGCCACCGAAGAAACCAGCAACCAGGGCATGCGCGACCTGCTGGCGGCGATCGGCCCGCCGGACGGCGCCGCGGTGGGGGAGCCCACCGGGCTGGAGGTCGTGCGCGCCCAGTCCGGCCTGGTGGTGATCGCAGCCCACTTCGCGGGCCAGAGCTGCCACGCGGCCCACGCGGGCCGGGTGCCCCATCACAACGCCCTGCTGTCCGCGGCGCGCGCCCTGGCGGCCCTGCCGGACGTGTTGTTCCTCGAGGGCCAGCACCCGCTGCTCGGCCGCTCGAGCCTGGTGCCCACGGTGCTCGAAGCGGGCCAGCGCCACAACGTGGTGCCCGACCGGGCCCGCGCGGTCTTCGACGGGCGCTTGGCGCCGCCCCACGGCGGCCCACAGGCGCTGGCACTGCTGGCCGAGCGCCTGCCCGGCGCGCGCCTCGAGCTGTGCTCCGAGCGCCTGAAGCCCTGCGAGACCGATCCGAACCACCCGCTGGTGCTGGCGGCCTTGGAAGCGGCCGGCCGCAGCCGGGCGATCGGCTCGAACACGCTCTCCGACATGGCCCTGCTGCAGGGCGTGCCGGCGGTCAAGGTCGGACCCGGCGAAACCGTGCGCAGCCACACCGCCGACGAGTTCGTGCTGGCCAGCGAGGTGCTGGCCGGCGCGCGCTTCTACACCCGCTTCGCCGAGCGCTGCTTCGAGGCCCTGCGCCAGCCCGCCGCGCGCGCGGCTCGCTGACCGGTGCCGCACACCCGTGCACCGCCGGCGCGTCGACCGGTGCCGCACACCGGTGGCGACCGGCGTGACGACCGGTGCCGCACACCAGTCCATCGCTACGACTACGACCGGTGCCGCACGCGGACCGCGTCAGCGCTTCGATCCACAGGCAGCCTCCGGGCCTCGTCACGGATCCATCGAGTCTCCCCTTGGCCCCCGGGCACCATGACACACCAACCCGACGCCTTCCATCGCCCGATCTGGGATCGCGGCGAGCCGATCGACCCGCAGATGCTGGCTTTCACCATCGGCGACGATTGGCTGCAGGACCGCCGCCTGGTCGAGGTCGATATCCAGGGCTCCCTGGCCCACGCCGACGGGCTGCTGCGCTCCGGGTTGCTTTCCACCCAGGATCACGCCCAGATCCGCGGCGGGCTCGAGGCCCTGCTCGCCAGCCATCGCCGCGGCGAATGGACCGTCGAGTCCGCGGACGAAGACGTGCACTCCGCGGTCGAGCGGCGCCTGATCGCAGCCATCGGCGACGCCGGCAAGCGCCTGCACACGGGCAGGAGCCGCAACGACCAGGTGGCCCTCGATCTGCGCCTGTGGCTGCGCGGGGCCTTGGACCTGGCCGAGGCCCAAGCGGGCTGGCTGGTGCGCGCTCTCGAGGAGCTGGCGGACAAGCACCGCGCCCTGCCCCTGCCCGGCTACACCCACGGGCGGCGTGCCATGCCGAGCTCCGTTGGGGACTGGGCCTTGGGCCACGCCGCGGCCCTCGAGCAGGACCTCGCCGACGGGGACGCCGTGCGCCGCCGGCTCGAACGCTGTCCCCTGGGCAGCGGCTCCGGTTACGGGGTGCCCCTGCCCCTCGATCGCGGCGGCAACGCGCGCGCGCTGGGCTTCGCAGGACCCGAGGAACCCGTCACTTTGACCCAATTGACCCGTGGCCGCGCGGAACTCGCCTACCTGAGCTGGCTCGAGGGCCTGGCGCTGTCGATCGGCAAGCTGTGTTTCGACCTGTGGTCCTGGGGCAGCGAGGAGCACGGTTTCGTGGCCCTCTCGGGCCCCATGACCACCGGCTCCTCGCTGATGCCGCACAAGCGCAACCCCGACGTGCTCGAGCTCGCGCGCGCCCACTGCCGACAGGTCATCGCCGAGCGCGCCGCCCTGCTGGACCTGCTGCGCGATCTGCCCTCCGGATACCACCGGGATTTCCAGCTGATCAAGCCGGTGCTATTCCGGGCCCACGACCGCATGGCCGCGCTGTTGCCCCTCTTGCCGCGGGTCCTCGCGGGGCTGACCTGGGACCCTGCGCGCCTGGAGGCGGCCTGCGCCGACCCGAAGCTGCACGCCACCGCTCGGGCCCTCGAGCGCGTCCAGCGCGGCGAGACCTTCCGCGACGCCTACCGCGCCGAAGCGGGCCCCGCGAGCTGACGCCCGGCCCCGGAGGGCGGCCAACCCGGTCGCGGCGCGGCATCCTGCATCCTTGGTGTGCCCCGTGAGCTCGGCCCGGTGGGGTTCCTAGGTCGCGCCTACAACCCAAGCATGGCGGCTTTGAAGTTCGACGATGGGGATCGCCCCTTGGTTCGCGATGCCTTGCCGCCAAGGCCCGCCAGCGCAGATTTCGCACCGCTTCCAGACCGGCTTCCGACCGCCGCCCGGCACGGACTCGCTCGGCGCCCTCTGCGTTGGGGGCTGTTGCTGATCGCCGCGCCAATCCTGGGTTTCGTTCCTGAGCTCTTCATCTACGCAATCGAAAAGGCGTTTCAGGTTTCCTGTTTGGTCGGACAGGGCACCCTCGAGCGTCGGCCCCCTGGGCTCGGACCCGCTGAAGTGGAGGTCCAGCGGGGAGCCAGCAGCGAGCATCGCGGCCTGCTCTACGAGTCGAACTCGGACCGCTTGTTCGTCACCTTGCGTTGGCCGACGTTCGCCGTGAGACCGGACGCGGACGGCTTCCCGATCGCAGCGGCCAGCGAGGCTTGGGTGGCGCCGGTGCTCCCCACGGGGGCGGCGGGTCCCACCGGGGGCGGGAGTGTGCGCTCGGCCCCGCAGCTCTCGTTCGGCGCGTGGCAAGCCCCGCCGCTAGGCTGGCGGTCGCCTTCGACGGACGGCGCCTGGCCCTGGGTCTCCAGCGGGTCGTGCCGGCGGGCCCGGACCCCAAGGTCCTGGTCTTCGACTCCGACGGCCGGGATCCCGTGGAGCTGTGGCCCCACGGGCCCCATCCGTTCAAGGGCCGCTTCGAGCTGGGTTTCGCCGCCCCGGGTCAACCGGTCCTGCTGCTGCCGGCCCTGCCCCTCGACGATTCCCTCTTGATCCCCGCCTGGGCCGAGGTCTACGAGCGCGAAGCCGGGCAACTGTGCTTCTTCGGCCTCTACCAGCCCGCGGGGCGGCGAGCGGCCGAACCGCCCGGGCTTCCAGCCCCGCGGAAAGCGCGGCCCGGCTGGGCGGCTCCCGGGCGCTCAGGCTGGGGAAACGGGTCTTCGGCGCCTACCTTAGGGGTCCGCGCGGGTCCCGGATCCCTGCGCGGCGCCGTGCGCCCCAGGTGGGGGCGGCGGTGACCCCCGATCCCCCGACCGACTCCCATGGCTTGTTCCGACGCGGACGCCCCGGCGGGCGTGGCCGCCCGTTCCCTCGATCTGTCCCCGCGCCAGCCCAGCGAAGGCCCCTTCCCGCTCTCGACCCTGCGGCACTCGGTGTCGCACCTGATGGCCTCGGCCGTCGAGAAGCTCTTCCCCGGCACCAAGTTCGGCTTCGGGCCGGCCATCGAGCACGGGTTCTATTACGACATGGAGGTGCCGGCGCCGCTCGAGGAGTCGGACCTGCGCCGCATCGAGAAGGAGATGCGCCGCATCGCCCAGCAGAGCCCCAAGCTCGAGTGCCGCGAGCTCTCGCGCGAGGAAGCCAAGGCGACCCTGGCCGCCAAGGGGCAGGACTACAAGGTCGAAGCGATCGACCTGATCCCCGCGGAAGAGAAGATCACCTTCTATTCCCACGCCGGCTGGAGCGACCTGTGCGAGGGGCCCCACGTGGATCGCCTCGACCGCCCCTTCGCCTTCAAGCTGCTCAGCGTGGCCGGCGCCTACTGGCGCGGCGACGAGCGGCGCCCGATGCTGCAGCGCATCTACGGCACGGCGTTTTGGACCGAGGAGGACCTGAACGCCCACCTGGCCTGGCTCGAGGAGGTCAAGCAGCGCGACCATCGGCGCATCGGCGTCGATCAGGACCTGTTCTCGGTGCACCCCGAGGCGGGCCCCGGGTTCGTCTTCTGGCACCCGCGCCTCGGCATCGTGCGCAAAGAGATCGAGGACTTCTGGTGGGCCGAGCATCGCAAGCGCGGCTATCAGCCGGTCTACAGCCCGCACGTCAGCCGCGAGAATCTGTTCGCGGTCTCCGGGCACCTCGAGAACTACGCCGAGATGATGTACGCCCCGATGGAGATCGAGGGCGCGCCCTATCGGGTCAAGCCGATGAACTGCCCGGGGCACATCCTGATCTACCAGACCCGCGGGCGCTCCTACCGCGAGCTGCCCCAGCGCTGGGCCGAGCTGGGCACCGTGTATCGCTACGAGAAGTCCGGCGTGGTGCACGGCATGCTGCGCGTGCGCGGCTTCACCCAGGACGACAGCCACATCTTCTGCACGCCCGAGCAGCTGCCCGACGAGATCGCCGGGGTGCTCGACCTGGTGCGCCTGATGATGTCGACCTTCGGCTATCGCTTCACGGCCTACCTGGCCACCCGGCCGGAGAAGGCCATCGGCGCGCCGGAGATCTGGGACAAGGCCCTCGAGGCCCTGCGTCGCGGGGCCGAGCTGGCCGGCATCCCGCTGGAGCTCGACGAGGGCGGGGGCGCGTTCTACGGCCCCAAGATCGACTTCAAGGTCAAGGACGCCATCGGCCGCGAATGGCAGAACTCGACCGTGCAGTGCGACTTCAACCTGCCCGAGCGCTTCGACCTGTCCTACACCGACCGGGACGGCCTGAAGAAGCGTCCGATCATGATCCACCGCGCGGTGCTCGGCAGCCTGGAGCGCTTCGTGGGCGGTTTGATCGAGCACTACGCCGGCAAGTTCCCCTTCTGGCTGGCGCCCGAGCAGGTGGCGGTGATCCCGATCCGCGAGGAGCACGGCGACTACGCGCGGCGCGTGGCCCAGCGCCTGCGCGCCGAAGGCCTGCGCGTCCAGTGCATGGACGATCCGAGCCACATGAACAAGCGCATCAAGCAGGCCCAGGCCGAGCAGGTGCCGTTCATGCTGATCGTCGGCGAGCGCGAGGCCCAGGACGGCACCGCGGCGGTGCGGCCCCGCGGAACCCGCGCCCAGGAGGTGCTCCCGATCGACGCCTTCCTGGCCATGGCCCTCGAGCTGCGCCGGACGCGGGCCCTCGAGCTGCCGCGGCTTTCCGGCGGCGAGGGCGCCTGAGGCGGCTCCCATGGGGACCCGCGGGCTGAGCCCGGGCCCTGGGTCGGCCGGCGCCTCGAGCGCTGGCCGCCCGGCGGCCGCCGCTGGCCCGCCGGCCTGCGATCCCGGGGCCGAATTCGTGAGCGGCGGCGCGCCGCCCGTGCGCCGCGCTGTCGAAGCGCCTCGAAGCGCCCGTGTTGGGCGTTCCGCGCCGCAGAGGGCGGGCCAGTCGCGCGCGGGGGGGGCTTTCCCCGCGGCGCGCACCTCGCGTGCGCCCTTGGCCGGGGCTGCCGCAGGCAGGGCGGCTGCGGCGCTCGCGCCGATCCTTGCGCTTGCTGCGTTGATTGCGTTCGGTGCGGCCGCGTCGAGCAGAGCGACCCGCCGCGCCGGCCGGCGCCTGGGGCGGCGGCCAGGCTGGAGCCTGCTCGGCCTGGGCCTGCTGGGGGCCTGCGCAGCCGAGCCCCCGCCCGCGCAGCGCCCCGACCTGGTGCTGCTGAGCCTCGACACCCTGCGCGCCGATCGGCTCTCGACCTACGGCCACCACCGACCGACGCCGTTCCTCGATCGATTCGGGGCCGAGGGCCTGGTCTTCGAGCACGCCTACGCCTCGGCGCCGCACACCGCGCCGAGCCACATGAGCCTGTTCACCGGCCTCGATCCGGCGGCCCACGGCATCCCCAACGTCAACGCGCGCTCGGAGCGCTTCCCGCGCCTCAGCGCCGACATCGAGACCCTGCCCGAGGTGCTGAAGGCGGCTGGCTATCGCACCGCGGTGCTGTCCGACGGCGGCAACCTGGCCCCGGAGCTGGGCTTCGACCGCGGCTTCGAATGGCGCCAATTCGGGCCCGAGCGCTGGGGCTTGCGGCTCGATTCCATGGACGAGGTGCTGTCCGAGGTGCCCGCGCACGAGCCCCTGTTCCTGTTCGTGCACGCCTATCTGACCCATGCGCCCTACCTGCCGGGCAAGGCCTTCGTGGGCCGCTACACGGACCCGGCCTATGGCGGCGAGTTCCGCCGGCGTTACGAAGCCGCCGCGGGCGTGCTGACGCCGGCCCACGCCGGCGCCGCGGCCAGTTTCCTCGAGCCCTTCGAGGGCCTGGGGGCAGCGGACCTGCGCTACCTCTCGGATCTCTACGACGAGGCGGTGGCCAGCGCCGACGATTGCGCGCGGCGCCTGTTCGCGCGCCTCGAGGCCGGGCGCCCGGGAAGCGCGCGGCTCGAGGTTGTGCTCTCGGACCACGGCGAAGAATTCCTGGAGCACGGCCGGCTCGGCCATCGCTTCGGACTCGGCCTCGAGCTCCTGCGCGTGCCGCTGCTGATGCGCGGCGCGGGCCTCGAGCCCCGGCGCGTCGCCGACCCGGTCGGGCTGGTGGCCCTGCCGAACACGCTGCTGGCCCTGCTCGGTTTCGAGGCGCGGCCCTTCGCCGAGCCCGGCTTCGAGGCCCTGGCTCGGGATCCGGCGGCGCGCGAAGAGCGCGCCTGGTTCCAGCAGCTGCTGGGCCGGCCGGAGACCGGCTCGATCGAGGGCCTGATCGTCGGCGGGCTGCAGCGCGCGGATTTCAGGCTCCCCGAGGGCCTCGAGGTGCGTTACGCGGACCTCGAAACCGGCGACCTTCCGGCGCCCGTGGGCGCGCTGGCTGAGGAGCTGGCCGGGCGCCTCAGAGCCCGCGGCGAGCTGAACCAGGACCGGCTGCGCGCGCACCCGCTGGGCGCCAGCCTGCCTCTGAGCCAGGAGCAGCGCGAGAACTTGACGCGGCTCGGGTACGTGGGGGAGGGTCGCTGATGGAGTTTTCAGGCGGCTCACGCGCTGCTCGGTGGCTCGCGCGACCTGGATCCGCGGCCGATTCGCACCGGATCCTGGAAACGCCCCCGGGGGAGTTCCCGCGGACGCTTCGGCGCGGCGCCGCCGCCAAGGCTCGCCGGCGCTCCGCGTTGGTCCTCTCGCTGGCCTTGGCCGCGGGGGCGTCGGCCCGCGCCCCTCTGGGCTCTCTGGCGCTGGCGCTGCTGTGCGCCTGCTCCGAGCAGCAGCCGCCCGCCCGCGATCTGGTGCTGATCAGCCTCGACACCCTGCGCGCCGACCGGCTCTCGTGTTACGGCGCGGCCCGCCCGACCTCGCCGGCCATCGACGCCCTGGCGGCCCGGGGGCTGCGCTTCGCATTCGCCGAGGCGCCCGCCTCGCAGACCGCGCCGAGCCACATGAGCCTGTTCACCGGGCTCGATCCGGCGGCCCACGGGGTGGTCAACGTGATGGCCTCCGGGCAAACCCTGCCGGTTCTGAGCCCCGCCGTGCGCACCCTGCCCGAGGCCCTCTCGACGGCCGGCTTCGTCTGCGCCGCGCTCTCGGACCGCGGCAATCTGATGCCCGAGATGGGCTTCGGCCGCGGTTTCGAGCTGTCGCTGTTCGGGGTGCTCGATCCGGAGCCGCGCCAAAAGCGCCTGACCGAGCTCTTGGGCGAGCTCGACGGCGATCCCCGGCCCTTGTTCCTGTTCCTACACGCCTACCTGACCCACGCGCCCTACCTGCCGCCCAAGCCGTTCTACGGCCGCTTCCACGACCCGGCCTACGAGGGCGAGTTTCGCCAGCGCTACCAGGCCCTGCGCGGCCGGCCGCGCAGCCAGACCTTCCAGGAATCGGGCGCCTTCCTGGAAACCTGGCCCGAGCTCGCGCCCGCCGATCTGCGCTTCCTGTCGGATCTCTACGACGAGGCGGTGTCCTTCGCCGATCGGCAGGTCGAGCGCTGGCTCGAAGCGATCGCCGCCGCCCGCGGCTCTCGCGAGGCGCTGATCGTGCTGCTGTCCGACCATGGCGAAGAATTCCGCGAGCACGGTCGGCTGGGCCATCGCAATTCGCTGCATCGGGAGCTCGTCCACGTGCCGCTGATCCTGGCTGGCGCGGGCCTGTCGCCGCGCACGATCGGCGAGCCCTTCGGCCTGGTGGATCTGCCGGCCACCCTGGCGGATCTGGTGGGGGCCCGCGGGCACGGCCTGGCGGGCCGCTCCGTGGCCGGCGAGCTGCGGACCGGCGCGCCCCTGCCGGCCGGCGCGGTGCACGGCCAATTGCGCTCGGTCTTCAAGGGCGATCTGCTCGAAGCGGTGCGCCTCGGCGATTGGCGGCTGCTGCGCGAGCAGCGCGGCGGGACGCTCACGCACTCGCTCTACGACCTGGCCAGCGACCCGGGCGAAACCCAGCCCCGGGACGAGCCCGCGCGCGCGGATCAGCTGCGCGCCTTGCTCGAAGAGCGCCGCGCGCGCAACGCCGATCTGGCCCGGCGCTGGCCCGTGGGCGAGGCGCGCTTCGCCGATGCCGCGGGACGGTCCGAACTCGAGGCCCTGGGCTACACGCTCGAGCAGGAGCGCTGAAGCCGGCCTGCGCCGCGCCGGGCCCCGCCCGCCGGCGACAGCCGCCCCGCGGGCGCTCCGATCGCGGGCCGGGGCCGCGCCGCTTGTCGGAGCAACCCCCGCGGCCGGGCCTGCCGCTCGTCCGCCCCCTTCGCTTCCCGCGGCCCGGCCCTGCGCCGGCGGCCCGCCGCTGGGCCGGGCCCGGCGGAAGGCCGGGTGCGATCGGCGTCCCGCGGGCGGAGTCGGGATCGAACTCGGACCGAAAGCGCCTAAGCTCCAGCGTCCCGTCGACCCTCCGACCCGCCATGCAGCCCCACAATCCCATGCCCCTTCCGCTGCCCTCGGATGCGACCTTCGACCGCCGCAGCCTGCTGCTCTCCGCGGCGGGCCTCTCCGCGGCTGCCCTGGGGGGCCTGGCCCTGCCGGCCAGCGCCTGCGCCCGCCCGCGCGCCTCCGGCGCCGCCCTGAGCCAGGTCCGCGAGGTGCCCGAGGGCTTCACCCTGCCGGCGTTGCCCTACGGCTACGGCGAGCTCGAGCCCGTGATCGGCAAGCGCATCATGGAGCTGCACCACGGCGCCCACCACAAGGCCTACGTCGACAAGCTCTGCGCCGCGATCGACAAGCACCCGGCCCTGTACGCCAAGGCGCCCGCGGAGCTGCTCGCCGACCTGTCGCAGGTGCCCGAGGACATCCGCCAGGCCGTGCGCGACCACGGCGGCGGCCATGTCAACCACAGCGCCTTCTGGCGCTGGATGGCCCCGCCCGC
>JBILNK010000148.1:0-11004 GCA_044375105.1 Planctomycetota bacterium
CGCAGCTGAACCCAGCCCCTGCGGACCCCCTCGAAGCGAAACACACCCGACCGGTCCGCGTAGGCGAATTTGCACTCGCCGAGTCCATCATAGAGTTCGGCCACCGTGTTCTCGAGACCCCGCCCCTTGCGCACGAATCGTCCCGTAATCGTCCCGTAAACCTCGGCGACGAAGCGCACCTCGGCCCGCCGCGTTTCCTCGGAGAGCAGGGCCGAGCGCGATTGGTGCGGGACCTGCCCGCGGACGCTGACGACGATTTCCAACCCGACCGGCGCTTGATCCCAGCGGAAAACCCCGAATCCGTCGGTGACTGCGACCTGCCAGGCCGGTTGCGGCTCGGGGGCGTTGTGGCCCTCCGGCGGGACCAAGCCTGGCGGGGGCGGCGCTCGCTTGGGAGGAGCCGTCAACCACCAGGGAAAGGCCTTTTCCACCGCGCGCGCCTGGCCCGGATAGCCCCGGGTCCGAACTTCGACCGCCACCCCCGGAATCGGATTGCCCACCCGGTCGACCACCTCGACCTGGAGCTGGCCCACGGGATTCAGCCGCACCGGCGCGCGCCCGTGGGCGTTTGCCTGGCTGGCCAGATCCGCGCGCTCGAGCAGCTGCGGAACATAACCTTCGGCCGCGACCCAGATCGGGCTGCCCGCGGGCAGGGGCGCCTGGCCGGCCGCATCCGTGAGCCGCTCGGCCCGGCCGCGCTCGCCGGTCCAGACACCGGTTCCGATCGCTGCACCGGAGATGGGCCTGCCATCGATGGCATCGGCCACGGACAACTGCGCCGCAGGTGGCCTGCCGGTCGCCGCGGCCGGGGTCGGCGCCCCCGACCGCTGCGCTTCGGCACTGCTGCGCAGAGCGGCGCGCGCAGCGGCAAGCTCTGACACAGCCGCAGGGCCCAGGTTCGCCCCGCCCGCATCCTCCCCGGTGGAGGTCCACTCCGGCTTCCACAGCGCCACCACCAGCAGGCCTACCGCCAGACTCAGCGCCAGCAAAAAAAGGCTGTCCCGGCGCCCGAGTTTCACGGCCCGAGGCCTCCGGTCTGATTGCCGGAACCCTGCGGCGCCGGATCCAGCGGCGCTGGCAACCACATGCCCCGCACCCGCCAGCTCGATTCCACGCCGTCCACGACAACGCTCATGCGGAAGTCCAGAAGCCCCGCGAGCGGCGCGTCCGGCGCCGGATCCAGCCGCAGCGTGAGGGCCTCTGGGCCGAAGGACTCGATGCGAACCCGGGCGTCGGAAAACATCACCTGGCTGCGTTCAAGCACACGAGCGAGATCTTTGCCCAGCACCTCGTTCCGGATGATGACGGGCTCTCCCGGACGGATGCCTCCCAAGAAAATCTCGGGCCGAGCCTCGGCGACGTCCCGGCGCGGCCCGGTCACCAATCCGGAGTCGGCTTGCAGAGACATCCCGGGGGTCGTGCAATCCACGCTGAACGGCGCGGTCCAGGGGGCGGAAGTCTCGGGCGCCGGAACCGAAACGCGCAGGCGCCATCGCCAGCGGGTTCTCCTGGAATCGAGGGGACTTTGCTCGGTCTTGAGCACTTCCCAGTCCGAATCGGACTCCTTTGAGGTCAAGGCAAGCGACGGCCCCGGGTCATCCGGCTTGAGTTCTGCGATCACCGAAAACTCCTGGGCCAATCGTGCGCCAGCGCGCCCGGGCGTACCGATCGGTTCTATCCACATGCGGCGGGCGGGCTCGAGCTGGCCGAACATCTGCACGGCGAAAGCCTGTCGCTGGGCTGGTTCGGGCTCGAGATCGGATGCTGTAGCAGAAACCTGGACTTCGAGGGGACCGGGCTTGAGCGCGGCCGTGCGGATTTCGATTCTGACCGCGAAACCAGCCCCTGGTAGGACCACTTCCGGGTCGACGCGAACCAGGCTGCAGACGCACGAAGGCCTGATCTCCCCGATCCGGATGGGCCCCTCGCTCAGGTTGATGCCCTGAAAACTCCACTCGATCGTATCCCCTATGCCCACCCGGCCAAGCGTATGGCTGGGTTCATCGAACCAGACCAAGGGCTGTGCAGGGCTGGGTTCAGGTTCGGATTGCTGAGGCTGGGCGGGAGTGGCCAGGGTCTCAACGGGTCGAACGGGCTCGGGCGAGCGATTGTTGCAGCCCCACAGGCCGAGGCTCGAGCCCAGGCTCAACGCGAAGAGCATGAACCGAGTGCTCATGCAGCAGCCCCCTGCGGAAGGCGGCGGCGCCGAAGCCACAGGGCGCCCCCGGAGAAGCACAGGATCAGCGAGACAGCGGCTAAGGCGTTCCGGATCCGGCGGTCCGGCGGAGGCGCTCCCTGGGTTGCTGCTCCCGCGGGCTCGATCAGCAGCACATGGCCCGAGGAGATGGACTCCAGATCCGCAGACGTCACCTGGGTCCAGACATCCGGTGGACTGGCGAGCAAGGACTTGCCCTCCGGCTCGTCTGCGCGGGGCAGGAGCAGGGCAAAGTGACCGGTAGTCCAGTCGGGATCGACCAGGTGCACGATCGCCAGAGTTCCGGGGGCCCCCAGGGCTTTCCCATCGGCCTCGACCGCACGGGCGGGCAGCCCCAGGGTTTGGGCCGCGCGCTCGAGTTCGAACAGCGAAGCCGCCTGATCCGCCACCGGCCGACCGAAGGCCGCCTGCACAGCCGCCGCGTCCAGGTCCTTTCCGGACAGCCGTGCCGCCAGCCACAGGCATTGGGCGGCGCAGGCCTCCGTACCACCCGCCCCCGCGGCGGCCTTGAAGTCGTCCGCGATCGGAACCTGCCCCAGACGTTTGCGCAACACCGCCAGCAGGCCGGCCAACTGGTGCTCGCTTTCGCTCAGCCCCAGCGCACCGTCCGCGGTGGCGACCCAGGAGGCGCCGCTGCGTTCGTCGAGGACCGTGTATCCGCTGGGCGGATCGACCGAGAACAGCGCCTCGAGCTCCGGGCGGGTCCACCCGTCTTCCGCTGGCGCGATCGTGATCCAGCCGGTCCGGCTGGCGCCGTAGTCCTGCTGGCCGTCGGGGCCCAGCCGCCACGTCCAGACCTCGAAGCGAACCCGGGTGGGCAGCACCGCGGCCCCCTTCCACTCCGCGCAGTCCTCGACCTGATGGGACTCGAGACGCCCGAAATGCTGCGCGCCGAGCTGGAGTTTATGCTTTGCGTGGGCTGCCACCGGATTCACTTCCGATCGGAAGTACTTGTCCAGACGCATCGGAAGCAGGGACTCGAGGTCGAACCAGACCAGGAATGGGGCGCCGAAGGCGAGTTCAGCCGCTTCAGAGGCCTGGCTGGCGACCCCGCCCTGATCGGCCAGGAGTCCTCGACAGATCCGGCCGGAGATCTCTCGGGTCCCGACCCAGTGGTGCCGCTTGAAAGCCGGAAGCATCAGGCTCCAGCGCTGCCCCAACCAGCCCAGGCCCGCGGAGCCCAGTCCCCCCGGCGACAAGACTCTAGGATCCAGGGGCTGGTCGCTGAGGCGCGCCATCGGACCGGGCAGCATCTCGGAAGCTGCTGTGGGATCGATGCATTGCAACAGGAGATTGCCGTCGGATGCGAGGTGGGCGTAGCCGTTGCTTGCCGGATCCAAGACCGTGTAGCGGGCGAAGAACGAACGGCCCCATCGCCCCCAAAGCCCGCTGGTGACCAACTCGGACAAGGCTTCGCGGTCGGGACCCCCGTCAGCGACGAAATCCCTGACCTCGAATCGGACGGCGAAGGGCTCCACCGACTCGTCCCGCGCCAGCAGAACGGAGACGAAGTCATCGAGCTCCGCCGTGGAGATAGGGACGAGTTCGCTTAGCCCGTACCTTTCTAGTTCCACGCCCGGTTGATTCTCGATGGTATCCTGTGGGCGAGAAGCGCTCACGCACAACACCACGGAGCACAGGATTGCCTCGCAAGTACCAGGCACGGATAGGATCACGTGACCCGACACTTATTGGTGGGCGTGCCGGGGCAGGGAATGTTCGAGGGTGATTCGGCCTCGCATTCGTAGTCATCGGGGCCGTGCATCACGCAGACGCCCACCACGCGCTTGGGGCAATCCGCCAGGGGAGGGTTGAGGACCGCATTGCATTGCTCTCCCTCAGCCTGCTCGCAGTCAGTGATCTGGATCGCTTTTGAATTGCAATGATAGCAGGGCTGCCCCACCGACGCCTCGCTGGTGCAATGAGCGACGGTCCCGTCATGGGCCGGGCAGGTGAAATTCGACCCCACACACCGCTTGTCCAAATGAGGGAAAGTCCCTCCCTGGCTCATGGCGCCGACGATCCGCATCGATTCAGCGGCAGAGAGCGGGCGAACCAACGGTTCGTGGGCCGACCACACCAGGGACAGGAGCATCCCCAGGGCGCCGACGCAGGCGAGCAGCGCGGGCGAGAGAATCGAGCGATCGGCGACTCCGGTGTTGCGATTCAGAGTCTTCATGACCAGGTTCTACCCCCCCCCCCGATCAGCGCAACCGGCCAGTCGCAGGGATCGAATAGGGAAGCGAAATCGGGGGGCCGGCTGCGGAGGCCGTCTCGGACCCGTGCCTCTGAAACCGGAGGGGTGCTGCCCTGGCGATGGGGATATCGGCCCCAGGGAAAGGCGGGGCCCAGCCATGCATCGGGCGCAGGGCAGCAAACCAACGGGGCCAAGGGGGGGTGGGGGCGTCAGGATCGGGCTGGGGGCGAGAAGCCAGGCAACGGCTGCTGCTCGGGGCCTCAACGCCCGCGCCGAGACGTGGATTCGGGCAGCCCTAGGGATTCGCTTGGGGAGCGAAGTCGGCATACCGCAGGTCGGTCGGTTCTCAGCCGGTGGGCAGCGCACCAGGAGACACCCACCCGTTCGGCTTTTCGTGCACACTGGTCGTCGGATGGCTGTGCGACTGCCGCGCCCCTCGGCCCTGACTTGGTATGGCCTGTTGCTGGTGCTGCCGGCGCTGCTCTTGGGCGCGCTCGTTTGGGTGCAGATCGCCCGCGACCATGCGCGCGCTCTGGAGGGGCTGCCGGGGCGGGCCGAGCGCACCGAGCAGTACCTGCGCCGGGTGGAGTCGGAGACCCGGCGGCTCTTGGGACTGGTCGAAGGCGTGCTCGAGAACAGCGCCCTCACCGCCGGGCGCGCCGGCCCTCTCGAGACCCGCAGCAGCCTCGGCGACCTGAACCAGGCGTTGATCGCCCTGCAGCCGGCGCTGCTGCGGCCGGGGCAGCAGGACCTGGTCTTCGAGCTGGCCCCGGGCCTGCCCGCGGTGCGCCGCTCCCCAGAGGCCTTGGCCAGCATGCTGATCAACCTGGTGGAGAACGCGCGCAAGTACGCCCCGGTCAAGCCCGGCGGCGAGCCGATCCTGGTGCGCACCGCCCCCGGGCAGGGCGGCGCGATCCTCGGGGTGCTCGATCGGGGCCCCGGCATCCCCGAGGAGGAGCGCGGAAAAGTTTTCGAGGCCTTCTATCGGATCGGCAACGAGCGCACGCGGCGAGCGCGCGGCACCGGCCTCGGCCTGCACCTGGTGGATCTGCAGGCCAAGAGCCTGGGGGGTCGGATCGAACTCCTGGGCCGGCCCGGCGGCGGCGCCTGGTTCCGGCTGCATCTGCGGGCCTTTTGAAGGCCTCCTACGCGGGCGCCCGCCGATCGCGCTCCCCGGGTGTGCGGCCCCGGGCGGGCCCTGAGCAGGGCCTGCTCCGGCCAGCTCGCCCGGAGCCTCGACACGGGCCGCCCCGCAGGCTCCCCGGGGCAGACATTAACCATCCGGGCGCGGGTCAAGCCGGCGAGGCTGGGCTAAGATTGCCTATCCCTAGCCGCCCCTAGGGGCCTCGCGCGAGCCGCAACCCGCCGCCAGTCCCCCCTCTCCCGGCTCCATGCAACCGGCTGCCCACGCATCCCCCACGCCCGCCCCGGCCCAGAGTTCCGTCTCGTCCAACGACGGCTCCCGCCACATCGTGATCCTGGGCGCCGGTCTGGCTGGCCTGTCGGCCGCCTACGAGCTCTCCAAGGCCGGTGTGCGCTGCACCGTGGTCGAGCGCGAGGACTACGAAGGCGGCATGGCCTGCTCCTGGCCCAAGGAAGGCTTCTGGCTCGACCACGGCCCGCACCGCTTCCACAGCCGGGACGAAGAGCTGATCCGGCACATCTACGAGGTGCTCGACAACGAGGTGGTGATCCGCGACCGCCTCTCGCGCATCTATATGCAGGGCAAGTTCTTCGACTACCCGCTCAAGGCGATGAACGTCTTGAAGAGCTTGCCCACGCCGCTCTTGCTGCGCGCGATCTACGACTACGTCTGGATCCGCGGCGTCCAGCTGTTCAAGACGATCCCGGACGACAACTTCGAGAATTGGGTCATCAAGCGCTTCGGCAAGACGCTCTACCGGCTGTTCTTCGGGACCTACACCTCGAAGGCCTGGAAGATGCCCTGCACGCAGATCTCGGCCGACTGGGCCAGCCAGCGCATCAGCCAGGCGAACCTGTGGGACACGATCATCAAGACCCTGAATCCGCCGCGCGAAGGCGAGGTGCGCAGCTTGGTGAGCGAGTTCTGGTACCCCAAGCACGGCGGCATCGGACAGATCGGCCGCAAGTACGCCGAGAAGATCCGCGCCATGGGCAACCAGGTGCTGCTCGAGACCCCCGTCGAGCGCATCGAGGTCGAGGGCGATCTGGCCAAGCGCGTGGTCTGCCGCCGCAAGGACGGCAGCGAGCTGGCGCTCGAATGCGACGAGGTCCTGAACACGATCCCGCTGAGCCGCGTGCTGGAGACCCTGCGCCCGGCGATCGGCCCGGACGTGACCCAGTCGATCTCCAAGCTGCGCTACATCGGCATCGTGTTCGTGTATCTCGAGATCCAGAAGGCGACCCTCTCGCCGGACCACTGGGTCTATCTGCCGGAAAAGAACCTCACGATCCACAGGATCAGCGAGTTCAAGAACTTCTCCGACGATTCGGCGCCCGGCGACCGGACCGTGGTGTGCTGCGAGATCACTTGCAACGTGGGCGATGAGCACTGGCGCATGGACCTCGAGCAGGGCGCCAAGGTGGCCGAGCGCGACCTGATCACCGTGGGGCTGCTGGAGCCTGGCATCTCGCGCGGCATCGACCTGCACAAGCTGCCCTACGCCTACCCGGTCTACGACCTGACCTACCGCGAGAACCTCGAGAACCTGAAGCGCGCCGTCAAGCGGGTCAAGAACCTGCGCACCACCGGGCGCCAGGGCCTGTACCGCTACAACAACATGGACCACTCGATCGCCATGGGCCGGCGCATGGCCAAGACGCTGGCCAAGGGCGTCGACGCGCGCGCCGACGACGTGGCCGCCGGCCAGGAGTACTTCGGTTGATCGAGCTGCCCGGGCTGGCCCGGCCGGTGGCCGCGGACAGCCTGGAGGACGTCGCTTGCGGTCTGTGCGGCAGCCGCGAGCGTTCCCTCCACTTCAAGGACGGTCCCTTCAGCGTGGTGCGCTGCAGCGCCTGCGGGCTGCACTACGTGACCCCGCGGCTCAAGCCGGGCGCCTTGATCGAGAGCGTCTACGACGAGGGCTATTGGAGCTCCGGGGCCGCCAAGGACCGCGGCTACACGGACTATCGCGCCGACGCGCCGCTGTACCTCAAGACCTACCAGCGCCGCAAAGCCGTGGTGAAGCGCCACTTCCCGCGCCCCGGCCGGGTCCTGGACGTGGGCTGCGCGGCCGGCTACTTCCTCTCGGTGCTCCAGGGCGAGGGCTGGCAGGTGGTCGGGTACGAGCCCTCCGACGCGATCCGCGCCCAGGCCAAGGAGCGCCTGGCCGGGGCGCCGGTCCACGGCGGCCGGCTCGAGGAAGCGCCGCTCGAGCCCGGCAGTTTCGACCTGGTCAGCTTCTGGGACGTGATCGAACACGTGCCCGACCCCGTGGCGACCCTGCGGCACGTGCGCAGCCTGCTGAAGCCCGGCGGCAAGCTCCTGATCGAGACCCAGAACATCCACAGCCGTGCGGCCCGCTGGATGGGCAAGAAGTGGCAGCACTACAAGCACGCAGAGCACATCTACCACTTCGACCCGAGCACCCTTGCGCAGCTCTTCGAGCGCGCCGGTTTCGAACAGCTCGAGAACACCCCCGCCCTGGGCGGCAAGTACGTCTCCTTGGGCTTCATCGCGGAGCGCTCCGCGCGCCTCTCGCCGCTGGCGGCCTGGCTTTGTTCGCCGCTCAAGCTGCTGGCCGACCGCTCGGTCTACATCAACCTGTTCGACGAGATGATCGCCGTGGCCCGGCCCAAGCCCTGACGGGAGCGCCGCTCGGCGCGCTTCGGTCTGCGGACCCCACAGCAGCCCCGCGGCCGCCCGAGCGCCGGCTGGAAGCCTCCTCGATCCTCCCCCACGGCCTAAACTGCTCCGCGCCGCGGCCAGCCTCGAGGCTGCCGGCGCCCGCCCCATGGACCAGATCGCGTACCGCCAATTCCTGGAGCTCGAACGCACCCACTGGTGGTTCCGCGGGCGGCGCAGCGTGTATCTGGGCCTCTTGGCGCACCTGATCGAGCGCGAGGGCCGGCCCCCGCAGCGCATCCTGGACCTGGGCTGCGGCATGGGCGGCTTCCTGGAGGGCCTGGCGCACCTGGGCCAGCGCGTCTACCCCTCGGACATCTCGGTCGAGAGCCTGGCGACCTGCCGGCAGCGCGGCTTCGGCCAGGGCGCGGTCTCCCACGGGTACGCGCTGCCCTACCGCGATCAGAGCTTCGACCTGGTGTGCCTGTTCGACGCCATCGAACACATCGAAGACGACCGGCGCGCCATGGCCGAGATCGCGCGGGTGCTGCGCCCCGGCGGGCGCGTGTTCCTGTCGGTGCCGGCCTATCAGTTCCTGTTCGCCAACAACGACCGCGTGGCCCAACACTTCCGGCGCTACACCCGCGGCGCCGTGGCCAGCCTGTTCGGCTCCGCGGGCCTCTTGGTCGAGCGCAATTCCCACGCCAACGTGCTGCTCTTCCCCGCGATCCTGCCGGCCGTGCTGGCGATCAAGGGCCTCGAGCGCCTCTTGTCCCTCGAAGCGCGCAGCGACCACACCAACCTGTCCTGGCCGATCCCCGCGTTCGTGCACGGCCTGCTGCACGCCCTGTTCGCCGCCGAGCTCCACGGCACCCGCCGCTTCGACTGGCCCGTGGGGCACTCGATCGTGGCCTCGGCGCGCAAACCAGCCGCCACCTGAGGCGGGCGCAGCGACCGCGGGCAGCAGTTTCGCGCAGCGACCTCGCGATGCGGCTGCGGATCCGCGCCGCTGTGGGATCCGAGCCTGTCCGGCCGCCAGTTGGCGGACCGGAGGCAGGCGCTCTTGAGACTGGCGCTCCAAAGGCTGGAGGACAGGCTCGCCGGAGGGCTTGGGCGGCGCCCGAGCCGTCTGGCCGGCTGGTCAGCTTCCCGCCGGCGGGGATTCGGGCGCTTGGGCCTCCGCACCGGCCTCGGGAGCACCGGCCTCGGGAGCACCGGCCTCGGGAGCACCGGCCTCGGCGCCGGGCGCGGTTGGCGCGCCGGGACCTTCCCGGCGCGGATCGACCAGCACCAAGCCGAAGTCGCGCTTAAGGGCCTCGAAGGACAGGGGGCCTTCGCTGCTGAACTCGAACTGGGCCCGGGCCAGGTTCTGCTGATAGAGGCTGTCCCACTGCTTGGCCTTCATCTTGGCGATCGGCAGGGGTCGCTTGCCGGCGGCGCGGACCAGCACGAAGCGGGTCTGGTCGAGGGTCTCGACCACCTCGCCGAGGGCGCCCTCGGCCAGGGAATAGACCGGCGCGTGGGTGCGCAGGAAGGAGTGCAGCGGGTCCTCGAACTGCGGGTCTTCGCTGGCGCCGTGCTCGCGGGGCAGGAAGTCGCGCGCGGCCACGCTCAGCCCGCGCGCCGCGGCCGCGGCGGCGAAGGCCTCGGCGCTGACGATGCGCGGCTCGAGCGGCGCGAGCTCGCCCTCGGCCAAGGGCGGCAGCAGCTCGGCGGACAGGCTCTCCAGGGCCGCGCGGGCCAGTTCCTTTTGCTTGTCGGCCAGCCAGCGCTGCTCGACCTGCCCGCGGATCTCCGCGAAAGGCGGCGCGGCCGGCTCGACGCGCTGGACCAGCTCGGCCAGCAGCAGCGCCGAGCGCTCGACCACCGGCGAGCCCACCAGGGCCCCCGGCTCGCTCAGGGCGCGCAGTTGGCCGAGCAGGTAGTCGCCGCCCAGGTCCGGCAGCTCGCGCCATTCCTGATCGCTGCGGGCCTGGCCGTCGGCGAGCACGAGCAGGCCGAAGCGCCCGGCCTCGACGCCCAGCTCGAGGGTTTCGCCGGCGGCGCGCCGTGTGCGCAGGCTCTCGAGCAGTTGGGTCAGGTGCTGTTGCAGCGCGGCCTCGAGGGCCGCTTGGGCCTTGACCGTCTCGTAGGGCGCGTAGAGCTGCTCGGGCGCTTCAGGATTGGGGGCCGCGAGCTTGAAGCGCCGGAAGTAGTTGCGCTTGTAGTAGCCGTCGCCCTCGACCTCGGGATCCCAGCCCTCCGGCAGCGGGAAGGCGGCCGCCAGGGCCGCGGAATCGAAGCTCGCCGGCACGGCGGGGTCGCTGGGCAGCGGGATCGCGGCCAGGCTGGCGCTGCGCTTCTCGGGCGAATACAAGGCGCGGCGCTCCACCTCGGGGCGCTGATTCCACCAGGCCTCGAGGCCGGCGTCGTCGGGCAGCGCCGCGCGCGCGGCGTCCGCTTGGGCCGCGATCTCGACCGAGAGCGCTTCGAAGGCGAACTCCGGGTACGACTCCTCCCAGGCCTTGCGCAGATCTTCTGCCGCGGGCAGGGAGCCCAGATAGCTGATCAGCTGACGGAAGCGCTCGGCGCGCAGGAAGCGGCGCAGGTTTTCCTGGAACCCGAGCACGCCGCCCGAGCCCGGCAGACCGTCGACGCGGCGCTGGAAGTTCTGCGAGGTGCCGTAGTTGCGCACGATCTGCCCGAGCTGCTTGGCCAGCTCCGCGTCGCTGACGGTCACGCCATGCTCGATCGCCAAGGCGTCGAGCACCACGAAGCTGGCGATCTGCTCGAGGTCCAGCTCGGGGCGACGGCCGGTGGCGACCTCGAAGATTTGCGCGTAGGCGT
>JBILNK010000035.1:0-29627 GCA_044375105.1 Planctomycetota bacterium
GACAGCGCCTCGGGGTCCTGGCGATCGCCGCCGCCGTTCAGCACGTCCGGCGGCAGGATGAACACGATCAGCAGGAAGATCAGCAGGAAGATCAGGAACGCATAGACCAGGGGGTTCTTGCCCTTGGGGGTCTTGAGCAGTTCCTCGGCCTCCAGGAAGTCCTGGGCGCTCGGCTCCTGCGGGTCGAGCTCGCCCGCCGCAGCTCCAGCCGGCGGCTGGCCCCCGTCGCCGCCCCCGGGGGGCAGGGCGGCCTGGCCCGTGTTCTTGCGGGCGGGCGGACTGGAATGCTTGCGCGACTTGCTGGACATGGAAAAATCGAGACGCAGGGGCCGCCCAGCGGCCGGGGGGCGAGGAGTCTAGCGGAGCTGCCACAGGTCCGGAACCCGCGAGCCCTGCGGCGCGTTGGCCCCTGCGGGCCGGCCGGCGGTCGCGCGCGCCGCCGCGCCATGGATCCCGGGGAGGCCGGATCCCGGGGAGCCCGGCGGCCGCGGCGCTCAAGACAGCCCTGCCGCCGGGGTCCGCAGGGGGCTTCGCAGGGCTGAGCTCCACCCGGCCGATGGCAGGCGACCCACCCCGACCCGCGCCGGTGCGGGGCGGTGAGTCCCCGGGCCTCCGGATGGGGTCGAGCGGGTCCCGGGGCTCTTCTGGGCGTGCCCTGCCCTCGCCGGGATCGGCCGGGACAGCGCGGACCGTCCAGCTCTCTCTGCCCCCCCCAGGGACCCGATTTTCGGCGGCGCCAAACCCGCCGATGCGTCAGCGGAGCGGTTCCTCGAAGCCAGCTCGCCGAGACCGGCGCAGCGCGGCCCCGGGGCGGCGAACGAGCCCGAAGCCTGTGCCGACCGAGCGCGCGACCGCTGCCCGCTCCCGCCCGCAGCCCTGGTCCAGGGAGCTTCGCGCCCCACCGCGATCGGGGTGTCTGGCCCCCGCATGGCCGCGGGTCAATCCCGGGCCAGCTCCGCGTCGCGGGGCAGGTCCTCGATGCGCGCCAAGCCGAAGCGATCGAGGAACTCCTTGGTGGTGCCGTACAGCAGCGGCGCCCCGGGCTGGTCCGCGCGGCCGCTGATGCGCAGCAGGCCGCGATCGACCAGGAGGCGCAGCATGGGTCCGGCCTGCACGCCGCGGATGGCCTCGATCTCCGCTTTGGAGACCGGCTGGCGGTAGGCCACGATGGCCAGCGTCTCGAGCGCCGCCGGGCTGATGCGCTCGCTTTTCTTCGAGTTGTCGAGCAGGGTGACCACCTCGGCCAGCCGCGGCTCGGTGTAGAGGCGCAGGCCGCCGCCGAACTCCTTGAGCGCGATCGGCAGCCCGGCGCGCTGCAGGCGCTGGCCGAGTTCCGCGAGCACGCTCTCCAATGCGACGCGGCCGAGGGGCTGGCTCAGCACCTGCCCGATCAGGTCCGCGAGACGCGATTTCGAGAGCGCCTCGGGGCTGGCAAAGAGCAGCGCCGCGGCCGATTGCACCGCCGCTTCGAAGGCCTCGCCCTGCAGGGCCGGAGCCGCGGCTGCCGCTTCGCCATCGCTGCCGGAGGTCTGCGCGGACCGATCCGATTCGGACCCCGGCTCCAAGGCCGATTCCGCAGCCGGCGCCGCAGCCGATTGCGCGGCTGGATTCAGCGCCGAGTGCGCTTCCGAGCCAGCGGCGGGATCCCCTTCGGGCCCGCCAGGGGCCGGCGCCTCGGGGGCTGATTCGCTCGAGGCCCGAGCCGCGGATCCCGGCAGGCCCGTCTCGGCCCCGTTCGCTGGCTGGGCCACGGCGGGGATCGCGGCTTCGGCCGGGGCCGCCAGCTCAGCTTGGGTGGCGGCTTCGGTCTCCAGCGGGGACTCGGCGCTCTCGGCGGTTCGGCTCATGGCGGGGTGGCGGCGCGCGCCGCTCAGAGAGGATCGCCGCGGGCGCGTTCCGGAGCAAGCGCAGCCCGGGACCAGGCTCCCGCCGCGGTCCGGGTCGCGCGGCCCTGTCGCCCCCCCTGGACCCGCAGTCCGCGGTCGCCGGGGGGCTGGTCGCCTCCGAGGCCGCCGCACGGCGGCCCGAAGGCATCCGGCGGCCGGGTCTGAGCGCGCGCGGGCGCAGCCCGCGCCGATCCTGGCCGAAGCCGTCAGGGCCGCGCCTGGGCCTGCCCCAAGAGCGCGTAGAAGGGCTCGAGCTCGAGCACGTAGCGCCGTTCCATGGCCACCTGCCAGGCGATGTACTCCTCTTCGCTGACCGGCACGTCCGCCAGCGCCGCCTCGACCGCGGGGCCGATCTCGCGCCAGGTGCCGCTCAGGGGCTCGGGGCGCGCATCGACGCGCAGCAGCAGGGTCGGAGCGCCCTGGGGGTCGCCCGGCAGGCGCAGGGGCCCGCCGATCTGCCCCACCGGCGTCTTGAAGGCCAAGCGCGCCAGGGGCGCCCGATCGTCGCGCACCAGGTAGGCCACGCGGCCCCCGTCGCGGGCGCTCGGATCGCGGGACAGCTCGGAGATCAGCGCCAGGAAGTCCTCGCCCGCGGCCAGGCGCTCCTGCGCATTTTCGACCGTGGCCTGGTCCGCGACCAGCACGCGGATGTCGACGTGCTCGCTGCACAGGCTGTGGGCGCGCACCACCCGCTCGGTGATCAGCTCGCGCAGGCTGTCCTGCCGCAGGCGGTTCTTGAAGCGCAGGGGCTCGAAACCGAGTCGCTCGCTCAAGAAACGATCGAGGGACTCGCCCTCCGGCACGTTCTTGCGCGCGAATTCGCCCAGCACCTCGGCCGCGCGCCGCTCGAGCAGCCCCGGATCGATCTGCAGGCCAAGGCGGCCGGCCTCCAGGTTGGCCAGCTCGGCGCCGATCGCCAGGTTGAACTGCGAGCGCAGCGCGTCGCCCTCGCGGTAATAGAGGGCCTGCATCAGCTCGCCCAGGGTCAAGGCGCCGTCGCCGACCCGCGCCAGCACGATCTCCGCGGGATCCGCGGCGGTCGGCCTGGCCGCGCCGCTCGGTGCAGAGCCCCCGGCGGGCGCAGCCGCGGCGGGGTTCGAGCCGGCGGCAGCGGCACCAGGGGCGGCAGCGGCCCCAGCTGCAGGGGCCAGAGCGGCCCCTTCGGGCGCGGGCGCGGCCGGAGCTCCGCCGGCCGGCGCGGCCTCGGCGCCGAGGCGCGCGAAGGTCGGCGTCGGGGGCGTGCTGGCGCAGGACCAGAGGCAGGCGAGCGTCAGCAGCGGGAGCGACGCGCGCAGAGCGTTGGGCAGGGAGCAGCGCATGGCGTTCAACGGAAGCTGATCCGGCGGCGCACGCCGACCCCGTTGCAGCCGGGGTCCTTGACCAGCAGCCGCCGCGAGCCGCCGGCGCCGATCTGTAGGAGCTCGATGAAGCCCGTGCCGACGCAATCGGCGTGGGCCATCAGCGTGACCGAGCGCAGCTCGAAAACTTTGCCGAATTCGGCGTAGTAGGCCTGGATCCACTGGGAGCGGTTGGCCAGCGTCCAGGTCTTCCAGAATTCAGCCGGGTCGGGGCCCTCCTCGTCGTCCTGGCCCTGGGTCTGGCTCTGCTGGTTGCGCTGGTAGCGCTCGATGCGCTCGAGCAGATCCGCACGCTCCTGCTCGCGCTGGCTCTCCTCGTCCTTGGGCTGCTCCTGCTCGACCTTGCCAGCCTTGGCGGCTTCGGCCCCGAGCAGCCAGGTGCCGTCGCCGTAGCTGACCGTGCGCACACTGTGGGGCCGGCGCTTGTCGAACAGCGCGCGCACGGCGCTGTCCTCCAGGTCCGGCTGCAGCTTGCGCGCGTCGTTGGTGACCGCGGCCACGACCTTCTGGGGGAACTCTTCGTCGAGGGCCTCGCGCAGCTTGACGAAGTCCTCCTCGCGGGCGTACTCGCGCGAGAGCCGCGCCGCCCAGTAGTACCAGCGATCGGCCACCAGCCGGGAAACCGCCTGATCGCGATCCTTGAGGATGCGTTTGCCCAGCAAGTTGGCGTCCTCGAGCAGCGGGCTCTTCGGGTAGGTCTTGGCGAAATCCGCCAGGCCATCGAGAGCGGTGACGAAATCGCCGCGCTGGGCGCTGCGCTCGAGCTCGTCGAGTCGGTCCGCTTGGCCCTGGGCCTCGGCGCGCACGCGGGCGCGCTCGAGCGCCACGTCCAGCTGGGTGCGGTCGAGCCCGGCCGCCTCGAGGGTCGCAAGCGCCGCGGGCTGGCTGCCGGCCAAGGCCAGCAGCCGGCCGTAGCCTTCGAAGGCCTGGGCGTAGTCGCGGATCTGCTCGCAAAAGCGCGTCAGCTCGAGCTCGGCGGCCGCCAGCACGGCCGGCTCGGCCTCCGGCAGCAGGGCGTTGGCCAGTTCGCTGCGGCGCAGCTCGTAGAGCTCGGCCCGCGTGTAAAGCTCGCGGGCCGGCACGCGCGCCGCGGTGATCGCGCCGCCCACGCGGCTCCTCGGCAGCAGGATGATGCCGCTGGCGCGCTTGACCCGCAGGGGATCGGTGCTGCGCGGATCGAGCACGCCGATCAGCTCGCCGCCCTCCGCCAGCGGGATGCGATCCGCAGACAGGGTGTATTCCTCGACCGCCTCCTCGGCGTAGCCCAGGCGCTTGGCCAGGGCCTCGGCGCAGGCCGGCTCGAAGGCGCTCCAAGGCAGCTCGACGCGGCCGCCGTTGTCGGCGCGGGCCAGGACCAGGCGCTGCTCGTCGTGCTCGAGCAGCGCCGCGACCAGCAGGTCGCCGCTGCGCAGCTCGAACAGCTCGAGCGCCTCGGGGCGCGCCAGCACGGGCAGGTTGGGGGCCTGCAGCAGGGCCAGGAAGCGCGGATCGCTGAGGTCCAGGCCGGGCGCCAGCTCGGAGGCCAAACGGGGATCGAGGCCCAGCTCGATCGCCAGGCGCAGGGCTTCGCCGCCGCTTTGCGAGGCCGGCAGGGCCGGGCCGCCGCCGGGACTCGGCTGGGCCGGGACGCTCCCGGCTTGGGTCGGCAACGCCGCCGGCGACGGCAACAGGGCCAGCAGCGGGGCCGTCAGGAAACCGCGCAGCAGCGCGGGGCGGCGGGGCGAACGCGACGAAGCAAGCATGGGTTTCCTGTGGTTCGTGGCGCGGATCAAGCGCCGGCACCGGAGCCGGCTCGGGTGACCGCGCGGCGCAGGCGCTCGGCCAAGGGGATCGTCTGGGGCAGGAGGATGCGCTGGGACAGGCCCCGGTCCTGGCCGCGGCTCTTCCAGCGCACGGTCACCTCGACCGCCCACAGGGGCGGGCCAGGGTACTCGCTGGCGCTGACCGGGGTCGGGCTCGGCAAGGCCTCGAAGGAGAGCCGCGGATGGCCGGGAACCTCCTCGGCGGGCAGGCTCTGGGGCGGCCCGACCTGGCCGCGCTCATCCAGCGGGAACAGGCGGCCGGGCAGGTCGGCCACCAAACCGTCCAGGGCCTGGGCGGCCTCGGCGGAGAGGCGCGCCTGCGTGACCAGGTTGGCGCCGAAGGTGAACAGGCCGATCAGAGCCGAAAGCCCGATCGCCAGGAGCCCGGCGGCCAGCACGATCTCGATCAGGGTGAAGCCGGCCCGGCCGGGCCGGGCCCTCGAGGGCCAGGGTCTCATCGCAGCCAGCGCTCCTTGGCCCAGGGGATGTCGAATTCGCGCGAGACCCGCGAGCCGAACTGGATCGGCGTCTGGGCCGGATGCCGCACCGCCCGGGTGCCGCGCTGGGCGCGCGAGACGCGCACCCGGTTGCCCTCCAGGCTCTCGAGACGCATCCATTCCTCGCACAGCAGCATGAAACTGCCCGCGGGCGGCAGCCGGCCGGGCCGAGCGACCTGGAACTCGGTCGCGCCCGGCTCGATCGGGGCCAGGTTGTGGGTGCGGCGGCGGTGTTCGTCCTCGCGCTCGAGCTCGAACTCGATCGACAGGCGCCGCGGCAGGAACACCTCGCCGCCGCCGACCCCGGGCAGCGCCGGGTGCAGCGCGTTCTCCGGGTCCGTTTCGGCCGACAGGCGCGCCCCGCCGCGCGCGTCCCAGGCCAGCGGCGCCTGCTCGAGCGCCACCCCGGGATTCCAGCCCTGGTCGAGGCGCGTGGTCTGGGCCGCGCACAGGACCTGCATCCACAGCACGCCGCCGCCGAGCTCCTCGTAGGCCTGCCGCGGCAGCCCGCCGGGCCCGAAGGCCTGGGCATCGAACAGCGACAGTCCGCCCTCGTCGAGCGCGCGCTCGACGCGCACCAGCACGCCATCGCCCCGGCGGCCCAGGGCCCCTGCGGCCTGCCGCGGCGCGGCCCGCGGCAACACCGTCCAGCAGACCTCGGCCAGCCCCAGGCTCTGGCCCAGGCCCGCGCCCGCGCTGGAGCCCGGGCGCTCGCCGGGCGGCAGCTGCCGCACGAACACCAGGCGTTGCCAGGGCCGGCCGGCCACGCCGTCCCCATCCGCGTCGAAGCGCCGCGTGCTGAGCAGCAGGTCCGCGGCGGCGCCGCTGGCCAAGAGCCCCAGGTCGCAGGCCACGAATTCGAACAGCGCGCTCTCGCGCACGAAACGCTCGCGCTCCTCGCCGGCGCTGCGCAGCGTGCCGAGGGTGGTGTCGAGCAGCCGCATCAAGACGACCAGCAGCAGGCTGAACAGCCCCATGGCGAGCAGCAGCTCGACCAGCGTGAAGCCGCGTTGGTCGGGGCGGAGGACCAAAGGCCTCATCGCTCGATCCTCCCCAGCACCCGCGAAGGCGCGCGGTAGGTCGCGCCGAAGCGGATCAGCTCGCAGGTCTCCTTCCAGCCGTGGGCCTGGCCCGTGAGCGCGTCGAAGCTGCCCGGGGCGTATTGCACGAACACGCGCCAGGCGGGCGTGCCGCGCTGCACCGGCATGGGCAGGCCGCCGTCGCCGGGGCGGCCGTCGGTGGCCCGCTCGAGCCCCGAGCCGCGCTCGGGGGCCGCGTCCCAAGGGATCGAGGGATCGCCGCGGGCCAGCACCAGGAGGCGCGCGGCGCCGGTCGGCCCGGGCTGCGTTTCGAAGAAATAGCGCTCGATGCGCGCCTCGGGCGTGCTGACCTCGAAGGAGAAATAACCGAGCTCGGGCGCATCGGCGCGCTCGGCCCAGCGATCCCAATAGCGGAAGGGCCACAGCACCACGGCGCTGCCCGCCGCGTGGGAAGCGGCCTGGGTCCCGAAACGGCCGCGCAGCAAGGCCGGACCGCGGCCGTCGCGGGCGCCCGGCTCGCTGGAGCCGCGCGGCTGGCGCAACAGGGTGCCCGCGCGCTGGGTGAAGTGCACCAGCTCCTGGTCGATCAGCAGCAGCCCGGAATCGGGGAAACCGCTGGCGTCGGCGATCTGGATCTCGGCGCCGTCGGGATCGAGCGGCGCCGCCAGATTGCTGACCTCGACCGTCGAGAGGAACTCGATCGGCGTGCCGGCGGGGTGGGGCTGGGCCACGGTGCCGAGAGCGCCGCGCCCGCCGGGAGCGATCACCAGACCGCCGTTGGCCGGCGACACCGACTGGTAGAGCACGAGCTCCTGGCCCAGGCGCAGCAAACCGCCGTCCGTGGGCAGGTTCGAGAGCGCCCCGCCGGCGTTGGGCAGACCCAATTCGCCCAGGGCCGTGCGGATCTCGCTGGGCCTCAAGACCCAATCGGTCTCCTCCTCGCCCACCGGCAGGGCCAGCAGCAGCGCGGCGCCGGCGAACCCCTGCCCGGGCAGCAGCCCCTGGCCGAAGTCGGTATGGCCGAAGGCGACCTCGTCGATCACGCCCGGATAGCCCGGGAGGCCGCCGGCCGCGCGCCCCAGGGAGACATCCGCGAAGCGCCGCGGCAGCTCGCCCGAGGGGAACTTGCTGAGCCGCGCCACGCCGCGCATCTCGCTCGGATCCTGTCCCGGAGCGCCGGCGGGCACCGGCACGCCCAGCGGCGCCGTCATGGCCACCCAGCCGAACTGCTGGACCTGGGGCGGCTCGGGCTCGACCAGCCCGACCAGCGGCAGGACCGCGAGCGGCGGCTGGGTCGGGTTCCAATCCCAGCCGTATTCGAGGTGCACCGTGGCGCGGTGCGCGCGGTGCACGCTGGCCGGCAGGCCCGGATCGGCCGGCGTGCCGTCCAGGGCGAACACGGGGTCGAAGCGCCCGGGCCAGCCGAAGCTCGGGCCGGCACCGGTGCCGAAACGCAGCCGCACCACGGGCAACACGAGGGTCTGCGGGGGGTGCGCGTGCGGGTAGGTGCCGAGCACCCCGCGGAACTGGAAGTGGCTCCACAGGGCCCGCGCGTAGGGCTCGTCGGCGAGCTCGTCGACGCCCAGATCCGAGCGCCACAGGGACCCGCTCGGGCTTTGCTGGGAGGCGCTGGGCGACGGAGAGGAGCCTGCGGGCGCAGCGGCCGCCGGGCGCCGCCCGGCCAGGGCGGCGCGGCGCGGCGCGGCGCTGGCGACGAAGGCCGCCGGCCCGCGGCCCGCGGCGGGCGCCGCAGCGGAAGAACTCGCGGCCGACAGGACTTGCAAGGCCGCATCGAGACCCAAGCTGGCGCCCGCGCCGCCGCCTGCACCGCCGCCGCTGGCGCCCCCACCGCCGCCTGCGCCGCCGCCTGCGCCGCCGCCGCCCTGGCCGCTGGGGGTGCCGCCCCCCGGGATGCCGCCGGGGGCCTGCCCGCCCCCGCCGCCCACGGGCGGCACGCCGCCGCCGCTGTCATCGTCATCGTCGTCGTCCGGCTGGTTGACGTCGCCGAGGCGCTGGACGCCGACCGCGATCAGATAGAGCTCCTGCAGGGCCAGCGGATCGTCGCGCACCAGCTGGCCGTTGACCAGGGTGTCGTAGCGCACCCACTCGGTGGCCTCGGGCTGGTCGAGGCGCGTCAACTGCGCGTGCTCCGGCACACCGCCGAGCGGCGGCAGCAAGGCGTCCGTGCCGGCGCCGTAGGGCAGCGAGATCGGCACCACGATGACGCGCTCGCCGAGGTCCCCGTTGAGCGTCTGGGGGTCGAGCACCACGCCGCCGTACTCGATCACGAAGGCCTTGGCGGCGTTGCCCGGCCCGAAGGCGCCCGCCAGCTGGTTGGCCAGGTTGGGCAGCTCGGCGGCCAGCACATTCCACTCGGCGACCTGCAGGCTGTTGCCCGCCACGCCGCTGTAGCGCAGGACCTGATAGCCGTAGAGCGGCGAGCCCGCAGCGGTGACCGGCGTGTCGGCCGTGTCCGGCTGGGGGCCGAGCAGGGTCCACACGACGCGGTCCTGCAGCACCAGGGCGTAGCCCCCGTCGGGCGAGAAGCCGCTGGCGGCCTCGTTGGGCGGCGTGGTCAGATCGCAGGGCGCCAGTTCGAGGGTCTGGGGCGGGTCGATGGCCGGGTCGATGCCCAAGCCCAGCGGCACCACGAAACCGCCCGGGAACTGCAGGTTGATCTCGGTCCCCAGCTGGCCATTGACGCCGGTCACGCGCGCCGGACGCCACAGGCCCACGCCGCCCGCCAGGGTCCCGCCGCCGCTCGGCAGATTGCTCTCCAAGGCGTGGCTGTAGCCGTACAGCTCCACGCTGGTGCCCGCCGGGTGGTTCTGGGCCTGCTGCGCGCCCAGATTGGTGATCACGCCGTCCTGGCCGATCACGCACAGGCTGCGCGCGTAGCGCCCGCCGAAGCCGGCCTCGGCGCCCGCCTGAACATGGGCCGCATCGAAGCTGCCGGGCCCCGAGACCCGCGCTTCGATCAGCTCGTCGCCGATGCGCAGCACGCAGCGCGGCGGGAACCCCTGGGTCGATTCGACCGGGATCGTGATGCTGTCGCCGGCCAGGGCGCCCGCCAGCCGCGTCAAGCCGGTGCGCTCGATCTTGTAGGTCTGCTGTCCCTGGGCCAGCCCCAGGCCGTCGAGGCGCAGATCCACCTGGCTGGGGCGGTTGCCGCGCACGTCCAGGGCCACGTGCAGCCATTGACCGGCCGTGGGCGACCCGCCGGCGCCGTCCAGCGGCACGCGCAGCTCCTGCACCTCCACGAAGGGCGTGTCCGGGTGATCGCCGGGCCCGTCCCAGAGCGTGAGCCGCAGCTGGCCTCCCTGCTGGGAGAGGGCCACGCGGTCGCCGTCCAGGGCGCTGGCCGCATCCAGCAGGATTCCGTCGCCCGCGGCCAGCCTGACCCAGGCCGACAGCGCGAAGGGCCGCACCCAACCCGAGGGGCCGATCCAGCCGATCCGCGGGTCGTCGAAGGCGTACACCAAAGGACCGGCGCTGCCCAGGTCGTGGCCCTCGAGATCGCCCTGCGAAAAGTCGAAATGCAGCATGCGGCCGGCCCGCTGGCCCTCTTCGTCGAGCCGCGCGGGCGCCGGGCGCACAGCTCCGGCGCCGCCATCGTCCGGGAAGCGGCTGCGGGCCACGGCCGGCGCGCCAGGCTCGCCGCTGCCTTCGAGGTTGAAGTGCACCGGCCGGCGGGCGGGCATCAAGCCGCCTTTCCAGACGTCGGGCACGGAGACCGGCAGGGGCGCGCTGATCCAATCGGGGGCATCTCCGGTCAAGCGCACGTGCTCCTCGAAATCGATCTGCCGATCCCACAGGGCCAAGAGCTCGGTCTCGGGCACCACCAGCTCGATCTGCTCGCGGCGCAAGCTGGCGCGCGTCAGCCCGGAGGGCAGCCCGGCGGCCGCGCGCAGGTCGAAGGCGAAGACCTCGCGCGCCACGAAGGCGAACGGCAGGGTCGAGACCTCCAGGTCCGAGTCGTTGGCGTTGAGCGCGTTGGTGTAGAGCGCCAGGGCGTCCTCGCGCTCGAGGAACACGCCGTCGCCCGGCAGCACCTTGGCGCGCTCGATGGCTTCCCGCAGGTCCTCGCCGGGGCGCGCCAACAGCAAGCCGGCGCTGGGCAGCACCAGGCGCTCGAGGAAGTCCTGCAGACCGGTGTAGGGACGTCCGGCGAGCACGCGCTCGGCGAGCTGTTCGGCCTCGCTGCGCGTGATGCGCTCGTTGCGGCCGAACAGCTTGAGGTGGGCGAACAGCGCGGTCAGCACCTCGCCCGTGGCGCTGTTGATGTTGACCGGCCGGCGGGCCTGCACCGCGATCACCGCCGTGAACTCGGGATACTCGCCGCGCACGGGATGCAAGAGCCGCACGCGGCCGTTGTTGGCCGCCAGCACGAGGCCCAGCTCGCGCTGGCCCGCGCCTTCGATCAGCACGGTGGAGCCCGGGTTGAACGAGCGCCACTCGGGCACGTTGAGCTCGCAGGTCCGGCCGCTCTGCAGGGCGTTCAGCACGCGCACGCCGCGCTGCCAGCGCGGGCCCGCGCCGAGCCCGGAAAAGAAGCTGGCGCAGCGATCGAGGCCCGCGAAGCGGCGCTCGAGCTCGAGGCGCGCACTGCGGGCCGCGGCCTCTTCCTCCGGGCTGTCCGGGGGGGCTGCGGGCCGCGCAGCGCCGGCGGCGGCGGGGCTCGCTGGGGCCTGCTCCAACGCTGCGCCGGGGACAGGGTCCGGGGCTTCGACGGGCGGGAGCCCGGCCAGCTCGCGCAG
This sequence comes from Planctomycetota bacterium, assembly GCA_044375105.1. Lineage (GTDB taxonomy): Bacteria > Planctomycetota > UBA1135 > UBA1135 > JBIKLM01. Next base: position 11,341 of record JBILNK010000035.1, read on the forward strand.
CCGATCGACCTCCGCGGCGCGCTCTGCCGCCCGCTCGATGCGGCGCTCGACCGCGCGCGCGGGCTCCTGGCCCTGCGTGGGCAGCTCCGGCAGGGCGGCCAGGATCTCATCGAGCACGGCGCCGATCGACAGGCTCTGGGTCTCGCGCAGGCCCTGCTCGAGGCGCCACAGGGCCGGCAGCAGGGCTTCGAAGCCGAGCAACGGCGCCCCGGCGGGCAGGGAGCTCGGCGGCCGCAGTCCGCAGACCGCATCGGGCTCGGCCAACAGGCCCCGCTCGAGCTCCTCGAGCTGGCTACCGTTGCGCAGCCGGTAAGAGCTGAGCTCCCCGGCCAGCCACACATAGCCGGTGGGGCCGAAGCCCTCGGCGCCGGCCAGGGGCAGGGTCGTGTCGTTGGCCGCGATCGGCTTGGTCAGGTAGCTGGCCACGCCCAGCAGGTTGGCGATCACCTGGGGCGGCGCGCTGTCCAGGTCGATGCGCCCGGCCAGGTCCTCGGCGCGATGGTCGAACCAGGGCGCGCTGCCGTCGCGGGCCGGATAGGCGCCGGCGCTGAGGTCGATCGGCACCTCGAACTCGTCCAGCCCGTCGTGATCCGGCGTGCGATCGAAACCCGGGTAGCTGGCCCACAGACCGTGGCGCAGATGGCGCGCGCCGTCCTCGAGAGCCAGCCGCGCCCGGGCCTGGTCGAGCTGGCGCGCCGCGGCCCGATCGGCCTCGCGCGCCGCCCACAGAAAGGGCGCCGCCAGGGCGAACAGGGCCAGCAGCACGATCAGCACGGCCAGCAGCGCGAAGCCCCGCCGCGGGCCGCCCAGGGAGCGGATTCGATCAACCATCGGCGATCCCCCGGCTGGTCAGGAGCAACGGGCGTTCGACGCCGCCGGGCAGGCGCAGCGCCAGAGTCAGCGGGCGCTGGCGGGCCTGCTCCAGGGTTCCATCGGGGCCGTAGCTGAGGCGCGCTGGGCCGTCCGCCGGCCAATCCACGCGCTCGGGCAGGTCCAGGGGATCGGCGGCTTCGAAGGCGTACAGGGTCAGCTCGTCGATCTGGCCCGGGAAGGGCCGCGGCCGGCCGCCCAGGCGCAGGCTGCCCTCCGGCACCTGCACGCGGGCGCCGCCCGCTTCCAGCTCGAGCGGCACCGCAGCGGCCCGCAGGCCATCGATCCAGAGCTCGAAGTTCTGGCCGTCCGCCAGCAGGGTCACGCGCTGCCAGCGGCCGCGCACGAGCAGCCCGGGCGCGCTCTGCAGTGTCCAGCTGCCCGCGGAGGCCCCGGCGTCGAGGCCCGGCGCGGCCTCGCTGCGGCGCGCGGCCAGCATGGCCACCAGGCGGTCCTCGGAGTCGAGGCGCAGGGACAGCCCCTCGCCGCAGGTCGCGATCTCGCCGCCTTCGTCGCCGGCGAGGCGCAGCTCGAATCGCAGCGCGAATCCGCTGGCGCCGGCCAGCTCGGCGCGCCCGATCAAGTCCAGCTCCGCGCGCCCGTCGAGGGGCGCCGCCTGCAGGTCGAGAGCCCGGCCGAGGAAGCCATCTTCTACCAGCTTGGCGCCGCTCAGGGCCAAGCCCTCGCCGGCGGCTTCGAAATGCCAGCTGCGGCGCGCCCGCGGCAGGTCGATCGACAGGGAGCGGCGATCGGCCGAGAGACGCGCGTGGGCCGGCAGCTGTTCGGCCAAGGCGGCGCCTTGCATCGACAGCAGCGCGGCGCGCACGCGCTCCGGCGCCGTGTCGCTCTCCAGGTCCATGCCCGCCAGGAGGCCGACCCCGGCGCCCAGCAGCAGCCCGAGCAAGCTGATCACCAGCAAGAGCTCGATCAGCGTGAAGCCGGTACGGCGGGCTGCGCCACGCCGAACCGCCCACCCCGTGCTCGCGCCGTGTCTGCCCATGCCTCGCTCAGTCGAAGTTGTGGATGTCGTCTTCGCTGCCGAACTCCCCGTCCGGGCCGGCGGAGTGCAGCTGGAAGGTCCCGGCGCGCTCAGGGCGCTGGGTGGCGCCGTCGATGCTGGCCCGCAGGCGCGATTCGAAGAACTCGCCGTCCTCGCCGGCCGCCAGCAGCACCTGCTCCTGGTCGTAGTCGTCGGCGCGCAGGTAGGCGATCGGATTGCCCCAGGCGTCGCCCAGCTCGAACAGCTGGGCGTCGGGGAAGTCGGTCAGGCTGCGCACGGCGCGGTCGCCGTCGGTGTTGATCAGCTCGTCGGTCTCGAGCGCCCCGCCGCCCTCGAAGCCCTTGGACCAGAGCGCCACCACCAGGGCCTCGGCCCCCAGGTTGAGCTGGTTGGGCAAGGCGCCCGCCTGGGCATCGAAGCGGCTGGGCGGGTAGTTGCCGAAGCGGCCCTCGTAGGCCTCGAGCAAGGTCGCGAGCTGGGCCAGACGGCTCTTGGTCAGCTTGGCCTTGACCTGGTCCTCGGAGCCGCGCAGGGCCGGCAGCAGGAACACCGCCAGGAGCCCGATGATCACGATCACCGCGAGCAACTCGATCAGGGTGAAGCCGCCCGACGCGGGCCGGCGAGCAGCGCGCCCCGCGCAAGCGGCGCGCGGCGCGGCCTCCGGCCGGCCCGGCCGAAGGCGGCCGCTCCCAAGGAACCTGGGCAGGCTGCTGACCGGGGCCGGACAGGCCCAGGACGCCTCCGCTCGCCAAGCGCCGTCGCTCCGCCCGCCGCTGCTGTGCTTCATCGGATCCTCCGCGTGATCTCCACGTCGTCCAGGGTCAGCTCCACTTGCCGGCCCGAATCGCCCTCGGCGAACACGCCGACCTTGAGCGGGGCGTTGCCGCGCCCGAGCGAGCTGAGCGCCCGCCCGCTGAGCACCGGCACCCCGTCCAACAGGATGCTGACGGTCTCCTCGCGCCCGGAGCTGATGCGCTCGATGCGCACGTGCACCGGCCGTCCACCGGGGAACGGGAAGTCGACCCGCGAGAGGTCCTGCCAGGAGCTCTCGCCGCGGGTCGCATCCTGACCGAGCACCTGGATGGTGCCGTCGCGGGCGCGCGCCAGGGCGGCCTTGGCCTGCACCTGCACCCCGCTCGGCCGGCTCACCTCGCGGGCCACGAACAGGCCGGCGCGCACGGTGCTGTTCGCGGCGATCGAGATGTCCGCGTCGAGGGCCACGAACTCGCTGGCCGCGTACTCGCGCCAGAAGCGCACCTCGCCGCTCTTCTGGAAGTTGCCCGACAGCACCAGCTGGCCCTGGACCAGCTTGGCGGTCGGCCCCGCGGCTTCGTCGACCTGCCAGCCGTTGCCGATGCGCGTGTACTCGAAGCGGTCGCTCCACACGTCCTTGCTGCGATGTTCCTCGATGCGCCCGATCTGGCCGAGGGCCCAGCGCCGCAGCGGGTCCTCCTCGCCCAGGGCCCGGCGCGAATCGTCCAAGGCGCGCAGCTGGATCAGGCCCTCTTCGACGGCGCCCAGGCGGTACTCGCACCAGGCCAGCCCCGCGCGCGCTTCGTCGCGCTGGCCGTCCAGGGCCAGGGCCGCCTCGAACAGACTGCGCGCGTCGCGGTAGGCCTGCTCGTAGAGCCGCGCGAAGGCGCGCCGAGCCAGCAGGTCCGGACGCGCCGCGCCGCGCTGCTCGGCCAGCTCGAGCGCGCGCTCGAAGTAGCGCTCGGCCGAGGCGAAGTCTTCGCTGGCGAGCGACAGCTCGCCCAATTCCGCCAGGGCGTCCTCGAAGTCCGACTCGCGCGCCAGCGCCGCCTCCAGATGGGCCCGGGCCCCGGAGAAGTCCTCGCGCAGCCGCAGCAAGCGGCCGCGCTGGTAGAGCACCCAGGGGTCCCCCGGATCGGCCTGCAGGGCGCGGGTGGCGTAGTCCAGCGCGGGCCCGTCCTGCCCGCAGCGCTCCGCCAGGAACGACAGGGCGGCCAGGGGGCGCGCCGTGGCCAGCGGATCGGCCCGCAGCGCGCTCTCGAGCTCCGCCTTGGCCGCGCCCAGCAGCGCCGCTCCCGAAAGCGCGGCCGGGTCCGAGGCCGCCGGCAGGGCGCGCTGGTCGAGCAGCCACAGACCCCGCGCGAGAGCCAGTTCGGCGCCGCCCTCGTTCCCGGGAGCCGCGCTGGCAAGGCCCAAGGGCGCGCCCGCGGCCTCCGGCTCCGCTCCGGCGCCGCCGCCGGGCTGGCCGCTTGCGAGGCGCGCGCATTCGAGCAGGCCCGCCCAAGCGAGGGCCGAGTCGGGCGCGGTCTGCAGCGCGCCGGCGAAGTTCTCCTGGGCGGCCGCCGGGTCGCCGTCGGCCAGCTCGGCGCGCGCCAGCCACAGGCGCGCGTCGAGCCGCTCTGCGCGGGCCTCCATGGCCGCGGGCGCGTTGGCCAGGGCCAGGCGGAAGGACTCGCGCGCTTCGCCGAAACGCCCCTGCCGGAACAGCAGCCGGCCAAGGGACTGGTGGGCGCGGAACGACGCGCGCTCGACGGAGACCGCGCGGCGCAGGTTGGCCTCGGCGGCCGGCAGGTCGAGGAAACGCGCCTGCAGCTCGCCCAGGGCCACGAAGACGTCCGCCGAGGCGGGATAACGGGCGCACAGGGACTCGATCGCGGCCAGGGCCCCGGCGTAATCGCGGGCCGCTTCGAGCGTCTGGGCCAGGCCGATCTGGGGCGCCGGATCGAGGGGCTTGGCAGCCTGGGCGCGGCGATAGATGTCCGCGGCGATCTGGGTGGCGCGCGGCACTTCCAGGCGCAGCGCGAGCGCCCGCTCGGCGAGCTCCAGGGCCCCCCCGTAGCTGCCGGGGGTCAGCGGGTCCGGCAGGGCGCGGAAACGCTGCTCGAGGTCGTTGGCCGGGGTCGCGGCGAAGCCGAATTCGACCAACCGGCTGCGGTCGTAGGCGATCGGCGGCTGGCCCGGGAAGCGCTGCAGGCCGCTGAACGGATCGATCTGGACGAAGCGGATCGGATCGGCGGCGCGGCTCGGCAGCGCTAGCGAAAAGCGGTCTCCGTCGACGATCTGACCGAACAGCAGCTCGGCCTCGGTGCGCAGCCAGTCGTACTGGGCGCGGAAGGCCTCCTGGGCCTCCAGGCGTTCGGTGGGATCGAGGTCAGAAAAGCTGTCGGCGCCCGCGAAGGGCGAAACCAAGGGGGCCGCCGGCTCGGTCTCCGCGCTGCCCTCGTCGACGAACAGATCCGGCAGCTCGAGGCGCAGGGGCTCGCGGCCGAGCAGCCGGGCGAAATCCCGCGGCGCCGGGCCGCGATACCCCGGCGGAGCCAACTGGCGCAGGGGCGGCAGCGGCGGGGCCTCGAAGGCCAAAGGGTCGAGGGGCCGCGTGTCCCGGGGCGGCGAGAACAGGCCGCGGGCGCGCGCGGCCTGGGGCGTCGAGCGCGGGGCGCTGCCCTGGCTGGCGCTGCCCTGGCTGGCGCTGCCCGCGCTGGAAGCGGGCCAGACCGGGGCCGCGAAGCGCGCGAGCTCAACGCGCTCGGAGCCCGATCCGCGCTCGCGCCGGGGGCGCTCCGCGCCACCGCCGCCGTACAGCGTCACCGCCGCCAATCCGAGGGCGGCGATGAAAACCAAGCGTTCCTGGCGTAGGTCGATATTCACGGCAGCGTTTCGGTCGGGGCCGGATCGTAGAGCCGGGCCAGCACCAGGGTCAGTTCGAGGCGCAGCTCGTCGGGCCGATCGCGCTCGGGCGTGGCCTTCAAGCTGTCGATCATCAGGGCGCGCTGGCCCGGGGCCTTGGGCCGCTGGGTGGCGAGCAGCGTGGCAAGCACGGCGGCGTTGTCTCCCGAGAGGCGCAGATCGACGTGCGTGCGCTCGAGGGCCCCTTCGCCGCGCCGGCCATACAGGCCGGGATCCAAGCGGATCTTGAGCTTGTCCAGCCGCGCGATGCCCGCCTCGATGCCGGCCTGGGCCACGCGCTCGATCGCATCCAAGGCCTCCAGCGTGCGCCCGATCTCCTCGGGCCGGGTCGGCGAGATCTCGGGCAGCCCCAGGCCGGGCTCGATTTCCACGTCGGCGCGGCTGGCGCGCTGCAACAGCTCCTCGCGCACCCGCGCGACGCTGGAGAGGTAGCTGGCCGGCGTCGGCTTGGCGATCGCGGCGGCCAGCTCCGGCCCGGCGGCGAATTCGACGCGGGCGGCGAATTCGGCGATCGAGCGGCCCAAGGCTTCGTGGTCCGCTTCCGCGGCGCTGCGGTCGGCGGCGCTGAAGCCGTCGGCCTTCAGACGCTGCAGCTTGGCCCGCTGGCTGGCCAGTTCGCCCTGGCTTCGGCGCAGGTCGCTGCCCACGGTGCGCGAGAGCACCAGGTTCAGCACCAGGAAGCCCAGCAGGCCGCCGGCGACCTGCAGGACGAAGCGCCGGTTGCGCTGCCAGTACTGCTCGATGTCCATGGGTCGGGGAAGGTTCGGGGGGAAGCGCGAAAGGTGCGGGCGAAAGCGGGCCGGGCTCAGGCCCGTGCAACGCGCGCTCGGGCGCCTGGGTGTTGGATCGGAGCCGGCGGAAAGTTCGGCCGCGGCCCGCGAGCGCCCGGCGAGCGCGGCCCGCGGGAGGACCCCGCGGCGAGCTGCGCGGATCGCGGACTGCCTGGAACCAGCGCGGCTCGGCGCGGGGCCGCGGGGCCGAGGCCGGCCGCGGGCGCGCTCCGGGCGCGGGACCCGCGGCGCGGCGGGCAGGCCGACGGGCTCACCCGCCCTCCTGGCTGTCCTCGGCCGGCGCGGGCGCATCGCTGCCGAGCAGGGTCAGCCGCAGGCTGAAGCGGGCGCCGTCGGGGGACAGGCCCTCGCGCAGGCGCGCCTCGGGCAGATCCGCGCGCAGGGCCTCGACGAAGCGCTGGAACACGGCCGCGTTGGGCTCGATGCCCTCGCTGGCGCTGCCCTCGAGCACCAGCACCGGCGCGCGCTGGCCCTGCCCGAAGCCGAACTCCTTGTCGGCCACCTGATCGAGGTTCAGGTTGGTCAGCCAGAAGCCGAACGGCAAACGGCGCTCGAGCACCTCCAGGGCGCGGGCCAAGGCCTCTCCGGAAAGGGCCATGCGCTCGAGCTCGGCGGCCACCTCGGCGCGGCGGCGATTCTCTTCGAGCAGCTGGCGGGTCTCGGCGTCCGCGGACTCGGCGGAGCGCACTTCGCGCTTCTCCCGCGCCACATCGGCGCGCACCTCGCCGAGCCGGACGCTCTGCCGCTGGTAGCCGATGCCCAGGGCGATCAGCAGCACGGCCGCGCCCAGAATCAGGAACAGGGTGCCCTGCAGGAACTCCCGGCGGCGCTTCTCGGCCGCCGGCAGGATCTGGATCCCGTAGGCCTGATCCCAGGAGCCGGCGGTGGCCAGGCCCAGGGCGATCACCGCCCGCGCCTTGTGGGTTTCGAGCTCGGCGCGCGCAGGCTCCGCCAGCTTGGTGGTGTCGACCACCAGGAACGGATCGAAGACCTCGCTGGCGCAGGACAGCGCGCGGCCGAGGTAGGCGGCCAAACCGGGGATCTCGGCGCCCGGGCCGCACACGAACAGCCGGTCTAGATTGAGCTGCCCCAGCTTGATCTGGCTCTTGGCGAACAGGACGGAGCTCTGCAGCAGGCCGGCCAGTTGCCCGGCGGGCCCCTGGGCGGCCTGGGTGGCGCGCTCGGCGCGGGCATCGGCGAGGCGCGCGCCAGGAGTCAGGTCCACCCGCCCGAGGGCCTCGCTCGCGGCCGCTGGGCCCAGGCTGGCTTCGAGGGCCTGCTCGAACAGCTCGGTGCCGCCGCCCAGGTTGCGCGCGAAGACCAGGTCCGCGCCGCGCACGATCACCAGGTCGATATCGCTGCCGCCGATCGAAGCCAGCAGGACCGTGTCGTCGAGCACCACCCCAAAGCGCAGCCAGGCGTTGTAGAGCGCCACCGCGTTGGGCGAGAAATGCTCCAGCGGGCCCTTGAGGCCCGCCAAACCGGCGCGGTGGGTCGCCAGCAGGGATTCCTTGGCCAGCGCCAGCAGGACCACGTCCTCGCCCTCCAATTCGGGCAGATCGGGCAGCACGTTGAAGTCGCCCGAAACCTCGCTTTCGGAGCTGTCGCCGACGCCGGCGATCTCGAAGCGCATCAGCTTCTCGAGCTGCCAGTCCGGCAAGCGCGGCACCCGGCTGTAGCGCAGGTTGACCTCGCGGCCGGTCACGCCGATGCAGGCGCGCACCAGCGGGAAGCCCGGGTCCGCGGCCTCCCAGGCCGCTTCCAGGCTCTCCGCGGACTCGCCGGAAAGGCCGAAGTGTGTCACCACGAAGGTGTTGCCCTTGGCGTGTCCCCGCAGGAACACCGAGCCCGCGGTCGAGACGTCGATACCGGTCGCTTGGGCGGCCATGTCAGCGCTCCTCTGATTGGCTGGGCTGACCCGAGGCCAGGCGTTCGAGTGTCGCGGCGAGGGGTTCCTGGCCCGCGGCGCGCAGCGCCTCGCGCAGGGTCGGCGCCGACAGGCTGGCGGCCTTCTCGCGCGGGCGCGCCAGCCGCTGGCGGTCATCTTCGATACGCTCGGCCAGGCGCGCGGCGGCCTCGGCGACCGGATCGATGCGGCCCTCGAAGGGCTGATGGCGGGCGGCCAGCGCCTGGACGCGCTGGGCGCATTCCCCGTACATGCCATCGAGGCCGAAGAAGGCCGCGCGCTCGAGAGCCTGCTCGATCCGCTCCAGCTCGGCCAAGCCCTCGCTGGAGAGGCGCGCCAGGTGCGCTTCCGCCTCGGCCACCAGCTCGCGCTCGAAGGGCGCCGTCTCGAGCAGGCGCGCCGAGCGCGCGTAGACCTCCCCGAGACGCCCGGCGGAAAGCGCCCTGCGAGCCGCGGCGGACTCCACCGCGGCCTGCGCCCGTTCGTCGGCGAACACGCCCTGCAGATCGAAGCGGGGCAGCGGCCCCTCGGCGGTCACCGCGATCTGGATGCGCTCGCCCACGGGCCGCGCGCGCACCGTGACCGGCCCCGCGAAGCCCAGGCGCAGCAGGTCGAGGTCGCGCCCGATCAGGAGTTCCCTGAGCCCGCTGCGCTCGAATTGGTCGCCGTGGCTCTGGTAGACCAGGCCTGCGGCCTCGGAAGGCGCTTCGGCCAGGCTGGCCAGCGCCCGCTCGGTGCGCTCGAGCAGCACCGGCTCGAGCCACAGCTCGAGCCGCTTGGGGTTTTCCGGGAGTGAGATCCCCTGGGCGGTGCCGGGCGGAGAGTCCGTGGCGGCTCCCAAGGTCAGCGGCAGGTGGGCGGCGCGCGGGTCCGCGTCCGCGCGGGCCGCGAGCCACAGCAGCGGGCGCTCCTGGCGCGCCACCAGCAGCGCCAGGGGGCCCTCTGGGGCGCCCTCGCCGCGGCGCAGCTCGCCCACGGGCCAGAGCGCGAAGTCGCCCAGGGCCGTGGCCGCCGCCGCCGGGGCGCTGGTCACCCGCCAATCGTCGAGCGCCAGCCCGAGGCTCGACTCGGCTTCCCCCGTCGAACCCTTGGGGGGACAGCCGAACAGCCGCGCCTGCACGCGGTCGAAGCCGGCCAGGGTCGGCAGGGAAAGGTCGATTTCCGAGGCCTGCGGCCCGAGGGCCGCCGCGATCGAGAGCTCGAAGGGCGGGCGGTCCCCGCGGCTCGAGCTAAACGCCAGGGACAGGCCGGCCTGCGCTCCTTCCGCTCCCCAGGCGGTCACCTGGGCGCGCAGCAGCGCTCCGGCGGAGACGGGCAGGGGCTTGCTCTCGACGCCCGCCCAGGGCCGCTCGCCGCCCGCGTCGGCCCGTTCCCCGCTCACCTCGGCCTCGGCCAGGGGGTCGAGCCCCAAGCCGGTTTGCCCGCTGACCGCGAAGGAGCGCCCGCGGCCGAAGCGCAGCGGCGCGCTTTCGGTCTCGATCAGCGCGGAGTCGGCCTCGGGCTGCTCGAACGACCACTCGGGGCCCAGCAGATTGCCCGCGGGCTCCTCCAACCGGGCGCTCGCTCGGGCCTGGCCCTGCCCATCCCCGCTGCCCATCCACAGGAAGGCGCCGGTGCCCAGGGCCGCCGCGATCAGGGCCCCGACGGCGAACAGCGCGCCCCGCCCGCTGGGCAAGCGCGAGACGTCCAGGCGCCCGATGGCGGGGGTCAGCACCTCCGCGGTTTCGGCCGGCACGTCTGCCGCGCGGGCCGGCGCGGGCTTGGCCCGGCGCTCCGCCGCCGGGGCCGGGTCCTTCGGTCGGACAGCAGCCGGCATCTCGGCCGGGCGCGGGGCCTTGGGCGCGGGCTGGGCGGGGACCGCAGGCAGGGCGCGCGCCGGCAGCTCGGGCGCTTCGCCCCCCAGGACGATTTCGTCTTCGAATTCGAGCGCCAAACCGCTGCCCGTGGGCTCCGCGGGCAACGGCGCGGCGCCCTCCGCCAGCAGCGTGAACTCCACGTTGCCGAGGCGCAGGGTCTGGCCCGGCTCCAAGCGGTGCCGCTCGATGCGCTGGCCTTCGATGCGCGTGCCGTTGGTGCTGCCCAGGTCTTCGACGCTCAGCCCGGCCCCCTCCGGCCGCAGCAGGGCATGGCGCCCCGACACCGACGGATCCTCGAGCACCAGGTCGTTGCCCGGCTTGCGCCCGATCAGCAGCCCCGCCGCGGGCACCGGGACGGTCTGGCCGGCGCGCGGGCCGTTTTCGAAGCGGAGCGTGTGGGACGGGGGCATGCGCCGGGAGCGGCCGTGAACAGGGGCACTAAGGGGGTGGAGGTCCGAGGTTACGCGGCGCGCGACCTGCCGGGGCGCTCAGGCTAGACCCCGGGACCGTCCGCCTCAACCGCCCGTGGCCGAAGGCCGAGGCGGCTCCGCCTATCCTGGGTCGATGGATCCGCTGCCCAGCGAGTTCGCGCGGCTGCCCCGCTTCCTGCTGGCGGGAGCGCCCGAGCGCGGGGCTCCAGCCTGCCTCGAAGAGGGCGAGCTGCACCACGCCACCCGGGTCCTGCGGCTCGCGCCGGGCGATCGATCCCTGGGCCTGGACGGGCGCGGTCGAGCCTGGCTGCTCGAAGCTGTCCGCGGCCCGGGCCGCCGCGCCGAGCTCGAGTTCTTGGTGCAATCGCAACCCTGGAGCGAGCCCGCGCCGGGCGCGCCGGGCGCGCCGCTGCCGGAGATCGAGCTGTGTTTCCCCTGGCCGCGCCCCGGTCGCGAGGAGGCCCTGCTGGAGCGCGCCACCCAGCTCGGGGCAGCGCGCCTGCGACCGCTGCTGTGCGCCCGAACCGGTCCGGAAGACCGCGCCGGCCGGGCGAGGCGGGCCGAGCGCGTGCTGCTGCAGACGCTCAAGCAGGCGCGGCGCCTCTGGGCGCCGGAGCTGCTCGAGGCGGCGCCGCCCGCTCAGATCCCGCGTTTTGCGGGCCGCGAGCTGTGCCTCGATCCCCGGGCGGAAACGCCGCTCCTGGTGCAACTATCCGCCCAGCCCCGCGCGCCCCTCAGGCTCTGGATCGGCCCGGAGGGCGGCTTCAGCCCCTCCGAAGCGCAGGACCTGGCCGAGCGCGGCGTCGGCAGCGCGCGCCTCGGTCCCTTCGTCCTGCGCATCGAAACCGCCGTCGAGGCGGCCCTGGCGGTGGCCGTGGCGGTAGCCGAGAGCGCCGGGCGCTGACCGATCCGGAGGCGATCGGCTCGGCGGGGCCCCCCCGGGTCGGCTGCCCTCGCCGGCGCCCCTTCGCTCGCGGCCTCCCCCGGGGCAAAAAAGGGAGCCGGCGCCCCCCCGGACGCCGGCTCCATCACGTCCCAAACCCACTCGAGGTCGCGCCTGGCCGAGCTGTGGACTCGCCCGGGCGTGCCGGCTTGAGCCGTCCGCGATCTGGGAGCGAACGGGCTCACGGGCATCTTTTTTCCATTCTTCGGGACGACTGGGAGGGACCGCGCGCCGCACGAAAAAGGGAGCCGGCGCCCCCCCGGGCGCCGGCTCCGAACACGTCCCAAACCCACTCTTGGGGTAGCGGCCGAGCTTTCGAGCCCCGCGCGCCGCCGCTCTGAGCCACCCCCCCCACGGCAGGCGAACGGCGGGGAGCGGAAATGCTTTCCCAAAGGGACGGGTCTTCCCGCCCCTGAAACGCCCCAGGCTCCGAAATCTAGGCGCCGCACCCGAAAGCCTGAGCCCCGAAGAGGCGGCCGCATCACGAACCGGGCAAGCGAGGGTCCCCGGGCCTGGCGCGGGCTCCGCCCGCCCCGCGCCCGCCCCCGGCGGGAGGGGAAAAGCCGGCGTCGGAGCACAGCCGAGGCGGTTCGACGGCCCCCGGGAATGCCCGGACGACGCCCGGCTCTTGGGCGCCCGGCGAGGCGGTGGAGGGACCGCCAGCTCCCGGCGGCGCCGCAGTCCCCGCCCTCGGCAACCGGATAGCCCTCTCAGGCCAAAGGCCGCGTCGAGACGCCGGGCTCTCAGGGGATCCCGTAGCGCTCCTTGATCGAGACGAAGGCGGCGTCGGAGATCACCAGGTGGTCGAGCAGGGGCACGCCGACGATCTCGCCGACCGCGTGCAGGCGCCGGGTCACCTGGCGATCCTCGGCCGTGGGGGTCGGGTCCCCGCTCGGGTGGTTGTGGGCCAGGATCAGGGCGCCCGCCGATTCGCGCACGGCCCGGCCGAAGACCTCGCGGGGATGGACCAGGCTGGTGGTCAGGGTGCCTTCGGAGATGCGTTCGATGCGCTGCAGCCGGTTGCGTCCGTCGAGCAGCGCGACCCAGACCGATTCGCGGGAGCGCCCGCGCAGGTAGGGCGCCAGGGCCGCGTGGGCGCGCTCGGCGCTGTCGAGCAGCGGCCGGGGGCCGAGGCGCGCGCGCTCGACCTGGCGGCCGAGCTCGAAGGCGGCCGCCAGCCGCAGCCCGCCCGGCTGGGTCAGATCGAGGCGCCGGGCGAGCTGCTCCGCATCGAGGGCCGCCAGGGCGGGCAACTCCTGCTGGCGCAGGGGCCGGTCGGACCTCGGCCAGCGGCCGCCGAGCAGGCGCTGCAGCAGGGGCCACAGGTCCGGCTCGCCGACCTCCGGCCCGCCGACCGCCAGGGAAGCGGGGCCTTCCGACCCCGGGATGAGCAAGGGATCCATGTCCAAGAAGACCGCGGTCCGGCCGGGGCGTTGCGACCGGGTCCGGGAAATCCTGGGGGAATTCTTTGCAAGCTTCTGGCGCCGCGCGGCGACCCCGGGCACGGTGCGGCGCACTCCCGGACAAATCTCGGCCACCTCCCGGCGGAGGGAATCCCCGTCCGCCCGGGAAATCCGAGGCCACTCCGGGTTCCCCCCTGGCCGATGAAGACCCCAAGGCGGACGCTCAGCCAGCGCCCGCACCCCACGATGAGTTCCCTCCTCTCGCTGGCGGCTGCACTCCTGCTCGGCATCTGGCTTGGCCAGACCGCACTGATCCTCCTCAGCTACCGCGCCGACGTCCAGGCCGAGGACGTCAGCCGTCGCCGCTGACCGCCCGCCCCGGGCGGCGCCGACCGCGGGGGGCACCTGCACGAGGTGCCGACCCGGGGCCAGCGACAGCGACGCGGCAGGCGTCCCTGGCCGAGGTTTCGGAAGCACCCCCGGGTGCCGGACGGGCGACCGCGCCAGCGGCCGCCCGTTTCCGTGCCGGGCCGGTCGGCGGGCGCGGTTCGGCGCACACGGTTCGGCGCACACGGTTCGGCGCACACGGTTCGGCGCACACGGTTCGGCGGGCTCGGGGCCAGGAGCCGATCGATGCCCAGCGCGATGGGCCCGGGGACCGGGGCGCGCTGGAGAGCCGGGCCGGCGGCGCGGCGCAGCCTTGGCCTAGCGGCCCATGGAGGCCTGCTCGAGGAAGTAGGCGTGGGCCTCGGCCAGGGGCAGACCCAGGGCCCGCTCGAAGGCCTCCGCGCTGCTCTGGCCCGCACCGATCCCGGCCAGCAGGGCGGCCACCCCGCTCTCGCCGTAGCGGCCGATCAAAAAATCGGTGAACAGCAGGGCCTGGGCGTAGGCCTGGCCGATGCGCGCCGGATCGCCGCTCTGGCCCAGATTGCCGGCCAGTTCGGAGAGCTCGAGGGGCGGCTTGCCCAGGGCCCTACGGGCCAGGGCGAGCTGCTGGCCGAGCTCGCCCTCGTGCCATTGGGCCAGGCCTTCGTTGAGCCAGCCGGGCAGGCCGCGGCCGGCCAGGCTGTCGAGGAAGGCGTGCACCAGCTCGTGCCGCAGGGTGCGTTCCCAGCGCGGGCGGTCCCGGTCCAGGTCGCGGATCGGCACGCGCACCGAGCCGTCGAAGGCCCCGGCGGCCCAGTGGCCGAGGCCGGTGACCGCGTGGAAGGCGTCCGGGGTGTAGATCACCACCCGCAGGCGCGTGCCGCGGGCCGCGTTCGGGTCGTGCTGGAAGCGCTCGCGGAGCTCGCCGTAGGCCCGGTCCAAGATCTCGGTCAGCTCGACCGCGCGCGCCAGCAGATCGCGCTGCTCGCCGTCGAAGCTGAGCTCGAAATAGAGCGAGCCGTAGCGGGCGAAGTCCCGCTCGGCCTCCTGCTCGCGGCGCCAGCGCTCGATCAGCGGCGGCAGGTCCTCGCGCTCCGGCGCGAGGGCTGCGGCGCGCTCGAGCCGCGCCAAGGCCGCGGCGTGGTCCGCCTCCGGCCGGTCCCGCTCGGCCTGCGCCCAGCGCGCCAGCGCCTCCGCCAGGTTGGCGCGGAAGGTGGGCTGCTCGGGCTCGGCCCCGTGGCACTGCTCCAAGAGACCCGCGGCGGCCTCCAGCAGCGCGCTGTCCTGCCCCGCCGAAGCGAGCAGCTCGACCGCGCGGTTGTTGAGCGCATTCCAGGACTGGCCTGCGACCGCCGGAGCGGCGCTGGCCGCTTGGGGACCCGCGGCCTGACGCCGGGCGGCGAGCGGAGCCGGGTCGGGCGCGGGCTCGGGCTCAACGGGGGTCGGCGCCGGCGCCTCGAGCAGCCGGATGGCCAGCAGCACCAAACCCGGCACGAGCAGCAGGGCGGCCAGCGCCGTGAGGCCCTTCGCGGGTGCGGCCCGCCGCCTCATGGCAACGCTCCCGGCGCTTCGTTCCGACCGACGCCGCGGGCCGCGAGGGCCTCGGGGAAGCGTGTGTAGCTGGCCGCGAAGCCGTGGCGCTGGGCGATCGCCCGCAGGCGCGCGAGGCTCTCTTCGTGCAGCGCCTGCATGGCGGCTTCGGTCTGCGGATCGCAGAAGTACGTTCGGCAGCCGAGTGGACGGCCGTCGCGGTTGGTGCAGCGCCCGCGCACGTGATAAGCACAGCGGCCGGGCGCCTCCGGGGCGGGCGCCTTGGGCGCCACCTCGGCGGCGTAGTCGGCCTCGAGGGCCGTGGCGAACAGCTCGTGCCCAGCCTGCTCGAAACGGCAGCAAACCCCGCGCGCCAGGCACACCGACCCCGAGGCGGCGATCTTGCGCTCGAGCTCGGCGTAGAGCGCGGCCAGCTCGTCGAAGGCCTGCCGACGGGCCTCGGCGGACGGCAGGGGCTCGATTCCAGGGCAGGTTTCGAGGGCGCGCTCGAAACCGGCGCCCCCCTCGAGCACCGAATCCCAATAGGGAAAACGCCGGCAGTGCTCGGGACGCGCCGCGTAGACGCTGCAGTGGTTGTGGCCCTCGAGCAGCGCGCAGCGGCCGTTGCCGGGCGGCAGGTGCTCGGCTTCGCGCAGCGCTTCGCGCGGCGCTTGGGTGCGCGGGTCGACGACCAGGCGCACGAACCGCGCGCGGAAGGCTTCGAGCGCCATACCCAGGGCCTCGGCGAGGGTGCGATCCTCGCCGGGAGCGAGGTAGACGTGCCCCTCCCCCACCGTGCAGCAGCGCCCCGATCGCCGGCAGGCGAAGCGGAACGGACGGCGGGCCCAGAAGCCCGGGTCCGGCGCGGCGGGCGACGTGCTCACGGGCGCCGCCGGCGAGCCCCGTCGCCCCGTTGCATGCGCTCGCGCAGGGCGCCCAGGTCCAGATCCTCGCGGCCGGCCACCTGGGCGCGCACGTCCTCGATCAGCTCGCGGAACGACTGATAGCGGTCGCGCGGATCCTTGGCCATCATCTTCTCGATGAAGTACTGCAGGTGCGGCGAGAGCTTGAGCGCCTTGAGCTCCGGCGAGCGCAGGCTCTCGAGGATCGCCTTGGCGAGCAGCTCGCGATCGTCTTCGCCGCTGAAGGGCAGCCGTCCGACCACGCACTGGAACAGGGTCACGCCCAGGGAGTAGATGTCCGAGCGCAGGTCCGCGTCGGCGCCACCCTGAGCCTGCTCCGGGGCCAGGTAGGAGACCGTGCCGGCCACGGTGTCCGCCGAGCCGTTCGACTTGGCGCCCCGCGGCCGCGCGAAGCCGAGGTCGATCAGTTTGATGCGACCCTGGCGATCGATCATGATGTTGGCGGGCTTGACGTCGCCGTGCACCAGGCCCTTTTCGGCCAGGTACTCGAGCACCTCCGCCGCGCTCAAGATCACGCCCAGGGCTTCGGGTTCGGACAGCGTCTGGCCGCGCTGCAGCCGCTCGAAGACGGTCTCCCCGTCGATCCACTCGAGCACCGACAGGTAGGTTTCGCTTTCCTGGGCCACGCCGCTGCAGGTCACCAGCCCCGGGCAGGACAGCTCCTTGAGGCGCCGGGCTTCGGCCAGGAAGGCCTCCAGGGTGGCGCGCTGGGCGGCGGCCCGGGGCTCGAGCACCTTGAGCGCCACCCGGCGGCCGGTTTTCTTGTGGCGGGCGAGATACACGCGGGCCGTGCCCCCGACCCCCAGGAGGCGCTCGATCTCGAAGCCCTGCACCGCGGGGTTCTCGCCGGCAGCGGTGGCGCGCAAGCGCGCGATGCGCTCGGCGGACCAGCCCAGCGTCTGGGCCAGCAGCGCATCGAGCGACCGGCCCGCTGAGAGTTCGGCGCCCAGCCCGCGGCCCTGGGCCTCGTCCAGGAAGCCCCGGTGCACCAGCTTGGCCAGGAACTCGAGATCGGAGGACGGGGAGGACATGGGCCGGCGCGGGAACGCTCGGGTCTGAGGGGGGGGGCGCGGCGGGAAGCGCAGGCAAACGCGAAGGGCCGCGGGTTGGGGGGGGGCCCCGGCCCGGCGGCCACAAAAGGTAGCGAGCCAGGACGCAGCCCCGACCGCACGCGACTTTCGAGGCTCGGGCCGAGGCGCGGGGGCCGGGCCGGCCGGGCTCTCCGCGCGCGCCGCCCGGGGGCTAATCTGGCGCCATGCTGCCCGCGATCGCCTGCCTTTGGTTCGTGACCGGTTGTTTCTCCCCGCGGCCGTCGGGACCCGGCGACCAGCAGCCGGCCCGGGCGCCCGAGGCCCCGCAGGCGGCCGCGCCGGCGAGCGCGGCCCCCGACCCGGGCGTGCCGGCGCGCGCCGGCGACCTGGCCGTCGGCTGGGCGGAATTCGACCAGCTGCTGCTCGACCGCTTCGCCCTGGCCCCGGAGGGCGAGCGCGGCGTCCTGTTCCTGGCCCGCAATCGGGTGCTGGACGGTCTGGCC
Organism: Planctomycetota bacterium; assembly: GCA_044375105.1. GTDB lineage: Bacteria > Planctomycetota > UBA1135 > UBA1135 > JBIKLM01. The sequence goes on from JBILNK010000035.1 coordinate 28,554, forward strand.
GCCGAACGGGGCGAGCGCATCTCGCAGGAGGAGCTGGCCCGGGCTCTGGCGGACCTCGAGGCACGCCTGGCCCAAAGCGGCCAGGACAGCCTGGAGGCCACCCTGGCCCGCAGCGGCCTCAGCCGCGCCACGTTCGAGGAGACCCTGCGGCGCTCTCTGCTGCAGGAGCGCCTGTCGCGCGCGGCCCTGGGCATCCCCGCGGACCGCGAGGTGTCGCCGCAGGCCCAGGAGCTGTGGCTCGACGAGCAGGTCGGGCTGCGCGGCGTCGAGCGCTTCGCGCGCCCCTTCCCCGCCCAGGGCCTGGCGCGGGTCGGGACGGATCAGTGGATCCAGCCCGGCGAGTTGGCCGAGGTGCTGCGCACCCAGGTATCCGCCGAGGAGCAGCGCGAAGCCCTGGGGCAACTGCTGCTGCTGCGGGCCCTCGAAAAGCGCCTGGCGTCGCGGCCGGCGGCGGAACTGGAAGGCGCCGTGGACGCCGAGATCGCTGCGCGCCGCGCCGAAGCGGCCAAAGATCCGGCCTACCAGGGCGTGCCCTTCGAGGACCTCCTGGCGGCCCGCGGCCGCGATCTGCTCGGCCTGCGGCGCGATCCCGCGGTGCGCGTGGCCGCCCTGGCCAGCCACGTGGTGCGGCTGGAGGTGCCCGAGGAGCGCCTCGAATCGGTCTATCGCGGCGACCAGGCGCGCTTCGACGAGCGCATCGGCGCCGCGGTGCGGGCGCGCGTGCTGCTGCTGGCCTGCGGGGGGCCCGAGGGCAGCCCCCTGCCGAGCGTCGAGCAAGCCCGCGCCGAGGCGGCCGAGCTCATGCCGCGCTTGGTCTCGGAGAGCGCCTTCCAGGCCCTGGCCCGAGAGCGCTCCGACGACCTGCTCTCGCGCGCCCGCGGGGGCGACCTCGGGTTCGTCACCCGCGGGCAGGACAACGTGCTGGCGGAGGTGCGCACGGCCCTGTTCGAGGCCGCGGAGCGGGGTCAGAAGGGCCTGGTGGGACCGCTCGAGCTGAGCGGCGGGCTGGCGCTCCTGTGGGTCGGCGAGCTGCGCCCCACGCCGCCCTTCGCCAGCCTGCGCGGCGCCGTCCGG
>JBILNK010000001.1:0-69255 GCA_044375105.1 Planctomycetota bacterium
TCCGGCGCGAGCTCGAGCGGCGCTTGCTCGAATCGATCCTGCCCTCCGGGGCGATCCAGACCTACGTGGACCCCCAGCTCGCCGCGGCGGCCGCACGGCGCTGAGCCGCGGCCCACCCGCAGCCGGCGGCGGGCGGTCCGGGCGCGCGGCGCGAGCCTCGGGCGGGCCGGGGTGACCCGGGCCCCCTCGGGCGCCGTGCGCGGGGGTCCGGTCGGTTAGTCTGGCCCCCCGCCGGCCGCCAGCCGCCGCGCTCCCCCGCCATGTTGATCGCCAAGGTCGTCGGTAGCGTGGTCGCCACCCGCAAGGACGAGAAGCTCGGCTCCGCCAAGCTGCTCCTGTGCCAGGTGCACGACCACCACAACCAGCCCAAGGAGCAGTACGTGATCGCCGTGGACGCGGTCGGCGCGGGCCCCGGGGACATGATCCTGTACGCCACCGGCTCGAGCGCGCGGCAGACCCAACTGACCGACGGACGCCCCGTCGACGCGGTGGTGATGGCCGTGGTCGACTCCTGGGACCTGTCCGGCAAGAACGTCTACGAGAAGTGGAGCTAGCGTGCACCTCGGGCGTGTGATCGGCCGCGTGGTGGCCACGCAGCGCTACCCGGGCCTCGAGGGCGTGACCCTGCAGTGGGTCGAGCCCCTGGGCGAGGATGGGCGTCCCGAAGGCGCGCCGCTGGTGGCCACCACGGCGGTCTCGGTGGGCCCCGGCGATTTCGTCACCTGGGTCGACGGCCGCGAGGCCGCCATGACCTGCCCGGTGGCCTTCGTGCCCGTGGATGCGGCCGTGGTCGGCTTCGTCTCCCAGGCGGTTCGGCTGGGGCGGGAGTTCGCTCCGCCCGCGCTTCCGGAGGGAGCCTGATGTTCCTGGGCGACGTCGTCGGCACGGTGGTCACGCCGGTGCAGATCGGGGACCTCGCGGCCCGGGCGCAGTTGCTCGTGCGGCCGATCCTGCCCTCCGGCCGGGCCGCGGGGCGCGTGCGCGTGGCGATCGACAGCGTCGGCGCGGGCGTGGGCGACCGCGTGCTGGTGCTGGATGAAGGCGGCGCGGGTCGCCAGGTGCTCGGGCTGCCCAAGGGCGCCGTCAAGTGCGTGATCGTGGGCGTGGTCGACTCCGTCGACGCCCCGAGCGGCGATTACGACCACACCGTGGGCACCGGGCTCGTGGAGACGCGGCCATGAGCTACGAAGGCCAAGCCGCCAAGGGCCCCTGGAGCGAGGAGGAGGGGCGCCTGCGCAAGGCGCTCTGCAACATCGGGGCCCTGTGCTACCAAAAGGGCTTCATCGTCGGCGCCGATGGCAACATCTCGGCGCGCCTCTCCGACGGCAGCGTGCTGATCACGCCGGCCGGAGCCATGAAGGGCTTCCTCGAACCCCAGCACATCGCCCACATCGACATGCAGGGCCGCGTGATCGACGACGGCCCGCGCTGCTCGACCGAAACCGGCATCCACCTGGTGGCCTACCAGGAGCGCCCGGACGTCAAGGCCCTGGTGCACGCCCACCCGCCCCACGCCGTGGCCATGACCATCGCCGGCGTCGACCTGCAGATCCCGATCATCCCCGAGATCGTGGTCACGATCGGCGGCATCCCCACCACGCCGATGGCGACCCCGGGAACCCCGGAGCTGCCCGAGTCGATCCGCCAGACGATCCGCTGCTCGGACACGCTGATCATGAAGAACCACGGCTCGGTGTGCGTGGGCGCGAACCTGCTGGACGCCTTCAAGAAGCTCGACATGGTCGAGCACACCGCCAAGATCCTGTGGCTCGCCCACGTGGTGCGCGGAGGCCTCGAGCCGCTGCCCCCCGACACGGTGGCCAAGCTGCTCGCCACGCGCCAGCAGCTCGGCATCACCGGCCGCAACACGCTGGAGAATTCCTGCGGGCGTTGAGGCTCCTGCCGGGCGCTGCGGAAGCCGCCCGGGAGTCGCTTGAGCTCGCCGGCACTAAGGCCAGGGCGCGGACCAGGCCAGCAGGCCCAACAACAGCATTCCCAGGGCCAGGTTCCAGGGATCGAGCAGCGTGGCGCGCAGCAGCACGGTGAGCACGCCGCGACGAACGAAGCCGGGCGAGAAGCCGTGGCTGGTGGCCAGGGCGTCGTAGCGCTGGATCGCGCGCCAGGAGCGCCACAGGCCGCGCAGGGCCCAATAGGCTCCCAGGGCCAGCGCCAGCGCCCGCACCAGTTCGGCGCCCTCGGGCAGGCCGCTGGCCCAGCCCGGGGCGGATCCGGCCTGCGGCCCGCCGTCGAGGCACAGGCCCGTCGTCAGCGACGCCGCGGGCTCGCCCGAACCCGGCGGGGGGCTCAATGGCTCTGGCGCAGCCTGCGGCTGTAGCACCGCCGGTGGCTCTGGCGCGATCCAAGGCGGCGGTCCGCAAGCGCTGGCACCGGGGCTGGTATTCGCCCCGCGGAAAGCGCCGGGTGCGGGGCTCACGGGAACAGCAGCTCGAGGGCCACGTACAGCAGCGCGCTGGCGACCAGCACCAGCAGGGACAGGCGCACCTCGCGCTTCTTGACCGCCACGGCGCGGTCGATCAGCGCCTCGAGCGTGTGGGCTTCCTCGCGCAGGGCGCGGGTCAGGGATTTGACCGCCAGGTCCTCGAGCTCGCCGCGGCGCTCGTCGAAGGCCTGCTGCAGGGAACGCCGCGCGGTTTGTTCGAGCCGCGCCTGGGCCTGGTCCACCAGGCCGTCGAAAAGCCCTTCGGCCAGGCTTCGGGGACGCCGGGCTTCGCCGCCGGCGGCGCCGGAGGTCCCGGGACCAGGATTGCCCGTCCCCGGGTTTGCAGGCCCCGAGCCCGCAGGCCCCGGAACAGCGCCGGCGCCAGCCTGGGGCGCGCCGGCTGCGGGGTCTGCCGCGGCGCTGGCTCCTGAGCTGGGCGAGCCCTCGGGCGGGCGCGGCGCTTCGCCCGAGAGACCGCGCGGACCGAGCCGGCGCGGAGCGGACTCCGCCGCTTGGCGGCCCTGCTCGGCCAGGCGTTCGGCCGCCACCCGGCCGAGCTCTCCGAGCCGGCCCAGCAGGTCGCCGATCGGCGGCGGCTCGCCGCGCTTGGGCAGGCGCCGCGGCGCGAACGGGGGGTCGCTCTGGGGCTCGCCCCACGGCGGGACGGCGCCGGGGGTGGGCGGGTCGCTCGGATTGGCGGGGCCCATGGGGTCGAGGTGCTGGGGTGCTGCGGCTGCCGGCCGCGCTCAGGGGCGGGATCGCCGCGCTGCGCCGATGCCCGCCTCTCTGGCCCCCGGATGGCGGCCCGACGGCATGCGGACGGCCTGGTCGTGCGGCTCGGGCGCGGCCCGAGTCGGTTTTTCCCAGGCGGTCATACCGAGCGCGAGATCTTGGGGGCCGACGAAAGGATCTCCCGGCGGCGCTGCTCGTAGCCGCTGCGGCCCATCAAGGCATAAGCGGCGATCTTGCCGGCCTCCACGCCGGGCTGGTCGAAGGCGTCGATGCGATAGTGCTCGCCCATCAGCGCCACGGACATCTCGAGCAGGTAGATGAACTGCCCCACGGAGTGGGCATCGATCTTCTCGAAGGCCAGGGTCGCGTTGGGACGGCGCGCCTCGGTCAGCGCCACGCGCGTGCCGTCCCGTTCGGCCTGGAACAGGCCCTTGAAGGTGTGCCCGCCGAGATACGACACGCCCTCCAGGTCCGCATAGGCCTTGGGGATCTCGATCGAATGGTCGGGATGTTCCACGGAAAGGAACGTGAACCACTTGTCGAAGGGGCCCTCGGCGTAGAGCTGCACCTGGCTATGCTGGTCGGTCACGCCGACGGCGCGCACGGGGGTCGGTCCAACGAACACGTCCCGGCCATCGTTGGACTTGCGCTTGCCGATCGATTCGGCCAGCAGCTGGGCGTACCAATCGGCGAAGTCCCGCAGCCGGTGGCTGTAGGACATGGTCACCGCGATCGGCTTGTGCTTCCTGGTGTGCAGCAGGTACTGCACCGCGGCGTGCACCTGAGCCGGGTTCTGGCCGAACTCCGGCAACTTGCAGCGCTGGTCCATGAAGGCTGCGCCGGCCAGCAGGCCGCCGGTGTCGATGCCCACCAGGGCCGAGGACAGCAGCCCGACCGGGGACAGCACGGAAAAGCGCCCGCCGACCCCGTCGGGCACCACGAAGCTCTGGTAGCCCTCGCGGCGCACGATCTCGCGCAAGACGCCCTTCTCGGCGTCCGTGGTGATCACCAGGTGGTCGCGATGGTCGCGCTCGCCCAGGGACTCGATCAGCCGCTCGCGCAGGAGCAGGAACTGGGCCATGGTCTCCGCCGTGCCCCCGGACTTGCTGATCACGTTGAACAGCGAGCGCTCGGGGGCCACGCAGGCCAGGAACTCCCCGATCAGGTCCGGGTCGATGTTGTCGAGTACGAACAGCCGCGGCGTGCCCTCGGGCGCATCCAGGTTGTGGTAGGGGCTGTTGAGCGCGGTCTGCAGGGCCGTGTTGCCCAGGGCCGAGCCGCCGATGCCGAGCACCACCACGTTGTCGAAGCGCCCGCGCACCTGGGCCGCGTAGCGCAGGATGCCATCGTGGACCTCGCGCTGGTAGGGCAGGTCCATCCAGCGCAGGTCCCGCACGCGGCGCGCCTGCACCCGCTCGAGGGCCTGGGCCGAAGCGGGCGCGATCTCCGCCAGCTCGGCCTCGGTCAGCCCATGGGTCGGGCCGACGACCTCGGCCAGGGTGTTCGTGTAGTCGAAACGGATGGCGGTCATCGGGCGCGCAGGGGAAGGCTTCTGGCCGCCGCGGAACTCACGCCGCGGCCCGGGGGCCCGCACTGGAGACGACGCCTCACCGCGCGGGACGGCCGGATCATACGCAGCGGGGCGGGGCCGCGCCCAGGCGCGGGGATCCGACTCGCAGACAGAGTGCCAAGCGCACGCTCCGCCCGGTCCATCCGGCGCACGCTCGGCAGCCCGCGACCGCGCGCTCCGGAGGACACGCTGCGGCGAGCGCGAGCGGACAGACTTCGATCCTTCGGCTGCCCTGTGCAGCGGGTGCTCGCCGCCGCCTCGCCCGGCCGCGGCAGCCTCGATTGGCGCTGGCAACCACGCCCGGCGCTGGCGGGCTCGAACAGCTCCCGGGCTGACCCGGTCGAAGCCGGCTTCAGAACGCCGGCATGGATCGCGTTTGCGAGCCTGGGCGCGGGGCGGATCGATGCCCCCGCCTGCGCCCGGTCACTCGCGGCTGCCCTGCGCCCGGCCGAGCACCTGCAGGACCAGGTAGAGCAGCTGGATGATCGAACCGGCCGCGGCGGCCACATAGGTCAGGGCCGCGGCGCCCAGCACACTGGAGACCCCCTCGGCCTCCTCGCGGCTCGAGACGATCCCGGTCGAGGCCAGCACGGCCTTGGCCCGGTTGCTGGCGTCGAACTCGACCGGCAGGGTCACCAGCTGGAACAGCACCACCAGGCCGAACAGGGCCACGCCGGCCAGCATCAAGCCGATGCCCGCGGACCCGGACCCGGCGGTCATGAATGCGCCGATCATGAACGGGATGGTCCACAGCCGCGAGCCGATGTTGACCACCGGAACCAGGGCCGAGCGCATGCCCAGCCAGGCGTAGGCCTGGGCGTGCTGGATGGCGTGGCCGGCCTCGTGGGCCGCCACGGCGATCGATGAGATCGAGCGGCCATCGTAGACGTCCGGGGACAGGCGCAGGGTGCGCGAGCGCGGATCGTAGTGGTCCGAGAGGAAGCCCTGGTGGCGCTCGATCGTCACGTCGTGGGCCCCGCCGGCGTGGGCCACGGCCAGGGCCGCTTCCGCGCCGGTCATGCCCGAGCGCACCCCCACCTGGGCGAAGCGATGGAAGGCGCTCTTCACGCGGGCCTGGGCGGCCAGGCTGAGGCCACCGGCCACCAGGGTGATCAGCATCCAGATCGGGTCGATTCCGAGGAACATCGCAAGGGTCATGGCGCGCAGCCTACGAAGCGGGAGCGGGGCCGTTGGCCGGCCGGGCAGGGGGTAATGGAGGCGGGAGGTACGGCGGGAGAAACCGCGGGGCGGCAGCCTAGCAGTCGAGAGGGTGCATCGACGCCGGGTCGAAACCCGTGCCCGCCGAGATCCCGCGGACCGAGCGCCGGCTCGGCCTGTGCGGGGCACCCGAACTCGAAGCGGGGCTGGATCCCCTTTGGATCCCTCGAAATAGGACACGGCGCGGTTGTCCGCAACCGCGGCGCGCACCGACGGCGGAGCGCTACGCGGCTGCCCGGGGTCGATTCACGCCGGCGCTGCAGGTCCGCGAACCACCCCCGGCCCCGGAGGACTGCGCCACCCCACGGCAGCCCGCACCCGGACGCTGGGCAGCGGCGAGGGGTCCGCGGGCCTAGAGCCCGACGATGCGGCCGTCCGCGTCCAGATCGATCCCGCGGTAGGAGGGTTTGCTCCCGAGGCCGGGCATGGTCTGGATGTCGCCGCACAGGGGCACCGCGAAGCCGGCTCCGGCCAGCACGGTCAGACCGCGCACGGAGAGGTCGTAGCCGCGCGGGCGTCCGAGCAGTTTGGGATCGTGGCTCAAGCTGAACTGGGTTTTCGCCACGCAGATCGGCAGGCGCCCGTGGCCCTGGGACTCCGCGCGCCAGAGCTGCTCCTGGGCGCGCGCTTCGTAGCTGACCCCGGCGGCCCCGTAGACCTGGGTGGCCACGCGGGCAAGCTTGTCTTTGAGCGGCAGCTCGAGCCCGTACAGGGGCCGGAAGTCGGCGCGCCCGGATTCCGCCGCGGCCACCACGGACTCGGCCAGGGCCCGCCCGCCCTCGCCGCCCTGGGCGAAAACGAAGCTCTGGGCCACGCTGCTAGCGCCGGCCGCCAGGGCGCGCGCTTCGATGCGGGCCAGCTCGGCCGGCGTGTCGGTGGGGAAGCGGTTGATCGCCACGACGGCGGGCACCCCGAACAGCCGCAGCGTCTCGAGGTGTGCTTCGAGGTTTGGCAGGCCGGCCTCCAGGGCGGCCAGGTCTTCCTGCTCGAGTTCCTTGGGCAAGGCCTTGCCGGGCTTCAGGGAGAACTTGCCGGAATGGACCTTGAGGGCCCGCACCGTGGTGACGAGCACGGCCGCGTCCGGGCGCATCCCGGAGATCCGGCACTTGAGGTTGAAGAACTTCTCCGCGCCCATGTCGGCGCCGAAACCCGCCTCTGTGACCACGTAGTCGGCGTGGGCCGCGGCGATGCGGTCCGCCAGGATCGAGCAATTGCCGTGGGCGATGTTGGCGAACGGCCCGGTGTGCACCAGCGCCGGCGTGCCTTCGACGGTCTGTACCAGGGTCGGATCGAGCGCGTCGCGCAGCAGCGCCGCCATGGCACCGGCCACGCCCAGCTCCTCGGCTTGCACCGGCTCGCCGGAGAGGCGCTCGCCGACCTGGATCGCGCCCAGGCGCCGGCGCAGGTCCACGATGCTCGTGGAGAGCGCCAGGATCGCCATGACCTCGGAGGCCGAAGTGATCGTGAAGGCCGCGTCGCGCGGCACGCCGTTCTGCGCTCCGCCGAGGCCGATGCGGATCTGGCGCAGGGCCCGGTCGTTCATGTCGACGACGCGCGGGAAGCTGACCCGCTCGGGGTCCAGCTGGGCCGGATTGCCGAGCAACATCGAGGTGTCGAGGGCGGCGCACAGCAGGTTGTTGGCCGCCGCCACGGCGTGGAAATCCCCGGTCAGGTGCAGGTTGATCTGCTCGGCCGGTTCGAGCGTCGAGGCGCCCCCGCCGCAGCCGCCGCCCTTGACCCCGAAAATCGGTCCCATCGAGGGCTGGCGCAGGGTCGCGATCGTGCGCTTGCCGATGCGCTCGAGCGCCATCGAGAGGCCGATCGTGTGCACGGTCTTGCCTTCCCCGGCTGGGGTCGGGTTGACCGCCGTGACCAGCACCAGTTTCGCGCCTGGCCGGGGCGGCTGCTGGGCGAGGCGGTGGTCGAGTTTGGCCCGGTAGCGCCCGTAGGGTTCCCAGGCGTCGTGGGGCAGGTCCAGGGCCCGCGCCAGGTCGGCGATCGGGCGCAACGGCTTTTTCGGGGCGGGCATCATCAGCGGTCAGCTTCCCATTCCGGGAGAGGCGGCTCCAGAGCCGGGGGCGCCACCCCGTCGCCACGGAACTGCCCCCCGTGGGCCAGGCGGGCCCCGGAACGCCCTTGGGAGGCCCCCCCATCGACTCGGAGGAGCGATCGCATGGCTGGGAAGAGGCTACCGATTTCGTCCAACCGAGGGCCTGGACAATTTCCCGCTTCCAGGAGGAGCCGTCTCGGGGAAAAAGGGGGCGCTATCCTTGCGTGAGCTGGAGATCGTGGCTGTTCCCTCTGCCGCCCGGCCCGCTCCCAAAGAACCCATCCATGGCCAGCCAAGCGCAAGATCCTTCTAGCCCGGGCCGACATCCCGCCGAGGCCGCGCCGATCGATTACGAATCCGACGGTCTCCAATCCCCGGGCGGGCGAGTCCCTGTGGCGCGCGGTGCGCCAGCCCCTGCCGAGCACCCGCAGACGCCGCCCGAGCTGCTCAAGATCGGCGACTTCGCGCGCTTGGCCGACACCAACTTGCGCACGCTGCGCTACTATGAGGAGCTGGGGCTGCTGGAGCCAGCTCGGCGCAGCCAAGGCGGCTTCCGCTACTACCGGCCGACGGACCTCAACCGCCTGCGGATGATCCGCGACCTGCAGGACCTCGGCCTGTCCCTGGACGCCATCCGCGATCTCTTGGCCACGCGCCAGACGGGCCTGCCTCGCCGCGAGATGCTGGCGCGCGTGGCGCGCGCCCTCGAAGAACAGCAGCGCCTGATCCAGAAGCGCATCCAGGAGCTCGAGGCGCAGGTCGACGGCCTCAAGCTGGCGCGCATCAAACTGGACGCCTGCGGGATGTGCAGCCACTCCCCCACGCCCTTCAACAACCACTGCGAACCCTGCACGGCGACCGGCGAAGAACTGCCGAAGCCCCTCAGCGCCCTGTTCTGAGCCCCAGGCTCTGAGCGCGCTCTGGCGGGCGAGCGGGGAGAGGTGGGCCAAAAGCCCCGAAGCGGGCTCCAGGGCCGGCCGCTGGTGCGCCTCTGGAGCCGCCGGCCGCGCCCCCCCCGAGCCAACCCGCGCTCTGCGCAGGCAGCGCCGGCCCCGAGCCCCCCCCATCCCGCCGGCTCCGGTTAGCCTGGTGGATCGCTTCCCGGCCATCGGACATGCAATCCTCGAGCGACGCCCCGATCCTCTACTTCGACGCCAACGCCACCACCCCGGTCTGCGCCGAGGCCCTGGCGGCCATGCTGCCCCTGCTGCAGGAGCACTTCGGCAACGCCTCCTCGGCCCACGCCATGGGGCGCGCGCCCGCGGCCGCGGTGGCCCGCGCGCGCGAGCAGGTGGCGCAGCTGCTGGGCGCCCAGGAGTCGAGCGAGGTGGTCTTCACCGGCGGCGGCACCGAGTCCCTCAACGCGGTCCTGCACGCGGCCGCGGAACGCGCGCCCGCGCGCCCCAGGCTGCTGTTCTCCGCGGGCGAGCATTCCGCGGTGCTGAAGCCCGCCGAACGCCTGGCGGCCAAGCTGGGGCTCGAGCTGGTGCCGATCCCCCTCGACAGCCAGGGCCGGATCCAGGTGGACGCGGCCCTGGGCGCCCTGGATGGGCGCAGCGCGCTGCTGAGCCTGATCCACGCCAACAACGAAACCGGCGTGCACCTCGAAGGGGCGCAGATCCAGCGCCTCGCGGAGCGCGCCCGCGAGGTGGGAGCCTGGTTCCACCTGGATTGCGTGGCCTCCGCGGGAAAGCTGCCGCTCGAGGCCAACCGCTGGGGCGTGGACCTGGTCACGATCGCGCCGCACAAGTTCTACGGACCGAAGGGCGTGGGCGTGCTGTGGGTGCGCCGCGGCCTCGAGTTCACGCCGCTGCTGATCGGCGGCAGCCAGGAGGCTGGACGGCGCGCCGGCACCTTGAATTCGGCCGGCCTGGCGGGCGCGGGCGCGGCCGCCGAGGTGGCGCGCCGCTTCGCTGCGGACGCAGCCCGGGTCCAGGGCCAGGCCGCCCTGCGCGACCGGTTCGAACGCGAGCTGGTCGACCGGGTGCCCCAAGCGCGCGCCCTCGGGCAGAACGCCCCGCGCATCTTCAACACGTCCTGCCTGGTCTTCCCGGGTGTCACGGGGGAATCGGCTCAGGCCCTGCTTTCGGAGTACGGCGTGTGTGTGTCCAGCGGCTCGGCCTGCGGATCGGCCAAGCGCAAGGGCAGCCACGTGCTCCTGGCCATGGGCGTGCCGCCCAGCGACGCGACCAGCACCCTGCGCTTCTCGTTCCTGCGCGGATTGACGGCCGGCGAGGTCGAAGCCGGCCTGGAGCGGACAGCCCAGGCGCTCGAGCAGCTCTACGCCCTGGCGCCCAGCCGTTGAGGGCAGCGGGCCTGCTGCGGACGGGCCGCTCGTTCGGCGCGCCCGCCGCGGGCCCGTGGAGCGTGGATCCGGGCGGACTGCCGCTCTTCCCCTGAACCCTGGGGGCCGCAAACCAGGCTGGGACCGCCAGGGGTCGGGACCTCGCCCCCGCAGCGCCCCCGGCACCCGGCGGCTCGCTCGGGCCCCTCGACGGAAGAAATCCAGCCCGCCCGGCGCGTCGGACGCCCGCCCGGGGGACCGGGCCAGCCAGCGCGGCGGACGGCGCGGCCCCCGGCCCGGCCTCGCCGAGGCCGCAGCGGCCAACGCGGGGTTCTGTAGAGAAATCGATTCCCGCCGGGATTTCAGGTCCGTTCGGCAAAGAAGCCCAGGGCTGTAGCCGTCGGCCGCGGTTTCGAGCAGGTATCTTTCTTGGCCCCGCGGGGCCGATCTCTGCCGGAGCAGGGTCCCGGTCCACCGCCGCCCTCCCCCATGGAAGCCGAAGCAACCGTCTACCACGTGCAGGTGCGTGGGTTCTGGAACACCACCCACGAGTTCTCCCAGGACACCGACACGGGCCGCAAGGTGCTCGGCACGCTCAGCATCAAGCGCAGCCTCTGGATGGTGACCGAGGGCGTCTACAAGCCCCTCGAGGGCGAGGTGCTGACCTTCCGCCGCGACCCGGGCCTGCTGCGCAGCCAATTCAGCGTCTGGACCGACGGCCGGGAGTGGCTGGGATCCTCCCTGCGCTGGACCACGGCCCGCCGCCGCATCGACCTGTCCACCGGCTCGAAGCCCTACACGATGCTGCCGATCGAAGGCTGGCGCATGGGCTGGTCCCTGTACGCCCCCAAGTCAGGCGAAATGGCCCGCCTGGTGGCCCAGGGGCTCGGCCGGCGGGCACGCATCGAGTCCTACCGCCGCATCGAGTTCCCGATGCTGGTGCTGATGTACTTCCTGGGGTCCCAGATCTACCCCGAGTCCCTGCTGCCCGGTCCGCAGCCGGAAAAGGTCAAGGCGCAGGCCTCGGCCACGGCGGTCTGAACCGCGAGGCCGGCCGACCTGCCTAGGACCCGGGCTCGGCCCGGGGGAGCCAAGGCCTCCGGCTCCGAGGGAGCCCCTCTGGAGCCCGGAGGCCCGTGGCTCCGGGGGCCTCGCGCGGAAGCGGAGCGTCCCCCGCCGGCCTATCGCTGGAGCCCACTTCCGGCACAGGCAGCTCGGGCGCTGCTCCCGCCCGGGGAAGATAGGCACGCAACAAACGTCCCAACCGTCCTGGTCCGGTCCGGCTTCCCAAACACGCTCCGAGACATGCGCCCCAACGTCGTTCTTGCCCTGGTCCTCCTGGCCGTGGGCGCCCTGGTGTTCGCGATGCTCTCCGGCGGCGGCCAGAAGCCGGCCGAACCGGGGGGGGGCGCCCGGATCGAGGTCGAAGGCGACAGCGCGGCAGCCCGTCCGAGCAGCGAACTGCGCGGCGCCAGCGAGCGAGACCTTCCGAACCCGGAAGCGGCGGTGCGGGAGGCCGCGCCGGTGCTGGAGCGGGCGGCGCTGAACGGCGATCAGCAGGTGTTCGCCGGCCGTCTGTTCGGGACTGTCTTCGGGCCGAGCGGCGAGCCCGTCGCGAACGCCCTGTTGCAGGTGCGCAAGGGCGCCGGCAACTCCCCGCTCGCGGCCCTGCAGCTGCTCGCGGCGGGTCCCGTGAATCCGGCCAAGGTGTGGACGACCCGCACCAACGCCCAGGGCGAATACAGCCTGGTCGGCGCGGAGCCGGGCGACGGCTACATGATCGGCGCGAGCCACCCGGACTATGCGCCCGTGGAGGTCAGCTCCGTGCGCATTCCGGATGTCGGCGAGCTGCGCCGCGACCTGGTGCTCAACGAGGGCTTCGTGGTGCTCGGCTACGTGCGCGACTTCAACACGGGCCAGCCGATTGCCAAGGCGCGCCTGCGGCTGGTGGACCTGATGCTCTCGACCCTGCCGCCCGACGACCCGCGGGTCAGCGCTCGTACGGCCGAGAGCGACGACACCGGCCTGTATCGCTTCGACCACGTGCCCTCGGGCATGTTCGCCTTGACGGCCTCCGCGGCCACCTACGGCTCGCTGACCTTCAACGATGTCAATGTGGGCACCCAGCCCACCGTGTCGCGGGACTTCCGCCTGCAGCCGGGCGTGGCCATGGCCGGGCAAGTGGTCACCCCGGGTCGCCAGGGCATCGGTGGGGCGCGCCTCACGGCGATGTCCGACTCGGGCGTCAATTCCCAGGCCCGCGCGGTCTCCAAGCCGGACGGCAGCTTCGTGATCGAGGAGCTGACCGAAGGCACCTACTCGCTGATCGTGGAGGCCCCGGGCTGGGGCACCCGGCGCCTCAACCGGATCGAGGCCGACGCCCAGGACGTGCTGATCGAGATGATCCAGCAGGGCACGGTCGAGGGCCAGGTGATCGATCGGGCCAGCGGCCAGCCGGTGCCGACGTTCCAGGCCATCGTGCGGGCCGTGATCCCCAACTCGCCCGTGTACGGGCGCCGCGTCGGGGTCCAGGACGTCAAGAACGATCCCCAGGGCAAGTATTCGGTCGGCGGGCTGGACAGCGGCTCGTACGTGGTCGAGATCCAGGCGGACGGGTACGCGCCGACCTACTCGGCTCCCTTCGAGGTCCCCCAGGGGCTGGTGGTCTCGGGGATCCAAGTGTTCCTCTCGACCGGCGGCAAGCTGATCGGCGTGGTGGTCAACGGCCAGACCGGCGCCCCCATCGTCGGCGCCGAGGTGCGCACGTTCGACAACGCCTACATCGATCACCCCCTGGCCGGCCTGCTGGGGGCGGGGGCGCCTCGCACCACCACCGATCGCAGCGCGCGCACCGACAAGGAGGGCCGCTTCGAGCTGCCCTACCTGTGGCCGGACGTGTATCAGATCCAGATCACGGCCCCCGGGCTGTTGCGCACGATCCGCAAGGATGTGCGGGTCCCGGACAGCTCCACCCCCACCGACCTGGGCGTGATCCGCTTGGATCTGGGATCGAGCCTCAAGGGACGGGTCACCGACGGGGCCGGTCGCCCCTTGCCGGGTGCGACGGTCGGCCTGACCGCCACCTCCGAATCGATCGGCTTCTACAACACGATCACCAACGAATCGGGGGCCTACGAATTCCGCAACGTCAAGCCCGGCGGCTACCGGCTGCACGCCACCCGCCCGGTGGAGGCGGCCAACCCCTTCGCCTCGATCGCCGACATGACCACCAGCCAGGTCAATGTGACGCTCTACGAGGGGCAGGAAATCTCGCAGGACCTGCGGATCGCCTCCGATTGAGGCGCGGCTCTGGGCCGGTTGCGGAGCCGTGCGGATGAACTCGCCCCGATCGTTGCGGGGCCCGGAGCGAGCCGGGCCCGATCGGAGCGGGCGCTGCCCGCTCCGATCGGGCCCGGGCAGCCGCACGAAGCGGCGGGACGGCGCTCCATGCGCTCGCCGCTGAACGGCAGGACGGCCGTCGCGCTCGGCCTGCTGGCGGCGGGCCTGTGGGCGCTGTGGGCGGTCGCGGGCGCGGATCGGCGCAGCCCTGGGCCGGATCCGAGCGAGGCCCAGCTCGCGGCCGCGCCGCCCCGCGGTCCCGCAGAGCTCGGCCGCGGCCCGGCGGACGCGGCGCTGGCGCTGCCCGAGGCCAGCGCGCCAGCGCTGCCGGCCAGCGTGGATCTGCCCCGCGCGCCGACCCGCGTCGCCAGTCTGGCGGGCGCGCTGCCGCCCGAGGCTGCCCTGCAGGTCAAGACGATCCAGGCCTGGGGGGCCGAGGGCCCCCTCGCGGCAGAACTCAGCGGACCGGGAGGCCGCTTCCTGCTGGAGGTGCCACGGCAAGAGCTGTCCGGGGAACTCGAGCTGCGATTCGAGGACGGCTGGTCCGCCTGGCTGGGCCCGTTCGAGCTCGGCGCGGGCTGCCGCCACGAGGTCTCCCTCGCCGGCCTGCCCACCCGGCTCGCGCCGCGCAGCGGTCGGCTCGAGCCGCCGGGCCCCACGGAGCTCGAGCTGGAGGAACGGCACGGTTCCCTGTGGCTGACCCAGCGGGTCGCGGTCGATGGGGACGGCGCGTTCCGCTTCCTGGCGGCCCGCTCGGGGCCCTTCTGGGCGCGGGCCGAGGGAGGCCAGCGGTTCCTGGCGGCCGGCCGGCCGGGCCTGGCGGCGGAGGATCCCCTGCCCTTCCGCCCGCCGCCGATCGAGGAGTACGGCAGCCCGCTGCCGGCCCTGCGCCAGCGGGCCTGGGAGTGGCCGGAGCCTGCGACCGCGCCGGCGACCGGAGAGCCGGCGGAGCCGGGCAGCGCCACCGTCGGGCTGCACCTGGTCGATGGCCGCGGACGGGGGCTGGCCGGGGTGACCGTCGAGCTCGAGCTGGAAACCCGGCTGCGATCGGCGGCGGACCCGGCCCGCCCGGCGCTGCCCGTGGTGCTCGAGTTCCAAGCCCTGAGCAAGGAACAGGGGCGCTGCGAATTCCGGGGGCTGCCCGGGGGCCGCGCGCGGCTGGCGGCGCCGCAGGACGCGCCCTGGTTGTCCCTGGAGCCGCGCGACTTCGAGCTCGCCGACGGCCAGGCCCTGGAGCTGGGCCCGATCGCACTCGCCGGCCTCTCCAACGTGACCGGCACCTGCCAGGACGCCTTCGGACGCCCGCTGCTGGGGGCCCGCCTGCGCTTCATCCAGCCTGCGCTGGCCCAGGCGATCGAGGCCGCCAGCGATGAGCAGGGCCGCTTCCGGTTCGAACGGCTGCCGGCGGGAGCGGGCGAGCTGCTGCTGCTGCCCCCGGCGGGCTTTCCGGGCCTCGGTCGCCCGCGGCGATTGGCGCTCGAAGCGCCGGCGGACGGGACGGTGGAGCTCGAGATCTCCCTGGCGCCTTGACGGCCTGCGCGCCGTGGATTTGCGCCCCGCTGCCGATTCCGCGGGCGGCTTCTCGCCCCAGCGATCCGGAGGGCCGTCGCTGCTCGGGCCGAAACCCGGGCCGCGACGGCCCGCGAGCCTCAGCGCTGCACGGTTTCGGCGCTCAGATCGCCGACGACCGTCCCACCGAGCGGATCTGCTGGAGCGCCGATCAGCAGCACGCGGTCGCCCCCCTCGATGGCGATCGACTGCAGGCCGGGCCGGATCCTGGGCAGGCTGCCGGGCTGGGTCCAGGAAGCGATCGAGAGCGGCGCGAACTCGAGCCCTTGGGCCGGGCTGCCGGAGAGGCTGATCACGTCCACGCTGGCCAGGCCCCCGACGCACAGCACCTGCCCGCCCTCGAGCTCGTGCAGGCTGTGGAAGGCCCGCGGTTGCAGCAGATTGCCCGCCGCGCTCCAGGAGTTGCTGCCCGGATTGAACACGAACACGCTGGACAGCGAGAAGAAGGTCTGCGTGAGCAGGTTGCCGTCGGCGCCGCCGGCCACCACCACACGGCCGTCGCTGAGCGTCAGCTGGGCGTGTAGCGTGCGATTGCCGCTGAAATCCGGCAGATCCTGGATGGTGTTGTTGCTGGGCTGGTAGGCGCGGCAGTCCCGCGAGAAGCTGGGCAGGGGGATGCCGAACAGGGAGGCCACCTCGAGGCCGCCGCTCAGCAGCACGCGGCCGTCGGCCAAGCGGCTGGCGGCGTGCCCGGCGCGCGGCAGCGGCAGGTTCGGGGCGCTGCTCCAGGTGCCCAGTGCGGGGCTGTAGCGCTGGGTGTTGTTGGTGATCGAGTTGATCGACGCGATCGGGTCGGCGCCGTTGATGGCGGTGATGCCGCCGGCCACGAACACGCGCCCGTCGGCCAGCAGCGTGGCCGTGTGGCCGACGCGCGGCACGGCCATCGGCGCGATCGCCACCAGGCTGTCGCTGAGCGGGTCGTACAGGTCGCCGGTGTTGCGCGCGGCGCCCAGGTCGTCGCTGCCCCCCAGGAACAGCACGCGCCCATCGGCCAGGCGCGTGGCGGTGTGGGCCGAGCGCGGGTGGCTCAGGGTCGCGGCGCTGAGGGTGAAGCTCTGGTCGTTGGGCCGGAACAGGATCAGCTTGTCGCCCGGCAGCGCGGCCCCGCTGACGTCGTCGACCGACCCGCCGGCGATCAGCACACGGCCGTCGGCCAGCAGGGTCAGGCTGTGACCCGCGCCGACCTGCAAGGGCAGGTCCCCGAGCACCTCGGTGACCGTCTTCGAGGCGCCCAAGGCGAAGGCGTTGGGCGCGCTCAGGTCATCGACCAGGGTCGGCGCGCCGGGCAGCGTGAAGGCCTGCGCATAGAGCCCAAGGCCCTGCAAGTTCGGGTTTCCGGGCAGCGGGTAGGTGACCGAGCCCTGGCCGGTGGCGTCCAGACCGCCGAAGACCGCCAGGGAGAGCAGGTCGAGCCCGACCGCCAGGAGTCGCGGATCGGAAGGATCGATCAGGGCCAGGGGCGTGGGGCCGGCGCTGAAGGAGGGCAGCAGCCCGAACAGCTCGAAGGGCTGGCCGTTCAGGCGGTAGGTGACCGATTGGCCGAGCAGGCCGTTGTCGCGGGAGATGCCCAGTTGGGCGGCGGCCGGCTGGGCCGCGGCGCACAGGCCGAGCAGCAGGAGAGGCGTGGAGAGGAGTCGCATGGGCATCGGGGGGTCGGGAACGCGGAGCGCGCTGCCTGGGCAGGGCAGCCTTCTAGAAGCTAGCCTGCCCCGCCATGTCCGCCCGTCCGAGCCGCGGCCGAGGAGCGCCGGTCGAAGTCCAGGCCGGTCCCCTCTTCGCCTGGGCCGCCCGGGCCGCGCCGGGGGCCCCCGAGGGTCCGGCCCGGGGAGCGGCCCAGCCCCCCGCCGAACCGGCGCGCAGCGTGCGCGGCGCCGCGCTGCCACCCCCGGGCGGGGCGCCCCCGGAGCTGGCCGAACGGCTCGCGCAGCGCTTCGCCGCCCGCCTCGGGCACCCGCTCGAGCTCTCCTGGAGCCGCGCCTTCCGCGAGCCGGTCCGGCTGGAGATCCAGCGCGGTGCCTTCGGAAAACGCGCGCGCCTGCGCCTGCATCGCGGGCTGCCGCTGGCGGAGGAGCGCTTCCTGCTGGCGCTCGAGGACTGGCTGCTGCACGGCCGCCGAGCCCGGGCCGCCGCGGCCTATCTGGATCGGGCCATCGGGGACCTGAGCCAGAGCGCACCGCTCGCCGCGCCGCGGCTGGCCCTCGAGCCCAAGGGCCGCCACCACGATCTGTCCGCGCTGCTGGCGGAGCTGCTGCGCGCGCCCAGGCTCGCGCCCCTGGAGCGCCTCGAGCGCATCCCGGCGGTGGGCTGGGGCCGCTTCGCCCACGTGGCGCCCAAGCGCGGTCTGTGGCTCGGCAGCTACGACGCGCGGCGCCATGCGGTGCGCATCCACCCGGCCCTGGATGCGGCCGACGTGCCGGCCTTCTTCCTGAGCTCGATCCTGTTCCACGAGCTGCTGCATGCCGTGTTGCCCGCGGAGCGCGGCCCGGGCGGCAGGCGCGAGGTCCACGGCCCCCAATTCCGGGCCTTCGAGGCGCGCTTCCCCGAACACCAGCAGGCCCTCGAGTTCCAGCGCCGGAGCCTGCCGCGGCTGCTGGCGGCCGCCCGCGCTGGGACCCGCCAAGCCCGCCGTCCGCGGGTCTGACCGAAGGCCGAGCGAGAGCGGAGCCCGGCGGCCGCCCTGGCTTCCCTCGGGCAGCGAACCGGCGAACTCCAGGTGCCTTCCAGCCCATCGCGCCGGCAGCAGCCTCCGCACGGGGCTCGTACGCGGGGTGCTCGCCGGAGCGCCGCGCTCAGGCCGGCGCGCCCGGACGGGTATGGGCTCCGAGCAGGCAGACGCCCAGCAGGTTGCCGCCCATGGATTCGAGCTGCTGGCTGGTCTCCTCCACCAGGCCCTTGGGCGTGCTGCCGAGCCGCACGGCCAACAAGATGCCGTCCGAAGCGGCGCCGATCAGGTGCGGCTCGGTCAGCAGGTGCGCCGGGGGCGCGTCGATGACCACGTAGTCGTAGCGCTGCTTGAGTCCGTGGAAGAGCGCCTTGAGCCGGTCGATACGGATGATCTTGGTGGGATTCTCGGGCGGTTGCCCGGCGCCGATGATGTCGAGCCCGGGCTCGCTGGTGCGGCGGATGGCGCGGTCCAGCGCCAGGCGGCCTTCCAGCAGCTCGCTGAAGCCCTGACGGCGCGGCAAGCCCAGATAGGCCTCGAGGCTCGGGTTGCGCAGGTCGGCGTCCACCAGCACGATGCGCGAGTGGGGCCGCTCGCAGAAGGCCAGCGCCAGGTTGAGCGCGGCCACGGTCTTGCCCTCGCCTTGCAGCGCGCTGGTGATCATCACCGTGCGCGGCGCCCCGTCCGGATTGAGCGCCTCGATCGAACTCCACAGGCGCCGGAACTGCTCCGCCACGGGCGAGGCCGGGGCGCTGCGCAGCACCAGCTCCTCGCGCTCGATGGGCACGTCCAAGCCCTCGTCCGGCTCGGCGGGCCTGAGCGGCGGCGGCGGGGTCGATCTGCGGAACAAGCCCATCGGAAGCGCGGAGTCTAGCAGCCCCCCGGAGCGGGCCCGCAGCAGGACGCAGCGCAGGGGTCCGCGGCCGGGGAACAGGGCGCGCCCTGCACCTGCCGCCGCGGCTCGTTCAAGTCCGCGGCGCGCGCTGCGCCGGGGCCGCTCAGGGGACGTCCGCGCTCCAGTCCTCGGCCAGCAGCGAGCGGGCCGCCAGGCCGGGGGGCGGAGGCCAGGCACGCGAGAGCAGCGAGCGGGACAGCTCGTGGTCGCTGCGTCGCCGGCAGGCCGCCACGATCGCCTGTTGGAAGCGCAGCGCCTCCGCATCGAGTCCGCGCCGCCTCAGGCCCTCGATCCCCTGCCCGCAGGCTGTGTACAGGATCGCGGGGCGGGCCGCGGCCGGTTCCGCCGGCTCGAGGCAGCGCCGCAGCTCCGCCAGCAGCCGCTCCCTGGACGGTGCGCCCTCCGCGCACCCGGCCAAACTGGCCAGGGCCTCCCAGTCGGGTTCCGCGGAAGCCAACACGGCCGTCTGCAGGCGCGTGCGTCTGGCACCGTCGCCGAGCCCGAGCCGGACCACGAAACGGTCGATGCGCGGGAACAGCTCGAGCGGCGCGGCGTCCTCCAAGGCCGAGACCAGGGCTTCGAGCTCGGCCAGCCGTCCATCGGCGGCCCAGTCCTCGAAGGCCTCCGCCAGGGCCTCGAGGGACGGCGTCGCCTCGGCGGCCGCCAAGGCCCGCGCGAGCCGAGCGGCGCTCTGGGCCGGCTCGCCCCGGGAGGCCAGCCAGCGCAGCGAGAGCCCCTCGGCGCGGGCCCGCAACACCTCCGGCAGAGTCGCCAGGCCCGGATCGGCCCCGGGGCCGATCCAGATCCAATCGGCGGGGCCGCCCAGGGCGCCCGCCGCTTCGCCCGCGCGGCCCAGGCGGCGCAGCTCCTCGCCGCGCAGCAGCAGCGGCAGCAGCGCCCGCGGATCGCCGCAGGGGCCCAGCCGGAAACCCGGGCTGGCCCCGGCCGCCGCGCTCAGCAGCGCCTGCCGGCGCAGGCCCGACCCGGCCGCGCCGGGGGCCGCGCTCCAACCGCCGACGAGGCGCGCATCGAGCTCGGCGCTGCCGCCGCCCAAGAAGCCCGCCAAGCGCAGCAAGAAGCGCTGCTGCCGCTCCCCCTGCCCTTGGCGCGCGAGCACCAAGGCGCCCAGGTCCGCGCCGCCGGGCCCTCGCCGCGGGAAACGCTCCACGGCCGCGGCCAACTCGCTGGCCAGGGGCGCCGGCGCGCCGCCCGCCAGCTCGTCCAGGGCCCGGCTCAGCAGGGCCTCGAAGCGGCCGGGATCGAGCAGCCCCGGATGCACGCGGCCTTCGGCAGCGGCGGCCAGGACCCCGCTCAGGGCCCCCCGGTGGCCCTGCTCGAAAGCCAGGATGGCGCACAGTTCGAGCGCTTCGCCGGAGCCGCTCAGGCACAGGGCGCGGGCCGCAGCCGCCCCCTGGTCGGGGCCGGCCAGCGCCAGGCTGCGGTGCCAGCCGATCCACAGCTCGCGGGTGGTCGCGCCCACCGGCTGGCCCTCCAAGGCGAGGCACAGGAACAGGGGCCGCGGCGGATCTCCGGGGGCGTCGCCGGCGGAGAAGGCCAGCACCAGCTCGAGGCCCGCCTGGCGCGCGATCTCGAAGGCCAGCTGATCGAAGGAGCCGCGCAGGGTCAGGGGCGGCGCGGGGAAGCGCCGCGCCGATTCGGCCAGCCCCGGGTCGATCAGCAGCGGCAGCGGGCCTGGATCCGCCAGGGACAGGCGCTCCGCATTGAGGCGCGGGTCCTCGCCCAGGCTCAGTTCGAACCAGGTCAGGGGCTCGTCCCGCAGGCGCTCGACCAGGGCTTCGGGCAGATCGTCGCCGCGCAGGAAAGGCAGATCGGCGCCGGGCGCGAAGCGCTCGAAGCGGGCGGCCAAGGCGCGCTCGGCGCTGCGGCGCACGTCGCTGCGCCCATCGGCCAGCAGCCGCAGCAGCAGCTCCGGGGCGGCCGTGGAATCGCCCAGGGCGCGCTCGAGGCGCAGCCGGCGCTCCGCGTCCGCATCCGCCAGGGCCCCGGACAGCGCCGCCGCGAGGGACAGGTCGAGGTCAGCGGCCAGGCGCTCGATCGCCGGCTGTCGCTCCTGGGCCGGCGCCGTCAGCAGGGCCTGCAGGGCGGCAAAGGCTCGGCGCTCGACCTCGCGGTCCAAAGGCGGGGTCGCCTGGGCCGGCGGGCCCTGGGCGAAGGGCGGCGCGGACCAAAGCAGCAGGGCCCCGGCGAGGGCCCGGGCGGCAGAGCGCGGGGCGTTTCGGTGGGGGGCCTTCATCGGGCCAGAGAGCTTAGGCGGCGCGAGCGCGCCGCGCCCCTCCGCCCGGCCGGGGATTTCGACCCCGCTCAGGACGGCGCGAGCGCGATCGCCGCCCTTGCCGCAGACTGCCATCGAGCCCCGCGCCCCCCATGCGAATCGCCGCCCTGCTGCTTGCCCTGTGCCCGCCCCCGCCCCAGCTGCCCGGCCCCGGGGCGGTGCCGAGCCCGACGCCCGACCAAGGCGCCGCTGCCCCCGCTCAGGCGAGCGAGGCCGAGCGGGCGCGCGACTTCGAGCCCGGCCTGACCCTGCGGGTGTTCTCGAGCGCCGAGGCGCTCGAGCGCGTGCTCGCGCCGCTGCCGGACCAAAGTCCCAACCTGGACGAGCTCCGTCCGGCGATCGATCTGTCGGGCCCCGAGGATTTCGGCGGCTTCGAGCAGCGCTTCGTCGCCGAGGTGTTGTGCGCCCTGTGGCTCGAAGTGCCCGGTGTGCACGCCTTCCGGATCACCAGCGACGACGGCTCCTATCTCGAGATCGACGGACGCCAGGTGCTGCTGCACGATGGCGAACACGCCGCCAGCTCCAAGGAATGCGAGCTCGAGCTGGCGGCCGGCCTGCATCGGTTGCGCCTCTTGATGTTCCAAAACCAGGGCGAATCCCGGCTGGCCCTCGAATGGCGGCCTCCGGGTCGCGCGGATTTCGAGCTGCTGTCCGCGCCCGCGGCCTGGACCGAGCGCGGTGTGACGCGCGTGGTCGCTCCGGGCCCCAAGCTGTTCGCCGAAGCGCTCGGCGATCGCCGCCCCGGCGACGGCCTGCCGCTCGCCGGCTGCCACCCGGGCTGGCGCGTGGAGCGGCTGCGCCCCGAGGGCTTCGAGCCCAAGGTCGGGGCCCTGGGCTGGCTGCCCGACGGCCGGCTGGGGGTCGCCACCTTCGATCCCAAGAACAACGGCGAGCGCCTCGCGGCCCCCAACGGCACCCTCTGGGCGCTCTCGAACCTTTCGGCCGAGGATCCGCGCGAGATCCAGGTGGAGGCCGTGGCCGAGGGCCTCTATCACCCCCTGGGCCTGCTGACCGTCGATGGCCGCTTGTTGGTCGCCGAGCGCGACCAGATCAGCCGGCTCGAAGACCGAGACGGCGACGGATTCTACGAGCATCGCGAGCGCTTCGCCGGCGGCTGGGTCAGCGACAATTATCACCATTTCACTTTCGGGCTCGAGCGCGTGGGAAACCGCCTCTACAGCGCCCTTTCGACTTCGATCGGCGCCGCCTCGAAGGTGCGGGCCGGGGTCCTGCGCGGCATCAACGGCCCGAACCCGCCGCTGCGCGGCTGCCTGCTCGAGATCGACCTGGCCCCCGATCTCGCTGCGGACCAGCGCCTGCGCGCCCTGTGCGGAGGCTTCCGCACGCCCAACGGCCTGCTGGCCTTCCCCGACGGAACCGCGCTGGTGGCGGACAACCAGGGCGCCTGGAAACCCGCCAGCCGGATCGACCATGCCCGCCCGGGGCACTTCTTCGGCCACTACAACGAAACCCGCGTGCTGACCGAGGAGTACCCCGCGGGCGGCGAGCCGGCCCTGTTCTCGGAGCGGCCCGAGACGCCGCCGGCGATCTGGCTGCCCCAGGGCGAAATCGCCAATTCCCCGAGCGGCATGGTTTGGATGCCGGCGGGCCCCTTCGACGGGCAGTTCCTGTTCGGGGAGCTCAAACTGGGCGGCATCCGGCGGGCCTTCCTCGAGGAGGTCGAGGGTCAGTTCCAGGGCGGCGCCCTGCGCTTCACCCAAGGGCTCGAAGGCGGCGTCAACCGCCTGCTGTGGGCAACGGATGGCAGCTTGATCGTCGGCATGACCGGCGAATCGGCCAGCTGGAGCTGGCGCGGCACGACCTTCGGCCTGCAGCGCCTGGTGCCGACCGGCGGGGGTGCCTTCGAGATCCTGCGGGTCGGCGCGACGCCGCGGGGTCTGCGGATCGACTTCACCGAGGCGCCCACGGCGGCCCAGCTGGCCGATCCCGAGCGCTATCGCGTGCGCTCGTGGCGCTATCGCGCCAGCCCGGAATACGGCGGCGACAAGCTCGACGAGCGCGGCCATCGGGTCCTGGCCGCGCACCCCGATGCGGACGGATTCGGCGTCGAACTCGAGCTGGAGGGCCTGGCCGAGGGCACCTGCGTGCACCTGCGCGCGGACCTCGCCAGCCAGCGCGGCGAAGCGCTGTGGAGCACGGAATGCTGGTACACCCTGAACCGCATCCCGGGTCGCCCGCGGCCGGTGGCGCCGCCGCCCCAGGAGCGCGGCGTGTTGGTGTTCAGCAAGACCGCCGGCTTCCGGCACGATTCGATCGAAGCGGGCGTCCAGTGCCTGCGCGAGCTCTGCGGAGAGCTCGGCCTAGACTGCGAGGCCAGCGAAGACGCCGACCTCTTCGACGACGCCGACCTGCAGCGCTTCCGCCTGGTCGTGTTCCTCTCGACCACCGGCGACGTGCTCGATCTGCGTCAGGAAGCGGCCCTCGAGCGCTTCATCCGCGCGGGCGGCGGCTTCTTCGGCATCCACGCCGCGGCCGACACCGAATACGATTGGCCCTTCTATCGCGAGCTGGTCGGGGCCCAGTTCGCCTCCCATCCGGCGATCCAGCGCGCGCGCCTGCGACGCGGCGGCGGCGCCCATCCGGCCATCCGCGCCCTGCCCGAGTCCTTCGAGCGCGAGGACGAGTGGTACGACTTCCGCGCCCTGCCGGCCCCCGAGTTCGAGCGCTTGCTCGAGCTCGACGAGAGCTCCTACCAGGGCGGCACCACGGCGGCGCGCTTCGGCAGCCACCCGATCGCCTGGTGTCGCACCCTGGGCTCCGCCCGCCTGCTCTACACCGGGGGCGGGCACACCCGCGAGTCGTTCTCCGAGCCGCTCTTCCGTGCCCACCTGCTCGGCGCGCTGGCCTGGGTTGCGCGCTGCAGCGATTGAGCCCGGCGCCGGAATCGCCCAGGGGCCGCGGCCGCCCGAAAGGCCGATGCCCGGTCGCTTTGGATCCGGCCGCCCCGCCGGGGCGCCGGTCGATCGGATCGGCGGGCAGGCCCGCAGGAACACCCCGGCGAACGGCCCGCGAAACGGCCCCCCGGACCAGCGGGTATCCGTGGTCTGCGGCAGGGGCGGCCAGCATCCCAGGCCAAAGATCGTGGCCGCACGCCGCCGCGCCGGCCGGTCCTCGAGCGTCCACGGCACTGCGCTCGCTGCCCGGCCGAAGCCCGGCGTATCCGGATCGGGATGCCCGACTCGCGGGCTGCCGTGCCTGTCGCCGCGCAGCGCCTGCTGCAGAGCTCGCGGCCTCCGCCCCGAGAGCGCCTTAGGGGCCGGCCGGGCAGGCTGCTAGGCTCTGCGCGCCGCTGCCCGCCCCCCCTTCGAACGAAGCTCCCCGTGTTCCACCGCCTGCTGATCGCCAACCGCGGCGAGGTCGCGGCGCGCATCGCGCGCACGGCCCGCTCCCTGGGCATCTCCCCGGTCGGCGTGGCCTCCAGCGCCGATCTCGACGGGTCCTGGCTGGGCCTGATGGACGAGGTCGTCTGCCTCGGTCCCGCCGCGGCCCGCGAAAGCTACCTGGCGGCCGACAAGCTGGTCCAAGCCGCGCTGCAGACGCGCTGCACGGCGCTGCATCCCGGCTGGGGTTTCCTGTCCGAGAACCCGCGCTTCGCCGCGCTGGTCGAACAACACGGCATCACCTTCGTGGGACCGAGCCCGCGCGCGATCGCCAGCATGGGCAAGAAGTCGCCGGCCAAGGCCGCGGCCAAGGCCGCCGGACTCGAGGTCGTGCCGGGATCCGACGGGGCCTTGCGCGATGTGGCCCACGCCCGCGACTTGGCCCGCGCCGCCGGCTATCCGGTGCTGCTCAAGGCCGACGCCGGGGGCGGCGGGCGCGGCATGCGTCGCTGCGACAGCGAAGCGGAGCTCGAGCGCGCCTACCTCTCGGCCCAGAACGAAGCCGAGTCGGCCTTCGGTTCGGGGCTGCTCTATCTGGAGAAGTACCTGCAGGCCGGTCGCCACATCGAAGTCCAGCTGATGGGCGACGGCTTCGGGGACGCCCTGCACCTGTTCGAACGCGAATGCTCGATCCAGCGCCGGCACCAAAAGCTGATCGAAGAGACGCCCTCCCCGGTGCTGGACGATGGCGAGCGCCGTGCTTTGGGCGAGAGCGCCGCGGCGGCCGCGCGTCGCATGGGCTATCGCAACGCGGGCACGATCGAATTCCTGCGCGATGCGCAGAGCGGCAAGCTCTATTTCATGGAGATGAACACGCGCCTGCAGGTCGAGCATCCGATCAGCGAGGCGCTGCTGGGCCTGGACATCGTCAAGCTGCAGCTCGAGGTGGCCGCCAATCGGCGCCTGCCGCTCCGGCAGACCGAGCTGGTCCCGCGCGGGCACGCCATCGAGTGCCGCATCAACGCCGAGGACCCCAGCCAGGACTTCCGGCCGAGCCCCGGGCGCCTCGAGCAGTTCGAATTCAAGAGCGACGTGCCCGGCTGCAGCGTGCGGATCGACACCCACCTGGTGGCCGGCGACAGCGTCAGCCCCCACTACGATTCGCTGCTGGCCAAGGTGATCGTGCATGCCCCGGACCGCGCCGCCGCGATCGCGGGCATGCGTGCCTGCCTCTCGGGCGCCCGCGTCACCGGCGTGCACACCACCATCCCGCTGCACCTCGCGGTGCTCGCCAGCCCCGAGTTCCAGAGCGGGCGCTACGACACCGGCAGCCTGCCGGGTTGGAATCCGGCCGGCAAGCGCGGCTGAGCGAGGCCGCGACCAAGCCTCTGGCCCCGACGGGGCCAGGCCCCCCGGTCAGACGCCCTTCAGCCCACCAGCCGCCCAGGCGATCCCCCGATTTCGACTCCGCCCTCTGGGCCCCTCTCTAGGGGCACCGCTCCCAGAGAACCGCCCGAAAGCGTGCTCCCCACGCGCGCCGCGCCGCCCGAACACACGCCCCGCCCCCGCCCATGGCCAAGGTCCCCCTCGCCCCGATCGGCACGCCGCTCGAGCGCCTGCTCGACGCCCCCACCATCGCCAAACACGAAGGCGCCGCCGAGCAGCGCAACACCGAGCTGCTGGCCCGGCGCCAGAAGGTGCAGCAGGGCTGGGGCGAAACCTACGCCGAGCGCGTGCGCCAAAAAGGCAAGCTGACCGTGCGCGAACGCCTCGAGCGGCTCAAGGACAGCGGCAGCGAGCTGTTCGAGGTCGGCACCTTCGTCAATTACGGTCGCCTGTTCGGCAAGCTCGAGAGCCCGGCCGCGGGGGTCGCCACGGTGTTCGCCAAGGTGGCCGGCCGCTGGTGCATGGTGATCGCCAACGACAACACGGTCGCCTCCGGCTCCTGGTGGCCGCGCACCCCCGAAAAGATCGAGCGCGCCCAGGAGATGGCCAAACGCTTGGCGCTGCCGGTGATCTACCTGGTCGATTGCTCGGGCCTGTACCTGCCCGAGCAGTCCCTGTCCTTCCCGGGCCTCTACGGCGCCGGGCACATCTTCAAGCAGAACAGCGAGCTGGCCGACGCCGGCGTGCCCCAGATCGCAGGCGTTTTCGGCGATTGCATCGCGGGAGGCGGCTACATGCCGATCATCTCCGATCGGGTGGTGATGACCGAGCAGGCCTACATGGTCATCGCGGGCGCGGCGCTGATCAAGGGCGCCAAGAGCCAGAAGCTCTCCTCCCTCGACATCGGCGGTCCCGAGGTGCACGTGCACCTGTCGGGCTGCGCGGACGCGCGCGTGCCCGACGACCAGACCGCCCTGGATTGGATCCGCGCCGAAGTCCAGCGCCTGCCGACGCCCGGCTTCGACTTCTATCGCCATGGCGCACAGCCTGCGCCTCCCGAGTTCGCGCCCAGCGAGCTGATGGCCCTGTTCCCGCCGGACCATCGCATGGGCTATGACGCCCGCGAGGTGCTGGCGCGCCTGGTGGATCACAGCCTGTTCTGGGAGCTGCTGCCCGACCGCGGCCGCGAAATGATCGTCGGCATCGGACGCGTCTCGGGGCTCTACATGGGCTTCGTGATCAACGCCCAGGGCCTGATCGACGACGCCGACCACCACGGCCAGAAGAAGCCCGCCGGGATCCTGTATCGCGACGGGATCGCCAAGGTCTCGGCCTTCAGCCGGGCCTGCGATCAGGACGGCATCCCGCTGGTCTGGCTGCAGGACATCTCCGGTTTCGACATCGGCATCGAAGCGGAACGCCAGGGGCTCCTGGGCTACGGCTCCTCGCTGATCTACACCAACAGCACCAACCAGGTGCCGATGTTCACGGTGCTGCTGCGCAAGGCCAGCGGCGCCGGCTATTACGCCATGGCGGGCCTGCCCTACGAGCCGGTGGTGCAGCTCTCCACCACGCTGACGCGCCAGTCGGTGATGGAGGGCCGCACCCTGGCGATCGCGGCCTTCAACACCAAACTGGACGACGACTTCGAGATCCTGAGCCAGGATCCCGCCGAGCGCGCCAAGATCGAGGCCGGCATGCGCGAGACCGAGGCGCGCATCGAGACCGACATGGACCCCTACAAGTCGGCCGCCCAGATGGACACGGACGAGATCGTGCGCTTCACCGAGCTGCGCAGCTGGCTCGAGCTGTTCGCCGAAGCCTCCTGGTCCCAGGTGGGCCATCGGCGCACCAAGAATCCGCGCATCTGGTCCCTGCACGACCTGGAAGCCTTGACCAAACCCCGCGGCTGACCCCATGGCATCCGAGCCCCTCGATCTGATCGTCCGGACGGAAGGCAGCCAGACGCTGCTGTGCTGTCCCTCCGTGGGCACGCTGACGCTGCTGCCGCGGTCCGGTACCCTGCTCACCGCCGGCCAGCTGGCCGGCCAGCTGACGACCCTCGGCCGGCAGCGGCCCCTGCGGGTCCCGGAGGGCATCGCGGGCCAGGTGCTGGGTCCCCTGCCGGCCATGACCGAAGCGCCCTTCGGCTACGGGCAGGTGGTGCTGCGCCTGGCGCCGCTCTCCGGCGAGCTGCAGGGGGCTGGGCCTGCCGCGGCGGCTGCCGAATCGGGCGCCGGCTTGTTCGTGCGCGCGCCCCACGCGGGCCGCTTCTGGCAGCGCGCCTCCCCCGGCGAAGCGCCGCTGGTGTCGGTCGGCGACGTGGTCGAGGCCGGTCGGGCCCTCGGCCTGATCGAGGTCATGAAGACCTTCGCCCAGGTCCACTACCGCCCGACCGGCAACCTGCCGCCGCGCGCCCGCGTCCGCCGCTTCCTGGTCTCCGACGGCGCCGAAATCGACGACCGCGCGGCCCTGATCGAAGTTGAGCCGGCCTGACGGGCTGAGCCCCTCCGACCGGAATGTGACCGATCGACCGGGCTCAAAATCATCGACTCGGGCTGCGCCCGAGCGGTCTTGCCAGCCCGTCGGTTTGCCTTTGGGCCGCCCTTGGATGCGCGCCTTGGAGCGCGTGCGAAACGGCCGCTGCGGGGTCTCTCGAGGGGGCTGGCTGGTGACCGCGGCGATCGCTCACGTCCAGCGGCCCAGCTGGGCGCGCAGGCAGGCTTCGAGGCCCGGATCGCGGAAGCGGAAGCCGTGGTTTTGGAGGCGGGTGGGCGCGACGCGCACGCTGGCCAGCAGCGCTGCGTCGGCCATCTCGCCGAAAGCGAGCCGCAGGGCGAAGGCCGGGGCCGGCAGGAATGCGGGACGCCGCAGCACGGCGCCGAGCACGCGCATGAAGTCGGCCTGACGCACCGGCTCCGGGGCGACCACGTTGAAGGGCCCTTCGAGCCCCTGCGTGGCCAGACCGAACAGCAGCGCGGCCGTGGCGTCCTCCAAGGAGACCCAGCTCCACCAGTGGCGGCCGGAGCCGAGCGGGCCGCCGAGGCCCAGGCGTGCGGCCGGCAGGGTCTTGGCCAGGGCGCCGCCGCGCGGCGAGAGGATCAGGCCGAAGCGCGGGTGCAGCACCCGCATGCCGGCGGCGCGGGCCGGATCGGCGGCCTGCTCCCAGCGGCCGGCCAGGTCGGCCAGGAAACCCGACCCGGGGCCGTGGCGCTCATCGACCTGCTCGTCGCCGCGCTCGCCGTAGAAGCCGATCGCGGAGGCGCTGATCAAGACCCGCGGCGGGCGCGCGAGCGCGGTCAGTGCCGCCACCAGCCGGCGCGTGCCCTCGACCCGCGAGCTCTCGATCGCCGCCCGCGCGCGCTTGGTCCAGCGCTGGGCGATCGGCTCGCCGGCCAGGTGCACGACCGCATCGAAATCCTCGAGGTCGGCCAGCCGCGCCGGGGCCCCGGCGCGCTCGAAGGCCAGCTCGTCTGGCCCGCGCGCGGCGCGCCGCACGGCGCGCACCAACCGATGCCCGCCGGTGCTGAGCAGCGCCGCCAGGTTCCGTCCCACCAGCCCCGAGGCGCCGGTGATCAGCACGCGCCAGGGCCCGGGGCGCTGCGCGGCCAGGCCGGGCTGGAGCGCGGCGTGCAGCGCGAGGTCCTGGGCGGTGATGCGGTGGCGCCAGCGGAACGCGGCCTCGAGCTTGCGGGCCACCAGGCCCGCGCCGAAGGTGGCGCCCAGCGCGCCCAGGGGCAGGCGGTAGCGGATGCTGTCGATCAAGCGCGAACCGCCGCCGGGTGCTGATTCGAAGCGATGCGTGTGCTCCCACGCCGCGAAGGGGCCGCTCAGCATCACGTCCTGGAACTGCTGACCGGGAACGAAGCCGCGGTGCTCGGCCACCCAGCGCAAGGACAAGGGGCCGAAGGGCACCGCGATCGTCGCCCGATCCCCGTCGCGGATCCCGCCGGTCTGTTCGATCACCCGCGCGGGGTCGAAGGGCGGACAGAGCCGCTCAAAGGCGCCGGGGCGATCGTGCCAGGCGAACAGGGCGTCGCGGGAAACGCGCAGCTCGCTGACCTTTTGGAAGTGCTGTTCGCTCACGGGTGCGTCTCGATCGGCGGGATTCGGGCAGCGTCGGGCGCAGAATGCGGAGCACCGCGGCTTTTGGTGCAGCGGGGGTCGCATCCGCCCCCCAGGGTAGGAGCGGAGACGGGGTGAGGGTCTCGCTCCTCTGAAGGCCGCTCGGCCCAGGCCCGCAGGCGGGCTCGGGACTGGTTTACGGCCAGGGCGCCGGCGGTCCAGGCTCGGCTGGCTGGCGCTCGCTCGGTGCGGGCGCCGGCGGCCGGGCCCGCGGCCCATCAGGCTCGGCCGCGCAGGTTCGAGAGCCCGCCGTCCACGGGCAGCACCGCCCCGGTGATCCAGCCCTGGCCCGGGTCGAGCAGCCAAGCGATCGCCGCCGCCACCTCGTCCGCCTGGCCCAGGCGCCCCAGAGGGTGCATGCGCTCGCTGGCCTGGCGAGCGGCCGCGGCTTCGGTCCAGGGGCGCGCCAGGGGCGTGTCCACCAGGCCCGGGGCCACCGCGTTGACGCGCACGCCGCGCGGGGCCAGGCTCGCCGCCCCGGCTCGCACCAGGCCCTCGACGCCGGCCTTGGCCGCGGCGATGGCCTCGTGGTTGGCGAGCCCGAAGCGCGCGGCCGCGGAGGACATCAGCACCACGGAGCCGCCCGCTTCCAGGGTCTTGGCCGCTTCGCGCAGGCAGTGGAAAGCGCTTTTCAGGTTCTGGTCGATGACCGCCTGGAAGTCTTCATCGCTGGTGCGCGCCGCCGGTTTGAGCAGGATCGAGCCCACCGCGTTGACGGCGCCCGTCAAGGCGCCCAGGCTGGCGCGGGCGCGCTCGAACAGCGCGGCCACCTGGGCGCTGTCGCGCGCATCGCAGCTGGCGAAGGGCGCGCCGAGCTCCTGTGCCAAGGCGGCCAGGGGTTCCTCGCGGCGGGCCGCCAGGAACAGGGGACGTCCGGCGGCCTGCAGACGGCGCGCCAGGGCGCTGCCGATGCCGCCGCTGGCGCCGAGCACGAGCACGCCGCCTGGGTTCGAAGGAGAAGTCATCGCAGAAGGTCGCGGAGAGGAAGGAGGTTGGGAGCGAGCTGGGCGGGCTGCGCCGCGGGGGCGCTCGAGGTCCGCCCCGTGTTGGTCGCGATTGCGGGCCGGGCGCTGCGGGTCGCCGCCGGGCGGGGCCGGGCCGACCGTCCGGGGGGCGGCCGCGGTCGGCGAGCTGGCCTGCAGGCGAGGGCGAGCATGCCACGGGCAGAAGGCGCGCAGCGCGCACCACATTGGTGCCTGCGATCGCCTCGAGAGACCCGGGCGAGGCCTTCAAATGGACTGCTAATCTCTTTGGGGCCGAGCGCGGCCCGGCTCCAGTGCCCGAATCGATGCTTCCCCCGCCGGCGCCCCTGCCGTGCCGCTTCCGCGCGCGCCCCGAGGACTTCGTGGTCGAGGAGCTGCCGGCCTTCGCGCCGAGCGGCGAGGGCCAGCACGCCTGGGT
Organism: Planctomycetota bacterium; assembly: GCA_044375105.1. Lineage (GTDB taxonomy): Bacteria > Planctomycetota > UBA1135 > UBA1135 > JBIKLM01. Next base: position 31,306 of record JBILNK010000001.1, read on the forward strand.
CTGGATCGAAAAGCTCGGACGCACCACCCCGGAGGTGGGCCAGCGCCTGGCCAAGTGGTGCGGGGTCGATGCGCGCGGGGTCGGCCATGCGGGCCTCAAGGATCGCCAGGCGCGCGCCCGCCAAGCGCTGACCCTGGACGGCGCGGACCCCGAGCGCCTGCGCGGCTTCGCCGAGCCCGGTCTCGCGGTGCTCGAAGTCGGCCGCACGCGCGCCAAGCTGCGCCCGGGCCAGAGCCGCGGCAACCGCTTCGAACTGTGCCTGCGAGGCCTTCACGGCGCCGACGCCGCCGAGCTCGGGCGACGCCTGGAGCTGGCCGCCGAGCGGGGCTTCGCCAACCGCTTCGGCCCCCAGCGCCTCGGCCCCGGGGAACGGCACGGGCACCTGGCCCTGGCCTGGCTGCGCGGCGATCTGCCCCTGGCGCTCGAGTGGCTCCTGGCGCGGCCCCAGAGCGGCGAGTTCGGCGCCCTGCGGGAAGCCCGTGAGCTGGCCGCTGCTGGGCAATTCCGGGAGGCCGCCGAGCGCTTCCCGCGCGAGTACGCCGCGGAAGCCCGTGCGGCGCGGGCACGGGCCGCCGACCCCGACCGGCCCCTGGCGGCGCTGATGAGCTTGCCCCCGCCCCAGCGGCGCCTGCTGCTCGAAGCCGGCCAGGCGCTGCTGTTCAACGACTGGCTGGACCGGCGCGGGCCGGACCTCGCGCGGCTGGTCGAAGGGGACGTCTGCCAGCGCACGGGCTCGCGCGGCCCCTTCCTGGCCCTGGAACTGGGCCGCGAACAGCCGCGCTCGACGGCCTTCGAGATCAGCGCCTGCGGGCCCCTGTTCGGCGCCGACCTGTTCCCCGCCAGCGCCGCCGCCCTGGAGCTCGAGCGCGAGCTGCTGGCCGCCCGCGGGCTCTCCTTCGAGGCCTTCGAGCGCGCGCCGGGGGCCTCGCTGGGAGGCGATCGCCGGCCCGGCCGCCTGCGGCCGGTCGCAGCCCGCCTGGGGCCGCCGGGCGAGGACGACCTGGGGCCGCGGCGCCTGCTGGCTTTCGAGCTGTCGCCGGGCGCCTTCGCCACCGCGCTGCTGGCGGAGCTGACCTGCGGCGCCGCGCTGGATCTGGGCGGCCGTGCGCAGGCCCAAGAATCCAAAGCCCCGGCGCCCCCGGAATCCGCGCCGTAAGCCCTCGCTCCCCCACCTGCCCCCCCACCCAAGCCGCCCATGAGCGTGGTCGCCATCGGACTCGACCTGTGCCAGATCGCGCGCGTCCAGGCGACGCTCGACCGCTACGGCGAGCACTTCATCGGGCGCGTTTTCACCGCCGCCGAGCAGCGCTATTGCGAGGCCCGCCCGCGCGCGCGCGCCAGCCACTATGCCGGACGCTTCGCGGTCAAAGAGGCGATCATGAAGGTGCTCGGCACCGGCTGGCGGCAGGGCGTGCGCTTCGTGGACATCGAGGTGGTGCGGGCGCCCGGAGCGGCGCCCGAAGTGCGCCTCCACGGCCGTTCGGCGGAGCACGCCCGCGCGCGCGGAATCCAGCGCATCCTGATCACGATCACCCACGACGCGGGCACCGCCGCGGCGGTGGCGATCGGGGTCAGCGATGGGGCCCCCGAAACTCCCCGCTGAGCCGCGGGCAGGCGACAGCCGGTCAGGCCCGCGAGCCCGCCGCGCTCACCACAATCCGGTGTGCTCGGCGACCAAGCCGAAGCCGATGGCGATCAGCACCACGCCGCCCAGGCGCTCGGCCCGCTGGGCGAAGCGGGTGCCGAGCCGCCCGGCGAGCCAGACCGCCGGCGCGCACAGGCCCAGGGTCACCAGGGACACCGCGCAGGCGCCGCGCCACAGCTCGACCTCCAGCAGGGCCAAGCCCATGCCGGCCACCAGCGCGTCCACGCCCGTGGCGAGGCTCAGCATCAGCAGCGCCCCTAGGGACAGTTGGCGCCGGAGGGCCTCCGGAGGCGCCCCGCCCTGCCGCCACAGCCGCACGCCCAGCAGGGCCAGCAGCCCGAAAGCGATCCAATGGTCGTAGGCCTCGATGCGACCGCGCAGGACGCTGGCCAGGGCGTGCCCCAGGGCACACAAAACGCCCTGACCCAGGGCGAAGATCGGCGGCAACCGCCACAGGGAGGCCCGCTGGGCGGGCGCGCTGGCCAGGCCCGCGCTGGCGGCCACGGCCGCCGAATCGATAGACAGCGCCAAGGCCAGGATCAAGAGCGCCAGGTCGCTCATCACGCCCTGCGCTGGAGCGGGACTACGGAACGTTCGCGAGGGCTCAAGGCCCGCTCACCGAAGCCAGTGGAGGCCAGCAGCCGGTGCTGGGGCGTCCAGGGCCTTGACGATGCACGGCTCACCGGCCGACCCGCACCGCCCGCCCAAGCTTTTCGGAGACCACCCGGGAGAGATTTTCGAGCAACTCGTGGCCGTCGCGGTCGTCGCGCCAGTGTCGCCCATCCCAGTCGTAGTGCCAGGCGCGCACTCCGGCCGCCAGCCACATCTGGTGGTTGCCGCCCTGGCGGTTCAGGACGAACACCTTGCCGTCGGCGAATTCGAGCTTGAGGACCCCGTCCGCGGCCCGGTAATCGAGCTCGTCCGGGTCGAAGTCCTCCAGCCAGGCCTCGACCCGCCGCAGGCAATCCGCGGCCAACTGGGAGAAGCGCGCTTCGTCGAGTTCTTGGCGGGGCATGGCTGAGGTTGTTGAGGTCTGTCCCGCCCCCATTTTGGGATTCCGGGGGCTGGGGAACCAGGAGCTGCCCCGGGATCTTGACCTCGAATGCCCCCTTCGGGCCTCTAGGTGGACAGCCATGCCCAATTCCGACCGGCCTCCGCGCACCGCCCGAGCGAGCCTCCCCCGGCGACTGGCCCTGGTGGGCGGCAGCCCGGTCCAGCGGGAGCGCCTCGAGAAGGCGCTCAAGGCCAGCCGGCTGGCGACCTTCGAAGTCGAACAGCGCGAGCTCGAGGGCCCCTTCGGAGCCCAGTCCCTGCGGCCCGACGGCTGCGACTCCCTGGTGCTGCTGGCGGAGACCACCACCCAGGCCCTGATGCGCCTGCGCGAGCTGCAGGGCCTCAACCTGCCGCTGGTGTTGTTGCTCGACCAGTTCGACCCCGCTTCGGTCGAGCTGCTGCGCCGCGAGGGCGCCAGCGAGGTGCTCGATCGCCGCCACGTCGAGCTGCCGGACCTGGGCCTCTTGGAGCGCTGCATCGAATGGGCCGTCGAGCGCCAGAGCCTGTCCACCGACCTGCGGCGCGCGCGCGAACTCTCGGTGCACCTGGCCCACCACGACACGCTCACGGATCTGCCCAACCGGCAGTTCTTCCGCGCCCGCCTGCGCCAACTGATTGCCCAGGCCGAGCGCAGCCATGGACAACTGGCGATCCTGTTCCTCGACCTCGATCGCTTCAAGCAGATCAACGACACCCTGGGGCACGTGGTCGGGGACCGGCTGATCCAGGAGGTGGCGCGGCGCATCCAGGGCTGCATCCGCAGCGCGGATTCGGCGTCGCGCTGCGGCGGCGACGAGTTCAACCTGATCCTGTCCGACGTGCGCCGGGGGCAGGATGCCGCGCGCGTCGCCAAGAAGATCGCCCAGTCGATCGCCGAGCCGATGCACATCGACGGCCACGAGCTGTTCAGCTCGTGTTCGATCGGCATCAGCCTGTTCCCCATGGACGGGCACGACGTCGACACCCTGGTGCGCAACGCGGACGTGGCCATGTATCAGGCCAAGTCCGAAGGCGGCGGCAAATTCCGCTTCTTCATGCCGCAGATGACCGATCGAGCGGTGGAGCGCTTGGCGCTGGAGCACTCTCTGCGCCAAGCCATCGAGCGGCAGGAACTCGTGCTGCACTATCAGCCGCGGGTCGAGCTGGCTAGCGATCGGATCGTCGGTTTCGAAGCCTTGGTGCGCTGGAACCATCCCGACCTGGGCCTGATCTATCCCGACGAGTTCATCCCCGTGGCCGAGGAGACCGGGCTGATCGCGCCCCTGGGCGAATGGGTGGCGCGCGAGGCCTGCGCCCAGCTGGTGCGCTGGCGCTCCCAGGGATTCGCCATCGATTCCATGGCGGTCAACGTCTCGGCGCGCCAATTCCGCCAGCGCATGCCGATCGAGCTGGTGCACGGCGCCCTCGAGGAGTCCGGGCTGGAAGCGCGGCACCTCGAGATCGAGATCACCGAGAGCGCCGTGATGCAGGACGCGCGCCAGGCCTTGGAAACCCTCGAGGAGCTGCGCCAGATCGGGGTGCGCGTGGCGATCGACGACTTCGGCACCGGCCAGTCCTCGCTGGCCTATCTGAAGCGGTTTCCGCTGACCAAGCTAAAGATCGACAAGGCCTTCATCCGCACGCTGCTGACCGACCCCCGCGATGCTGCCATCACGCGGGCGATCATCGCCATGGCCCATTCCCTCGGTCTGGTGGCCTGCGCCGAGGGTGTCGAGACACGCAAGCAGCTCGATTTCCTGCGGGATCCAGGTTGCGACGAGGTGCAGGGCTACGTCTACTCGCCGCCCCTGCCCGTGGAACGCGCCACCCGCCTGCTGGCCGGCAGCGAGCACCTGGGGTGATGCTGGGCCGCCATCCGACGAGCGGAGGCGGCCCAGACCCGTCCCCTCACTGCAGGCGCGTGCGGACCGCGACCGCGCGCGTCCCGGAGCTCGGCGCCGACTGGTCGGTGTCCCGGAGTGTCAGCACGCCCACGTCCTGGGTCAGGCTGAAGTCATAGCTGCGCACCTCGCCGGTGCTCGAGATGGCCGCGAACAGGCTGCCGTTGGCCCCGTCGATCGCCAGGCTCCGCGGCGCCACCTGGATGCTCTGCTCGGCGAACAGGAACACGGTGCCGTTCACGATGGCATCGTTCGGGTTCAGGTTGATCAGGAAGCGGTTGATCTCCAGGCTGCCCTCGCAAGCCACGTACAAGACCCGGCCGCCGCGCTCGAAGCGCAGGTCGACCGGTTGGTTGCCCTGGACCAGGGTCACGGGCCCGCCGCCGGCCTCGAGGATGTCGCTCAGGGCGCCGCTGACCGGGTCGATGGCGTAGGCCGAGAGGCTGTTGCTGGAGAAGCTGGCCACGTAGGCGAACCGGCCGGTCGGATCGACCGTGACGGCCCAGGGGCCCGTGCCCGCGGCGAGCGGCGCTGCGATCGAAGTCAAGGCGCCCGTGCTCGGATTGATCGAGTACTGCCCGATGGTGTTGCTGATCGAGTTGGCCACGTAGAAGAAGCGCCCCGTGGGGTCGATCGCTCCGCCGCGGGCGGTGTCCCCGGCGGCGGCCGCCAAGCCCTGTCCCAGGTTGCCGCTCGCATCGAGCGGGTAGCTGATCACCTGGCTCTCCTGTACCAGCGGGCGAGTCACGATCAGGAATCGCCCGGAGGGATCGATGGCCGCGCTCCAAGCGCCGCCCGCTCCGGCGGCTCCCGCCAGGGCCAGGTCGATCGCCACCGGAGGCGTGATCAGGTTGCCGTTCGGGGCGATGTCGTAGACCAGGATGTCCTGCCCGATCGTGTCCTGGTTGTTGATCACGTAGGCCTTGTCCAGCCGCGGGTGGACCACGATCGAGTTGGGCCCGGCTCCCGCGGCGACCGTGGCGGGGTTCTTGGGGCTGAGCGTGGCAGGCGCCGGGGTGAAGCTGTACTGGGCCAGGTCGGTGTTTAAGAAGTTGGCCGCATAGACGCTGTCGCTGGAGTAGATCGGCGCATCGGTGCCGTTGACGACCACCACATCGGCCGGCAAGGCGCGGACGCGCTGTCGATCGGTGGGCGATTCGCTGGGGGCCACGGGGGTCAGGACACCGAAGTTGGCCGCATCGACGCTGGCGCTGGAGATCGCCGCTTCGCCCTGGAAGACCACGAAGCAGAAGCTGTCGGTATCGGTCCGCGCGATCGCCACGGGATCGGCGCCCACATAGAAAGGCACAGAATCGAGCGGGATCGTGACCGCGCCGCCCCCCAGGACGCCGAGGCGCTGGACACGCCCCAGAGTCGTGTTGAGCGCGTACAGCGTGCGGTTGCCGTTGCTGAATTGCACCGCATCGAGGCGGGAGATGGATCCGTTGACGTCGGTCACCGCGATCCCGGCGGTGATCGCACCGCTGGCCGGGTTGATCGTATAGGGGATGACCTGGTTGCCGCCGGCGCCACAGCCCACGTAGAGCATGCGATTGCCCGTGGAGGAGAGCAGGGTGTCGAGGGCCTGCGGAGAATTGGCCGAGCTGAACAGCTGCTGACCGGACAAGGCGCCGGAAACGGCCACGGTCAGGGCCGCGATCTGGTCCGAGCCCCGGCAGGCGGCGTAGAGGAAACCCTCGTTGGGTTCGAGCGCCAGGGAGACGGGCTCTTGACCGGTCAGGGCGAAGGGACTGCCGGCGACCGGCGTCAGGACGCCGTTGGCCGCCACGCTGAACACCGAGATGCTGTTCAGGCCGGTGTTGGCCACGAACAGGCGCGCCCGGGCACCGTCCAGCAGGAAATCGCTCGGCGCAGCGTTGAGGGGCAATCCGAAGGGGCTGCCGGCGATCGGGGTCAGCTGGCCGCTGACCGGATTGATCGAATAGACCTCGACCTGGTTTTCGGTCTGGTCGAGCACGAACAGCTCGTCGTGGCCGGCGCTGCGCTCGATGGCCACGGGCGTGCCGCTGAGCACCGCATAGCCGGCCGCCTGCAGCTTGCCGTTGACCGGATTGAGGGTATTGATCGACACGGTCCCGTCGCCAGAGTTGGCGGTGTAGACGAAGCGCGGCGTGTCGAGCAGGCCGCCGCCGCCCCCGGAAGCCACCGAAAGCGACAGGCTGGCGGAGGTCTGTCCACCGATGCAATCCTGGGCGGTGACCGTGTAGCTGGCTGCGGCCGAAGCGGCGGTGGGCGTGCCCGAGATCACGCCGGTGGTGGCGGAGATGCTGAGACCTGCGGGCAGCGGCGGGCTGATCGACCAAGAGGTGATGTTGCCCGTGACCGCAGGCACGTTGGGCACGCTGGGCAGACCGACGGTGTAGCTGGCCGGGTTGGTGGCATAGCTGAGCCCGGCGGGAAACGGCGGGATGGTGATCGCGATGCTGATCGTCTGCTGGACTGATCCCGCGGCGTTCGAAGCCACCACCAGGTAGTTGGCAGACGCGGTCACGGCCCCTGGAACCCCCACCAGGCTGCCGTCGCTCGCAAAGGACAGGCCGGCCGGCAAGGCCGGGGTCGAGCTCCAGTTGGTGATCGGCTGGTCGACCTGGGGAGCCGCCGTGTCGACGGTGGAGCAGGCCTGGAAGCTGAACACCGGGTTGCCGCCGGTCAGGGGGTCGTAGTCGAGAGCGGTCGGAGCGATCACGCTGTTGCTGCCGCTGCCGCCGCCGCAGGCCGAGAGGAGCAGGGCCAGGCAGCCCGTGACGAGGCCTACCCAGAGGCTGCGTCGTGCGCCGTCGAGGGCCCGGTCGGCGGATCGGAGAGTGGCCGCGGTGGCCGGCTCGGGGAGACGCAGGGCGGAGACAGCGTTCGACATGGCTTGGATCGGCGCCGAGCGAAGGGATCCAGCCCGCGGCACCGCTGCATCCAGGCTGGCCAAGCATGGTCCCGATCGCAGCGCGGGCCGGTCAATCGGCGAGTCGCTTTTCGAGCTTCGAAGGCTGCCGGCCCGCCAGGAGGTGCCCCGATCAGGCTCCCGAGAGGTGCTGACTCAGCGGTGGGCCGAGGCTGGCCAGGGGGCCCGTCCCGCAGGCAGGCGATCCGAGGGCCCGCATGCGAACCGAAGCGGATCCGTCGCCGCCCCCCAACTGCCCGGGGCGTCGCGGTGGTCGCCGCCCGAGGGCGGCGCAGGTCCCGTGGATCGCACCCCCATGGTTCGGCAAGGTGGCTCGCGGAGCCGCCGACCGAAACGGCCCCTGGGGACCCGGTCGCCCACGGATCCGCGCCGGCGCCGGGGACTACTCCCAGAGCAGATCGAGGGCGATGCCGCGGGGCGCGTCTCCGCCGGTCGCCGACAGGGACAGCCCGGTCAGGCCGCCGCTGCCCGCGGGGATCCGGAAGGCCTGCACCAGATCCACGCCGCGGTTGACCACCAGCAGCACGCTGCCGCTGGCGTCGACCGCCAGGCCGCGCGGATCGTCCAGCAGCGCGAGCGGGCTGCCGGTAGCGCTGGTCAGCGCGCCGGTGGCGGCGTGGATGTTGAAGATCGAAAGGGAATCGCCGTTGCTGTTGGCGCAGAATAGGAAACGGCCCGCGGGGTCGGAGGCCAGCACCGTGGGCAAAGCGCCGGTCGGGCTACTGGTGGAGGAGAGCTGAGACAGAGTGCCGTCGAAAGGATCGATGGCGAAAGCCTTGACGCGGTCCGAGGTGGAGAGCGTGGCGTAGAGGAAACGGCCCGAAGGATGCACCAGCACGTCGAAGGGACCGCCTGATTGCAGGGTGCTGGCGATCGCGGTCAACTGCCCGCTGCCTGGATCGATGCGGAAGGCCGCGATGCGGTTGGTCAGGCTGAGAGCCACGTATAGGAAACGCCCGGAGGGATCGATGGCCAGGCCACGCGGCACCGAGCCGGCTAGCAAGGGCACGCTCCCCGCAGCGATTAGCTGGGAACCCTGGCTCGCGAAAATGCGCAGGGTCGAATCCCCGGAATTCGATACATAGGCGAAGCGCCCGCCGGGCTCGAAGGCCGTATCGAAAGGCGAAACGGCGCTCTGCGCCTGGCCGTTGCCCAGCTGCGCGGTGATGCTGTCGAAGGGGAACCACGTTGCGCTGCCGCCGCTGAAGTCCGCGCTCAGCGCCAGGCTATTGTCGGGGGCCAGGCTGACGCCGACCGGACCCGGGCCGGTGGGGTTGGAGCCGCCGCCGGTCGAGATCAGCTTGCCGTCGCTCGGAGAGAACAGGAACGAGCGCAATTCGTTGGTACCCTCGCTGGCCAGCAGCGCGCTGCGAGTGCGGGGCACCAGCGCGGTGAGCCCCCGCGCTGCGGCCAGGTCCTGCAGGGCCCCACGCCCACGCAGGCGGGCCCCCAGGCTGGGCAGTCCCGCAGCCGACAGCGGCAAGACGATCAGCTCGGATTCCGCCGGCAGGCTCGCGATCAGCACGTCGAGGGCCGGATCGAGCAGCAGCTCCCCGGGAGCCGAAGGCAGACTCAGGCTGGCCGGACTGGCTGGTTGCAGCGCGCCGCTGCTGGCCAGAACCTGGAAACTCTGCACGCGCGCGCCGAGCGGATCCGAGAGGTGGAGCAGCGCGCCAAGGGCATCGTCGTCGAGGGCCATGGCCGCCGGCGCGAACCCGAGGGCCTGCACACCCGCGGGCAGCGCGGTCAAGGCTCCATTGGATACCTGGCGCTGGAAGATCTGCGCCAAGCCCGCCTGGGGCGCGAGCACGACCAGCAGGCTGCCGATCGGGCTGACGGCCAGTTGCCCGGCGCCGCTGGGCACGGTCACGCTCTGCTGCAGGGTCAGCGCTCCCGAACCCGGGTCGATGGCGTAGCGTCGCAGGGAAGCCGCGCTAGCGGAGAGCGCATAGAGGTGGTTGCCCTGCGCTGAAACCCACAGGGCGATCGGATCGGCGATCAAGGGCGCGCTGCCCAATCCGCTCGGGCTGGGCGCGCCGCTGGCGAGGTCCACGGCCAGGGTCAGGATCCGATCGGTCTGCGGGCTGGCGGCGAACAGGAAACGGCCCAGCGGATCGGCCGCCAGCAGCTGGGTGCCCGGGTCCGTGACGGAACTGCCCGTGGGGAGCAGGCTGCCGCAGGTGCTCGTGATGCGGAAACTGTTGACCAGCCCAGACAGGGGCTCGACGCTGAAGACGAATCGGCCGTCCGGCGAGGTGCACAAGGCGGCGGGATTCTCCGACAGGGCCGCGAAACCGCAGGGATGCAGGCGCCGGGACGCGCTGTCGTAGGCGAAGCCGCCGAAGCCGCCGTCAAGGGCCGCCGCGGCGTAGATCAGCCGCAGGCGCGGGTCCGGATCCGCCAGCGTCACGCTCTCGAGGTCCGAGAACCCGAGCGTGCCGAAGGGTTGGCCCGCCACCGGTCCGAGGGCCTGGGCGAAAACCGTCAGACCGACCAATCCAGGGGCGTTGTTGACCGGCAGCGAGTAGGCGTTCGAGGCGCCGCCGGCAAAGGCCAGGGAGGCGGGCGACAAGGGCAAGAGCAGGGTGCCGAAGGGCGGCACCGGCAGCCCCTGGCCCAGCTGGGAAACGTCGCAGACCAGCAGCTTGGGGAGCGGGACCAGCGGGTCCTGGCCACCGACCTCGAAAACCAACGGGGCGCCGATCTGGCCTCCGGCGATGCGCTCGAGGTCCAGGGGGTTCTGGGCCGTCGCTGGCCCCACGCCGAAAGAGACGCCGCCGAGCACGGCCAGGCCCCACGGCCGGAGACCGTCCTCGAGGCGCTGGGCCATTGTTTCTCGGCTGGGGGGCATGGGGCGGTCTCTGCGGGAGGTGCCCGACCGGCTGCGGAGCTCGGCCGGTCCGGTCGGTCCAGGGTGGCAGGGGTCGGGATCTCGGGCCTCGAGGCCTCGGGCCGGGGGTCTGCGGGCGGTTTCGTTCGCACGCCGGCTCCGCTCAGCCCCGCGAAGCCGCCGTAGATCCAATTCTAATCCGCTGGACCCAGCCGGGTCAGCGCGCCGGGGCGGAACGTCCGCTCCGCGCCGGTCAATGCCGCCGCGGAGCGCTGTCCTTCAGGCGCAAGTCCCTACGCAGCTTGCAGATAGATCAATCCAGCCCCAGCTCCGTCAGGCCCGCCTCGTCGAAACCGAGCCCATGGCCCAACTCGTGGTAGAGGGTCGTGGCGACCTCTTGCTCGAGCATCTCGGCATCGGCGCAGAAGCGCTGCAGGTTGCGCTGGAACAGGTAGATCGCCGCCGGGGCCGCGCCCCCACCGTCGCCGCTGCGCTCCAGATCCGAATGGCCCACGAACAGCCCGAGCGCGTCCGGAGGCGTCTCGAGGGGCCGATCCCGGGCCAGCAGCCGGCTGGGCACCGGATCGATCAGCACCGGCCAGCGCTCGAGGGCGCGGGCGAACTCGGGCGCCAACCGACCGGCCGCGCGGCCCACCAGCGCCGTGAATTCCTCCGGGTCGAGCCAGGGCAACCGTCCGCAACCTTCGGGATCGAGGTCGATCGCCGCGCGCACTGCCCGTTCGCCTTCGTGCAGATCCCCGAGCAGGTCGGCGCACAGGGAATAGCGCAGCCATAGGCCCGCGTCGGGCCCCTGCTCGAGCAGGGCAGCGAAGCCGGCCTGCGCCGCCTCGAGCCGCCACAGCGACAGATCGATCTCCGCCTGCGCCAGGAGCAGTCCGAAATCGTCGCAGGGCAGCGCGGCCTGGGCGCAGGCGAGCCAGCGCTGGGCCCCGGGGAAGTCCTGGGATTCGAGCGCCAGGAGAGCCGAAAGCACCCCGCCGGTGGGGTCGCCGAGGCCGCGCCGGTCGCAGCGCTCGAGCCAGCGCACCAGGGCCTCGGTCTCGCCGGTCTCCCACAGTTCCCAGGCGCGTTCGGCGGCTTGGTTTCGATCCATGGTCGAAGCGGGAAAGCTCGCGGCTGGCGCAGGCAGCGGGGCGCCGTGCGGGCCGCGGGTCAGTCACCCTGCAGGTACCCGGCCGCCTCCAGCGCCGCGCGCAACCCGGCGTCCAGGTCGGCCCCGGTGCCGCTTGCCAGATAGCCCCCGCGTTCGTGCAGCTCCCGTCGCCGGGCCAGCTCCTGCCCGAGACGCTCGTACAGCTGCATGCCCGGGGTGCCGGGGCGCAGCGCACGCGGCTCGGCGCGCTCGCCGGGATCCCGGGCCAGATCGTAGAAGCTCGGGTGCGGGTCTCCGGCGGAGACGATCAGCTTGTGGCTGCCGCGCTGCAAAGCGTCCAGCCGGATTTCGCGCTGGGGCGCGTCCAGATGGAAGAATAGCTCGCTGCGCCCCGGCGCCGAGCCCAGGAACAGGGGCGCCAGGTCCAGGGATTCACTGGCGGCGGGGATTGGCAGGCGCGCGGCCGCGAGCAGCGTGGCGTAGAGGTCGATCAGCTGCACGGGCTCGGCCACGCTGCGCCCGGCGGGCCAGGCCGCGGGCCAACACAGCAGCATCGGGATCGAGAGCACCTCGTCGAACAAGGTGCGCTGATGGCCCCACTTGCCGTGTTCGTAGAACTCCTCACCGTGGTCGCTGGTCAGGGCCACCAGCAGGTCGCGCTCGCGCCCCAGCTGCGCCAGGCGGGCCAGCAGGCGGCCCACGTGTTCGTCCGTGTAGGCGATCTCGGCGTCGTAGAGCGCCAGCAGGTGCTCGAGATCGGGCGCGGACCAGGGCCCGAACTTGTCCAGGACGAAACGGCCGCCCATGCGCCCGGCGTAGTTCTGGTCGGCGAACCGAGCCACGTACTCGGGCGGGGCCAGATAGTCGTAGTGCGGGTCCCACCAGTGCACGAACAGGAAGCAGCGTTCCTCGGGCGCCAGGTCCTCGGACAGGAACCGATCGAGGCGCTCGAGCAGCAACGGGCTGGTGCGGACCTGGTGCGAAGCGACGTGCACGTCGAGGAAGCGATCGTCGCGGCCGGGCTCCTGGGGCGCGGCGAAGAGCTCCTCGGGCACCTCCACACCGGAGCAATCGTGGTAGGCCTCGAAACCCTGGGCGAAGCCGAAGGCGGGGTGCAGGTTGGGGCCCGAGAAAAAGCCCTGGGTGCGATAGCCGCCGGCGGCGAAGGCCTCGGCCAGGGTCTCGACTCCGGGGGGAATGTGACGGTCGTTGCGCGTGGCGCCGTGGATCTGATCCGGCAAGCCGGTCAGCAGGGTGGCGTGGGCCGGCAAGGTCCAGGAGGTGCTGGAGAAAGCGCGCTCGAAGCGGATGCCCGCGGCGGCCAGGCGGTCGAAGGTCGGAGTCGTGCGGGCCTCGGGGTGCTTGGGGGAGCGGCGCCCGTAGGCCGAGACGTGGTCCCGGCGCACGCTGTCCAGGGTCATCAGCAGCACCGTGGCCGGCGGCTCGGGGGGGCGCCGGCAGCCCAGCGGGAGCCAGAGGGCAGCCCACAACAGCGCGGCCCGCCAGAGTCCCGCCGCGCTCCCCGGGCGCTGCCGGCGGGGGCGCGCCCCGAGCGACTGGGCGCCCTCCCCGACGCCGGACGCCCGCGGCGCTCGGGCGCCCAGCCCCCGGACCGGGCGCCCCCCGGTCCGGGAGGGCTCGTGCTTCGCAGCGCGGCTCATCGGCCGCAGGATACAGCGCCGCCCGCGCCCGCGACGGCCCCCATGACCCCCGCGATCCTCCGCTGGCCCTTGGCCCTGTGCCTGCTGAGCGCCGCCGTAGCGCTCCTCGCTCAGCGCCTCGAGCTCGCGACCGGCGAGAACGGCTCGCTGCTGACGAGCTCCGGCTGGTTCGGCAGTGCGAGCCTGGCCGCCGAACAGGCCGTGGACTGGCTGGAAAGCCATCGGCTCGAGCTGCGCCTGTTGGTCTTCGGTCTGGCGGGCGGCGTGGCGCTGCTCTTGGCGCGGCGCGCCAGTCTGTGGACCCTGCTGCTGGCGCTGGCCGGCGGCCTCGCGCTCGATCCCCTGCAGGCCTCCTTCGCGCTCGGGCTGGTCGGCGAAGGCGCCGCGAACTCCCTGGAGCTCGAACACGCCCGCCGCGCCCTGGCCATGACGCTGCTGCTGGCCGCACTGCTGGCCGCCTGCCCGGCGCGCGGCGCACAGACCGCGCTGCCCCTGGAGCGGGCCCACAACGGCGCGGCGCTGCTCGCGGAGCTGCTCCTGGCCGGCGCGGTATCCCTGGGCCTAGGTCTGCTGTTGTCCGAGCGCTGGCTCGAAGGCCAGCCCCTGACCAACGACGGCAAGGCTTACCTGTGGCAGGCGCGGCTGTTCGCGCAGGGCCAGCTGAGCCTGCCGGGCGGCCCCTGGACCGATTTTTTCCCAGCGCGTCAGATCTACTCGGGCGGGCTGGTCTTCTCGAAGTACCCGCCGGGGCACTCGCTGGTGCTCGCGTTGGGCCTGGCCATCGGCGCCGCCAAGGCCTGGGTCTGGGCGGGGGCTCTGCTCGCCCCCGCCGGGGTCTGGTACCTGGCGGGCCGGCTCGGATTCGAGCGGCCGCGCCTGGCGGCCTGGGTGTTCGCGCTCTCGCCGATGGCGATCGGCATCCACGGCTTGTGGTTGGCCCACGGCAGCTCGTTGCCCAGCGGCCTCTTGTTCCTGTGTGCGGCGGAAAGCGCCCTGGCGCGCTGCGCCACCGGCCGGCCCGCGGCGGCCCGCGCCAGCTTGGCCGGGCTGGCCTTGGGCCTGTGCTTCCTGGCGCGCCCTGGCACCGCACTAGCTCTGTGCCTGCCGCATCTAGGCAGTCTGTGGGCGCGCGCGCCGCGCTCGCGGGCGGCGCTCTTCGGCGCCACGCTGCTCGGCGCCCTGCCGGCGCTGGTCGTCTACCTGACCTTCAATCAGCAGCTGACCGGATCCCCCTGGCTGTCGCCCTACGAGCTCTACGCGGCCGAGCGCTCGCCCAACGACCGCTGGGGCCTGGTCAACCTGGGCACCGCCTGGCCCAACACGGCCTTCAACTTGGGGCGCCTCGACCGCTGGCTGACCGGCAGCGCCGGCGGGCTGGCGCTGCTGGTCGTCGGCGTGCGCGCCAGCTGGCCGGCCGCGCGCCTCTCGATCGCCCTGGGGGTGCCCCTGTGTCTGCTCGGCTTCTACGCCCTGCTGCGTTTCCACGGGGTGCCCTGGGCTGGCCCGTCGTACCTGGTCGAAGGCCTGCCGCTGATGGCATGCCTGGCCAGCGCAGGCCTGGCGCGCGTCGCGGCGCGCCTGGCGCCGGCGGCGCGCCCCCTGCTGGCGCCCCTCCTCGCTGGAGCGGCCGGCTGGATGCTGGCAGTGCAGTTCGAGCAAGCCGGGCGGGAATACGCGTTGCGCAGCCGCGCCGAGGCGGCGGCCCGCGCCGCCCCGCTGCAGCCCGCGCTGGTCTTCGTGCCGCTGCGGAATGAGCAGGAAATCAAACGCTTCCACCTGGCCCCGCCCCTCGAGCGCGAGCCCTTCGTGCTGGCCCGGGACCTCGGCCCGCGCAATCGCGAACTGCAGCGCGCCTGGAGAGACTTCTGCGCCTACCGTTTCGATCCGGACAGCGGCAGCTTGACGCCGCTGCCGCCGCCGGAGCGTTGAAGTGCTGCGGCAGCATCTCGCGCTGCGCCCAAGCCGCGATACCAGCCTGGCAGCATGCCTTCGGGCCGCCATCCGGCGGCCGCAGGGGCTGCGGAACGTCGCTGCGCGCCGATTTTTTGTTTTTCTCCGGGATGGGCTGAAAGAGCTCCTGCATCCGACGATTCCTGGGAATTCGGGCGGCTCCAAGCGAAAGGAGGTGCTCCGCTCGAGGATGTACGCCGCGCAGCGATAGCGCTCCCGGCTTTGGCCCCCCAAGAGCTCGGCGGGGTCTTTGCTGCTGTATCCACGGAATCGCCCGGTAACCCGCAGAGCGCTGATGTCCGCCCGGATGCCTGAAGCGAGCCGCTTTCCAGCCCGAGGGCCGCGTGAACCGGGCAGCTGAGGATCAAGGTTTGCACGGGGCCGCGGGGGGCCGCGCGAGCTGGCTACGCGGCAGATTTTTCTCGGTCGGCCCGGCAGAGCGTCCCGAGCTGCGCGGCTGCGGGGATTCGCAAGTCCTGTGGCCAGGCGGAGCTGCGCGAGGACGGCCAGATCGGGGGGGCGGGAGCCGTTGCGGAACTGGCGACACGCGCCGCTCGTGAGGGCCAAAATTGTCCTGGCCGCGCTCGCTTCTGGCCGCCAGGGCACGCCTCGTCCCGAGCGACCTTCCGAGCTTCCACGAATCGCTCGCCGGCCTGTCTTCGGCCAACCCATTCATGCCCTCCTCTGCCCGCTTGCAACAGCCGGCGCCCCCCAGGCGCGTCTTCGTTTGGTTCCTGGGCGCCCTGTGCGCTTGGGCCTTGGCCCAATGGCTGTGGGTGCGGCCCGAATCGATCGGGGCCTCCTGGCGCGAGTGCGACACCCAGGCGATCGCGCGCAATTTCCACCGTTTCGGGCTCGACCTTCTGCGCCCGCGCATCGACTGGGGCGGGGATGGACCCGGTTTCGTGGAGAGCGAGCTGCCGCTCTACACCGCCGGGGTCGCTCTGCTGCTGAACCGTTTCGGTGAAGCGGAATGGCCCGGCCAGCTGCTGTCCCTGCTGGCCCTCTGCGCCACGGCATCGGCCCTGGCCCTCGGGACGCGCCAGCGCTTCGGCAACGCACCGGCGGCCCTGTGCGGGCTGGCGCTGCTCGGCAGCCAACTCGGGGTCTCCCTGTCGATCAGCGTGATGCCGGACGCCAGCGCGCTCTTATGCTTCACGCTGGGCTGGTTGGCGTTCCTCGACTACGCGGACAGCGGTCGCCGGCGTTCCCTGTGGTTGGCGGGGGCCGCGACCCTGTTGGCGGCCTGGATCAAAGCCCCGGCCCTGCAGCTCGGGGTGGCCCAGTTCCTGCTGCTGGCGCTCTCGCACCGCGAGCGCCTGCGCCGGCCGGAGACCTGGCTGGTGTGGGCCCTGGTGCTGTGCGGCGCGGCCCTGCAGCTCTGGCACGCGCGCCAGCTCTACCTCGAGACCGGCCTGACCTTCGGCGTGCTGTCCGGCGGCGACACCAAATTCCCCCACGCCGAGCACCTGGCGATGCCTGGCCTGTACCTGGATCTGGTCGCCATGGCGTTGCGTTTCGGGCCGGGCCTGATCGGGTTGGCGGCGGGCGCCGCGCTGCTGTGGACCCGCCGCATGGGAGCAGCCGAGCTGGCCCTGGCGGCTTCCTACGTCCTGGGGGCCGTCGTGTCGATGCGCTACAGCCACAGCCCGGACAGCGGGGCGCACTATCACATGTTCGGCACGCTGCTCGGCTCCTGGTGGGTGGGCAAGGCGGCCTGGGTGGCGACGCAGCGCTCTTGGGCCTGGCGCGGGCGGTCGGTCTTCGCCGCAGCGAGCCTGGGCCTGGCGGTGGCGCCGTACCTCGGCCACGCGCTGCTGGAACGCGATTGGCGGCGCCAGGTGACCACGGCCCAGACCGTCGAACTGGCGCGACTGGCGGCCGAGCACAGCCGCCCCGGGGAACTCCTGGTGGTGCGCTCGCCGAAACCGCGCGAGGACCCCTTCTGGCGCCGGCGCAACAACTTCGAGGAGCCCACGATCCTGTACCTGGCCGATCGGCGCGGCTGGGTGCTGCCCGCGGACGAGCCCCTGGATCGAGGGCTCGAGGACTGCCGCCGGCGCGGAGCGCGGCTGTTCGTCGATGGCCGCCCCGCCAGCCTCGCCCCCCCGCCGCCCGTGCCTGGCGCCCGGCTGCTGTTCGCCGGCAGCCAAGGCAGCCTCTGGAGCCTCTAGGGACAAGGGCCCCCCCAGCTTGGCGGCGGGGGGGGCTCGCACCGGTCTCTAAAGCCGAGGCCGCTTCGGCCGACGGCTGCCGGCGACCCTTGGAGAAGCGCCGCACCGGGCCCTAGGCTCAGTGCCCCGTGTCCACCCCCCAACGACCTCCTGACCGCCGCAACCTGCGCGTCGCCTTCCCGATCTACTGCTCCGGCAGCGCGATCCCGGCCTGCATCCTGGCGGTCTGCGATCGGCTCCAAGGCGCGCCGTTCGGCGTCGAATACTGGGCCCCGGCGGTCGAGCCCTCCGTGCAGCGCCCCTACCACCGCGTGCCCCTGCCGCGCCTGGCAACGCGGCTTTGGTACCGGCTCGGCCTAGCGGAGACCGGCCTGCGAGAGCTGCTCGAGCGCCGGTATCTGAAGATCGTTCGGCCCGGCGACATCGCCTATCTGTGGCCAGCGCTTTCGCTCGATTTCTTCGAGCGCCTGGCCGAACGCGGCATCCCGATCGTGCTCGAGCGCGTCAACAGCCATCGCCGCAACTCGATGCGCGTGCTGGACGACGCCTACCGGCGCCTGGGGCTCCCGGCCAACCACGGCATCACCATGCGCGATGCGGACATCGAATCGCGCAAGCTAGCCCTGGCCACGCGGGTCTTCTGCCCGAGCCCGCTGGTGCATCGCTCGCTGCTCGATCAGGGCGTGCCCGAGCACAAGCTGTTCCATACCTCCTACGCCTGGGATTCGCGCGACTTCCGCGTCGAGCGCCGCCCGCGCGGTCCGGGCCACGTGCCCCTGTTCCTGTTCGTAGCCAACGGCACCGTGCGCAAGGGCCTCGCGCAGCTGCTCGAGTATTGGGCCGCCGCCGGGCTGCGCGCGCGGCTGCGCATCGTCGGGCCGATCGAGGCCGCGCTCCAGGAGCGCTGCGCATCCGAGCTGGCGCGGCCGGACGTCGAGCACCTGCCCTATCGCAATCGCCTCGACGACCTGTACGGCGAAGCGGACGTGTTCGTGTTGCCCAGCCACGAGGAAGGCAGCCCGCTGGTGACCTACCTGGCCTTGGGGGCCGGACTGCCCTGCCTGGTCAGCCCGGCCGGCGCGGGCGGCGTGGTCGAGGACCGCGTGCACGGGCTGGTGCGCGATCCCTACGACGAAGTCGGCTGGATCTCCGCCCTGCGCGAGCTGGCCGGCGACCAGGCCCTGCGCGAGCGGCTCGGCGCGGCGGCCCGCGAGCAGGCCGAGAATTACACCTGGGACCAGGTCGGCGCCCGGCGCCGCGCGGAATTCGAACGCCTGTTCGCCGGCGTTTGACGGGCTGGTCCAGGCGCTCGGAGCGAGCCCGAGCCAGTGCTTTCTCGAGCCTGGGGGAGGCGGGGGGGAATCGGGGCGCCGCGGCGATCCCGGCCTGTCCGGCCGCCGGATGCGAGCCCGGCGGCGGAGCTACTTGCCCGCGACCCCGGGGCCGCGGGGGCGGCGCGGGCGCCGGCCCGCCGGCGATTCGCCGCGCGCACGGCGTTCCGCTTCGATGCGCGTCTTGGGGGCCGCGAAGGAGCAGATCGGGCAGCCCTCGAAGTCGTGGCGCAAAGCCGGACAGTGGCTCCTGCCGAACAGGATGATCTGCAGGTGCAAGCTGTTCCAGCGCGACTCCGGGAAGCAGGCCTTGAGGTCCCGTTCGGTGCGCTCGACGCTGCTGCCGTCCGACAGGGCCCAGCGCTGCGCCAGTCGATGGATGTGGGTGTCGACCGGGAACGCTGGGACGCCGAAGGCCTGGGCCATGACCACGCTGGCCGTCTTGTGGCCGACCCCCGGCAGGCGCTCGAGGGCCTCGAAATCCGCCGGCACCCGACCGCCGTGCTCCGCGAGCAGGATCTGCGAGAGGCCGTGGATCGCCTTGGCCTTCTGCGGCGATAGCCCGCAGGGTCGGATCAGCGCGCGGATCTCCTCGATCGAGAGTCGCGCCATCTGCGCCGGCGTGGAGGCCCGCGCGAACAGCGCCGGCGTGACCTCGTTGACCTTCTTGTCGGTGCACTGGGCCGAGAGCAACACCGCGATCAGCAGGCTGTAGGGGTCGAAATGATCCAGGGGCACCGCGGGATCGGGGTGGATCTGGTCGAGCACCCCCTGGATGCGGGCGATTTTTTCCTGCTTGGTGATCGGCATGGCTAAAGCCTGGGATGGCGCGAGCCTAGTCTAGGGCCAGGCGGCGCAGGAGCCGCTGCGCGCGATCGCCGGCCGGCGGCGCCGACGCGCGCGCTCGCCCGGCCTGGCCCGGCCGCCCCACAGCACACCCAGCTTCCGACTCCATGCCCGACCTGGCCCAACGCATCCGTGACTTCCTGGCGGCCCCGGCCTTCGGCGTGGCCGGCGCTTCGACCAACCGCGAAAAGTACGGCAACAAGGTGCTGCGCTGCTATCTGCAACACGGCCGGCGTGCCTTCGGCATCAACCCGCGCGCGACGGACATCGAGGGCGTGCCCTGCTTTCCCGATCTGGCCAGCCTGCCCGCGGAGGTCAGCGCCCTGTCCCTGATCACGCCGCCCAAGATCAGCGCAGCGCTGATCGAAGCCTGCGCAAACAGCCGGATCCGCCGGGTCTGGTTCCAGCCCGGCGCGGAGAGCCGCCTGGCGCTGCAGCGCGCCGAAGCGCTGGGGCTCGAACCGATCGCCGGAGGCGCCTGCCTGCTGGTGGTGCTCGGTTTCCGCGAGTAGCGGCGGGCTCGATCCTGGCCGGGTCTGCCGAAGGGGCCGCGCGGGGCGCCGATCCGAAGGGCTGGCGTCGGCCGCCCGGCTCCGGAAACGGAACCCGCGGCCCTGGGGCCTGGCCGCAGGGCGCCGCCGGGCGCCGCGGCAGATCTCTGCGAGCCGCGACGCCGGGCCGCTTGTCGACGCAACGGGTCCCGCTGCGCTGGCGGCGAAAATTTTTTTGTTTTCAGCCGATCAGCCGCCGGATTTTTTCTTTTTGAGCTGCTCGAGCAGGCCGCCCAGTCCGCCGGGCAGCTGCACGGGCGCTTGCTCGAGCAGCCCGGGCAGTTTGTCGCCGACCTGCTCCAGCAAACCTGCCTCCAGGGCGCGCTGGGCGGCCTGCTGCAGGATCTCGCTGCTGCCCGGGCCGAGGCCCAGCTCGGGCGCTTCGGGACGCCCGGAGAGGCGCAGCGGGATGGCGGTCTCCGCCGGCAGGAAGCGGCGCGCTTGTTCGAGGGTCTGGCCGAGCTCGCCGCCGATGGCCGAGAGCGGCAAGCGCGCGTCGATCTCGAAGCGGCCGCCGACCAGGTCGTAGCCTCCGGAGAAGGGCAGGCGCTGCCCGGCCAGCTCGAGCGCCAGATCGCTATAGCCCACGCGGCCCCCGACGATCGAAAGCTCGAAGGGGGCCAGGCGCTGGCCCCGGAAGCGTCCGGCGGCCGGCCAGAGCTTTGCCAGCGGGGCCAGCAGGCTGCCGTCGGCCGAGCCCAGGTCGAGGCGCAGGCGTCCATCGAACCGGCGCAGGTCCCCGTCGAGGGGCAGGCGCAGCTCGCTCCAGGACAGCTTGGCGCGCTGGCCGGACGGCGGCCCGCTGAGCTGGCTCACGAGCGGCAGCAGGCCGCCCACCAGCCGCCGGCTGGCGACCTCGTCGAGGGCGAAGGAGAGCTGCTCGCGGCCATCGGCGGGCGCGCCGCTCTCGAACAGGCCTTGAGCCAAGCGCCCGTCCATGCGCAGGGCGCAGCGCGAGGAGGTCAGCTCGAGCTGCAGGGGTCCCGCGACCGCCAGCGGATCCGCCAGCGGCAGGCTCAGCTCGGCTGCGGACAGGCGCAGGTCGAGGCGCTCGCCGAGCACATCGGCGCACAGCCCGCGGCTGGCCAGCAGGCCATCGAGCTGGGCGGACGAGAGGCCGTCGACGCGCAGCTCGAGGGGCCCGCCGCTGGCGCGGCCGGCGAGCAGATCGGGCCACAGCTGGGTCCAGGGCGCCGCTTCGAGGCGCACGGTCAGGGGCGCCGGGGTGCGCGCCGGGGACTCGATGCGGCCGGTCAGCAGCGCAGACAGCCGCGCGCCCGGAGCCTGTTCGAGGGACAGGCTCAAGGCCGCCAGGTTGGCGCCCGCCCTGGGAGCGCTGGCGGGCCCGGCCAGGGTGAGGTTGGGCAGGGAGAGGCGCGCGGAGAGATCCAGGCCCGCGAGCGCTTCCGCCGGCTGGAGCCGTGCTCCGTCCAGCGGCAGCCGCAGAGACAGGCGCTCGAACAGGACCTCGAGCGGGCCGGGCCCAGGGGCCAGGCGCCGGCCCTGCGGCGGTGCCGGCCACAGGCGCTGCCAGAGCGCCGCGCTGGGCTCCAGCCAGAGCTGGCCGCCCGGATCGACGCTCAGCAGATCGGGAGCGAAGGTGAGCACCTGCTCGGCCCGGACGCGCGGGCTCGTCAGCCTGAGGCGGCCGCGGCCGTGCTCGGGACGCAGCCCGGGGCCCTCCAGGCCGAACTCGAGCTGCACGTCGAAGCGCGCGCCGAGGGCCTCCGACAGCAGCCCGTCGGCCGCGAGCAGGGCGTCGAACAGGCCGCTGGGCATGGCCTCGCCGCTCAGGGTCGCCTCCAGGGCCGCGCCGGAAGCGGCGCCCGGGCCCTGGCGCCGCAGGCTGAGCTCGAAGGAGCCCGGCTCGGGCTCGACCAGGCGGCCCGCCAGGTGGCCTTCCAACAGGCCGCCAGGACGCACGGCGAAGCGCCCCGCGAGCCCCTCGATGCGCACCCCCGGGGCCGGGGCCCCGGGGACCAGATCGCGGAACGACAGGCGGCTCGGTTCGACCACCAGCTCGGCCCCGTCCGGCAGGCCTTCGCCTCGACCGCTCGGGTCGCCGTCGGATCCGCTCCCGGAGTCGAACGTGGTGCCGTCCCGCGGGGCCAGCGCGCGCGTCAGGTTCAGCGCGCCCTCGGCGCTGCGCACCAGGTCGAGCTCGAACCGCAGCGTGCTCTGCCCGAGCTGGCGGCCCTCTGAGCGCACCCAGGTGCTGAGCGGCTCGAGGCCCAGCTCCAGGGAACCGACCGACGCGCCCTCGGGATCGAGCAGCCTGGCCGACAGGCGCTGCCGCCCGCGGAAGGACAGCTCGAGGCTCTGCACGTCCAATTCGCCGTGGATCGCCTCGCGGGAGCCCGCTTCGATCCAGCCGGGCAGGAGCCACGAAAGCAGCGGTCCGCTCAGGAACACCAGCGCCGCGATCCCGCCGATCCCGAACGCCAGGCAGCCCAGGGGCCAGCGCAGCCAGCTGCGCCGGCGCGGCGGCGCCGAGGTTGTTTGGTCTGCTGCGTCTTGCATCGCAATCCCTCGAAAGCATCAGTTGGGGCCGCTGCCGGGGGCCAGGCCGAGCCACGCATCCCCAGCGCCGCTCGAGGCCACGACCCGCCGCCAATCGTCCTCGCCCTGGGCGCTGAACACCAGCGGCGCGTCGAGCGGCGCCGGCACCCACGAGCCGTGCATCAGCTCGGCTTCGAGCTGGCCCGCGTCCCAGCCGGAATAACCCAGGAACAGACGCAGGCCGTCCACATCCACGCCGCGCGGGCGCTGCTGGGCACGCAGGTAGGCGGCCAACGCCTCGAGCTCGCCGCCCAAGAACAGGCCCTCGGCGATCTCCTGGCCGCCGGGGATCGACGCGGGGGCGCGGTGCAGGAACTGCAACCGAGAGTGGTCCACCGGCCCGCCCAGGTAGATCGGAGTGCCGAGTTTGGAGAGCAGCGGATGGTCCGGCACGAGGCGGTCGATGGTCACCCCCGTCGGCCGGTTGATCACGAAGCCGAGGGCCCCGCGCGGGCCGTGCTGACACAGGACCACGATCGACCGGGAGAAGTTTTGGTCCTCCAGATCGGGCCAGGCCGCTAAGAAGGTGCCCGGGGTGACGCGCCAGTGCTCGAGATCCACCGAGTGCTCCTGCGGGGCCACGCTAACCCGCCGCCGGGGGCTCCACAAGCGGCCCTCGTTTTCGCAGCGGTCCGAAGCCCCGGCGAGCGCGGGGGCCGGAGTCGGCTCCGCAGCCGCACCCCGCGCACCGCGCGGAGGGCAGCGCGCACCGCGCCGTGCGCTTCAGGCCGGGGCTTCGAAGCCCAGGCAGGCGCGCAGGGGCTGCGGCGGATACTTGGGGAACCAGGGCTCGTGCTGGGCCCGCCCGCAGAGCAGGAACAGGCTGCCCCGGCCGGATTCGATGGCTCGATGGAAACGGCAGCCCCAGCACAGGCTGCCTCGCAGGGCGGGCGGCAGGTCGCGGCGCTGCGGCTCCCGATCGTTCATGCCGCGAGGCTAGCCGAGCCGCGCCGCCGACGCACGCCCGGCGCGGCGCCCGCTCGGCTAACCTGCGCGCCCATGACCGCCGAGCCCGCGGACCCGAACCCGATCGCCTGGAAGGGCGAGGATGGCCGCCTGCTGGCCAGCCTGCGGCAGCGCTTCCTGGCGGGGGCGCCGGGCCCGGACTATTGGGACCCGCCGCGGCGCATCGAGCTCTACGATCGCACCTTCGGCGTGCGCATCCGCTGGAAGTGGGAATGGGCCCTGGCCCAGGCCGAGCGGCGCCTGGCGGCGGCGCTGCCCCCCGGCGAAGCCGTCGTGCGCACCTGCGTCGATTTCGGCGCCGGCACGGCGGTCGCTTCGCGGGCCTGGTTCGAGCGCTTCCCGCCGAACCCCGGGGATCGCCTGGTCCTGGTGGAGCGCTCGGGCAGCGCGGCGCGCTACGGGGCCGACCGCTTGCGGGCCGAGCTGGGCCCGCGGTCGGACGCGCTCGCGATCGAGATCCGCTCGACGCCCCCCGCCGAGCCCGGTGCGATCTGGTTCCTGAGCCACGTGCTGACCGAACTCGAGCCCGAGGTCTTCGAGCAGCTGCCAGCGCTCCTCGGGGACGCCGCGGCCGTGCTGTTGGTCGAGCCGGGCACGCGCCCAGCCTCGGCGCGGCTGGTGGCCCTGCGGGAGCGCCTGCGCACAGCCCTGCCGCCGGTCTACCCCTGCCCCCAGCGCAGCGCCTGTCCCCTGGCCGATCCACAGCGCTACCCGGGCGAGTGGTGCCACCTGTTCGCGCCGCCAGCGGCCGAGGCCTTCACCTCGAACCACTGGCGCCAGGTGTCGCGCGAGCTCGATCTCGACCTGCGCAGCCTGCCCCTGTCGGTGCTGTTCCTGTGCCGCGAGCCGGGCCCCGAGCTCCCGCCGGACAGCCTGCGCCTGCTCGGACGGCCCAAGGCCGAGAAGGGCCGCCTGCTGCTCGACGCCTGCGGCTCCGGCGAGTTCCAACGCCTGCGCCTCCTGGACCGCGACGCGCGCGATCTGGCCAAGGCGCTGCGCTCGGGCACCCCACAGCATCCGCTGCTCGGCGCTCGGATCGAGGACGGACGTCTGCTGGACCTCGAGCCGCGCTGACAGGCCCGGAGGCCCTCTGGGTCCCAAGCCAGGAGCGGAGCCGTGCCCTTCTCCGCAAGGGGCACCCACACGATCTCCTGGAGACCAAAAAAGGCGGGGCCCGCCGGTGGGCGGGCCCCGAGGAATTGCCGGAGAACCTTCGAGAGGATCCGAATTCGGTCCAGGCTCTGCCTGGGGAGCGATCCCCGCGCTCCCCAGGGACGGGGAGCGCCGCAGCGCTGCGTTGCCGGGCCTGAGCGGCCCCGCCCGATCAGAACGCAGCCGGCTGGGTGCCGGTGATCGCGTTGGAGGCGGCGAAGCCCTGGGGGCCCGCGGCGTCGAAGTACCAGACCTGGAAGGTGAAGGTCACGCAGTCCGGCTTGCCGGCGGGATACAGGGTGGTGAAGCTGCCGTTGCCGCTGCCGTCGGTGTTGTAGGGCAGCAGCAGATCCGGCGAGGGCACCAGCACGCCGCCGAACAGGGGCAGGTTGATGGCCGAGCCGCCGACAACCAGGAAGCCGGCCGCCGCAGGCGCCGCGTTGCTGAGGTTCAGGCTGATGTTGGTGCCGCCGGCGAAGGATCCCACGCCGGTCAGAACAGAGGCGCCGCTGACGCCCGGCAGGGCGTTGCCGAGGTCGCGCCAGGGGCTCAGGTTGCCGAGGGTCACGATCGGACTCGGGCGGTCGTTGCCGGCCGGGTCGAAGGCCCGCCACTGGAACTGGATGCCGACGGTGCCCGGGGTGCTCGGCACCGAGGCGCGGAACTGGCCCCCGCCCATGTGGAAGGCGGTGCCGCTGCCGCAGGTGACCGTGCTGCCGAACAGCGTGTACTCGTAGATCACCGTGGTCCAGGCCTTGCTGTCGTCCTGCACCGCGTCCTGGGTCAGGCAGTAGAACAGTGTGCCGCCGGGCCCGATCGAGCTCGGCGTGCTGGTCCTCAGGAAGATCGGCCGCACGGTGTCTGGCGCGCCGTTGTTCCGGTAGATCTTGTTCGTGAAGTTGCCCGACTCGCCCTGGGCCGTGACGATGTCGTAGTCGCCGTCTCCGTCCAGGTCGGCCACGCCCGCGTCGAGGCTCGAATCACCCTGGACCTGGATCACATTCACGTACGTGAAGGTCGCGGCGTTGTTCTGGTACATCTTCTCGCCGCCCGCGGCCAGAGAGGCCACCAGCACGTCCATGTCGCCGTCGACGTCGTAGTCGAAGCCGACCATCTCGTTGTCATCGCCCCCGTTGGTGCCGCCGAAGGTGAACTCGGGCGGAGCGACCAGCACGCCGTCGTTGCGGCCCCAGCCCTCGCTGACCCCGCTGATCGACTGGACCATGGCGTCCAGGTCGCGATCGCCGTCCAGGTCGCCCCAGTCGGCTTCGTAGGTGGCGCCCGTGCCGAGGCCGTTCAGGATCGTGCTGACCGTGAACACGCCCGTGCCGTCGTTCAGGTACAGGCGGCCTTGGATGCCGCCGCTGCCCTTGCCGGACAGGGCGATGTCCAGGTCGAAGTCCCCTTCGTAGTCGAAGATGCTGATGTCCTGGCAGTTGTACAGGTCGGCCGGCATGCGCAGGGCCGTGGCGTCGCTGAAGGCCCCCGTGCCGTTGTTGATCAACAGGCGCGCCTGGGAGGCCACGCCGCCGAAGGTGCCGCCGTCGCTGACCACCACGTCCAGGTCGCCGTCGTTGTCCACGTCGCCGGCGCACAGGCTGAAGGAGCGCAGGGCCAGGGCCGGCACGTTGGTGGCGGTCACGTCGGTGAACACCGCGGAGCCGTTGTTGAGCAGCAGGCGCGGCGGGCTGCCGGTCGAGCCCGAGGCGTACATCAGGTCCTGGTCCCCGTCCTTGTCGAAGTCCTCCGCAATGACCATCTTCGCGTTGAAGTTGACCACGTTGAGCTGGGCGTGGGCGGCGGTGAAGCTGCCCGCCCCGTTGTTCAGGTAGAGGTGCTGGGCCAGGGCGCCGGCGGCGCCGGTTCCGCCGTAGACGCTGCCGTTGGCGAAGACGATGTCCTGGTCCCCGTCCCCATCCAGGTCGGCGATCGCCACCCCGTCGGTCCACAGGTTTTGGGCCGGGAGGCCGGTCGAGAGGGTGAACTGCTGGGCCAGGGCGGCCGGAGCCAGCCCCAAGGTCACCAGGAGGGGGAGGGAGGTGCGCATCGCAGGGTTCGGGAAGTCCAAGGAAGTCAGGGTCCGCGCTCGGCCCGGGCAGAGGGCGGCCCGCCCCGGGTTCAGGGGGGTCATCACGGGGCCAGCCCCCTAGTATTCCCCATTCTTGGAAGACGTCAACGCGGACAGGCCGGAGCCCGGTCGCGCCGCCGAGGCCAGGGAGGGCGAACCCAGGGGGTGAAAACGCCGGGAAGCCCCGGGAGGACGGCTGGGCTGGGGCCCTGGTTCCTGCTCCCGGGAAGATCCGCGGGCTGCCAGCCGCACACCGCCCCCGACCTGCCATCGGGGCCGCGCTGCCCCGCCGGGAACGGACTTCCAGGTCCGAGCGGCAGCCCAGGCGACCGGGGATCGGGCCCCAAGCGCAGGGGCAGCCTGCCGCCTGGGACCCCGGATCTCCCGCTCGCCGCCCGCCGGCGGAGCAGCGGCCGGCCTCGCGGGGCGCTCGCCTGGGGGCCCTCCGTCGCCGGCCCAGGGGCTGTGGCGACCGGCACCCCTCGGCTCGCAGCCCCTTCCAGCGGAGCCGACCTGGCGCGCCTCCCGCTCCGGAACACCCCCGGGCCGGCCGGGCCGGCTCCGCCCCGAGCCGCCGGCAAGGCCACGGCCAGCCGCGCTCGCCCTCCGGCCGAAGGCGGCCCGTCAGCCCGCCAGCTCGCTGCCCCCCTAGACCGGCAGGGCCATCAGCCCCGCTTCAGCGCCGCCAGGATCCCATCCCAGAGCGCCAGGCGCGCGCGGATGGCCCGCTCCGCCCCGCTCTGCGCCGCGCTCCAGCGCAGGGGATCCTGCCCGCACAGGCCGGCCAGCAGCTGCGCCGACATGGGCCCGTGGCGCTCGCCGTCCATCTGGATGTGGCGCTCGAGATAATCGATCAGCCGGCTGAGCCGACCGCCGTGCTGGCGCGACAGGTCGCCGACCAGGCGCGTGAACATGTCCGGGATCACGTCCTCGCGGCCGAGCGTGAACGCCGCGGCCACGGCCGGCAGCGGCCCGTCCTCGATCAGCGCGAAGGTCTCGCCCACGAAGGCCCGCGCCGCCGCCGGGGCCCCCGAGCGCTCCAGCGCCTGGCGCAGACCCGCGCCGCTGTCGAGCGCTTCGAACAGGGCATCGATGGGGCCGACGCTGGCGCCGCACTGCTCCATGGCGGCGCGGTAAAGCTCGAAATGGCTGCTATAGCCCTGGCCCCCGAGCCCCTCGTCCGATTCCTCCCCCAGCACGATCTCGTTGATCAGGCGCCGGGCCGTGCCATCGCCGCGCGGGCGCCACGGCAGCTCGACCGAGGTCAGCTCGCGCTGCAGGGCCTTGAGCAGCGACATGAAATCCCAGACGGCGAACACATGGTGCTGCATGAAAACACGCACGTGTTCGAGGGTCTCGAGCTGGGTGTAGAGCGGGTGCGCGATCAGCCGGGCGCGCAGGGGCGCCAGCTGCGCCGCCAGGCCTTCGAGGCCCTGGCGGGCGGGTTCGGCGGAGCGCGCGGCGGAGGGGCTTTCGATCGGGCTCACGGGGACCTCGGTTGCTGGAGAGGCCGGCGCCCAGACGAGCGCCGGTACGAGGCGAATATAGGCCGCGGCCTGGGCCACACGAGCCCGTCTAGAGCCTCGGGAGCGCTCAATCCGCCGCCAAAAGGAACCAGCCCTCGAGGTGCGGCGTGTGGGGGAAGAAGTCGAACAATCCGAGATCGAGGATCCGGTAGCCCGCGTCCAGGAACGGGCGCAGGTCCCGCGCCGCCGACGGCAGGTGGCAAGCGACGTAGCCGAGCAGCGGCGGGCGCAGGCGCCCGAGTTCGCTGACCACGTCGGGGTGCAGGCCCGCGCGGGGCGGATCGACCAGCACGGCCGTGGGAGGCCCGCCCGCGATCGCGCCCGTGAGCAGCGCGCGCACATCGCCGCGCTCGAAGCGCAGGCCCCCGAGCCCGTTCAAGGCGGCATTGCGGCGCGCATCGGCCACGGCGCTCTCGACCAGCTCGAGGCCCAGGACCTCGTCGAACAGATCCGCCAGCGCCAGGGCGAAGGTCCCGCCGCCGCAATACAGGTCGAGCAGCCGCGCGGGGCCGGCCCCGCGGGCCGACGGCAGGGCCGACGCGAGCGCCCGGCGCACCGCCAGCACCAGCCCCTCGGCGGCCTCGGTGTTGGTCTGGAAAAACGAATTGGCCGAGATCCGAAAGGTCTTCCCGGCCAGCAGCTCGTGCACGTGGCCGGGCCCGGACAGCACGCGCTCGTGCTGCCCGTGGCTGACCATGGCCGGGCTCCCCTGGACGTTTTGGACCAGGGTGGTGATCTCCGGATGGCGCTCGAGCAGGCCTGCGCAGAGTTCCTCGAGGCCGGGGCCCTCCAGCTCGCGCGTCACCAGATCGACCAGCAGCTCGCCGGTGCGCTGGCCGCGGCGCAGCAGCAGGTGCCGCAGCTGGCCGCTCTGGTCCTGGAAGGCGTAGGGCGGCACGCCGTGGCGTTGCGCCAGGCTGCGCACGCTCTCGAGCAGGCGCTCGGCGCCTTCGAAAGCCAGCGCGCAATGGCGCACGTCGAGCACCTTGGACCAGGTGCCGCGGGCGTGCAGCCCGAGGGCGAAGTCCGTGGCGCGCCCGTCGTCGTGGCGTTCGATCCAGCGGCGGTTGCCGAAGGTGAACTCCATCTTGTTGCGATAGTGGCTCCGGCGCGGAGCGGGCACCAGCGCGGGCAGGCTCGGCGCCGGCCCGCGGCCGCTCCACAGGGGCGCGAGCTGCTCGGAGGCCAGGCGGCGCTTGAGCTCGAGCTGGACGCCGTAGTCGAGCTCCTGGAAGCGGCAGCCGCCGCAATCCGCT
Source organism: Planctomycetota bacterium (assembly GCA_044375105.1). GTDB lineage: Bacteria > Planctomycetota > UBA1135 > UBA1135 > JBIKLM01. Next base: position 60,785 of record JBILNK010000001.1, read on the forward strand.
GTGTGCGGGCAGAGGGGCGGCACGCGCCAGGGCGAGGGCGCCAGCTCGCGTACGATCGCGGCGTCGATGCGCTCGCGCCGCCGCCGCGCCACGCGCGCCAGCACGCGCTCGCCGACCAGGCCGCGCTCGAGATGCAGGCGGTACTCCCCCACCGTGCCGACCGCCTCACCACGCGGCCCGAGGCGCTCGAGCAGCACCTCGGTCAGATCGCCGAAACGCGGCTTGCGCGGCGCGGCTCCCGCCGGACCGAACAGGCGCGGATCCGCGACCTGCTCCTCGGGCGGCGCTGCGCACGGCTCCAAGCCCGGCTCAGCGCCCGGCGCGGGGTCCGCCGCCGGCGGCGGCTCCTGTTCGGGCGACGACGGATCCAAGCCGGTCGGGGCAGCGGCTCAGCGCGCCTGCAGCGCGCGCAGCAGCTCGCGGCTCTGGGCGTCTTCCTGGTCGTGCTCCAGGGCGATCTGCAGATAGCGATCGGCCAGCTCCAGCTCGCCTTGCTCCAGGTTCAAGCGCCCCAGGTCCGCCGCGATCGCTGGCCAGCTCGGGGCGCAGGCCTCGGCTTCGTAGAGCGCCACCAGGGCCTCGTCGACCAGGCCGCGCTCCTCGAACAGCCGCGCCTGCAGCCAGTGGGCGCGGGCCACGTCCGGATCCAGGGGCCGGTTGGCCACGGCGCGCGCCAGCACCTCTTCGGCCTCGCTGCCGCGTTCGGCGCGCAGCAGCGCCTCCGCCAGGATGCCCAGGGAGCGCGCATCCTCGGGATCGAGTTCGACGGCCTTCTGGGCCAGCTCCAGGGATGCGCCTTGCTCTTGGTCGAGCTGCACGGCGGCCAGCTCGCGCCAGGCCTCGGCGCTGCCCGGGTCCAGCTCGGTGGCGCGGCGATAGCAGGCCGCGGCACGCTCGAACTCGCCTTCGCCGGCGAACAGCGCGCCGAGCTCGAACAGCGCCTCGACGTTGTCCGGATCGGCGTTGAGAGCGCGCTCGAGGGTGCGCTGCGCTTCGCCGGCGTCCTCGGCCAGATAGCGCGCGAACAGGAACAGCAGCTCGGGGTTCTCCGGATCGAGGGACAGGCCGGCGCGCAGGGGCTGCTCGGCTTCTTCGACGCGGTCCTGGGCGATCAGCAGCGCCGCCAGCTGGCCGTAGAGCAGCTCGCTCGGATCGAGCTCGAGGGCGCGCCGCAGCAGGCGCTCGGCCTCCACATGCCGGCCGAGCTCGCTGCAGGCGTAGGCCATGCCGGAGTGCGCCAGGGCGTCGTTGGGCTCGAGCCGCAGGGCCTGGCGGAAGGCGCGCCGCGCCTCGCGGCTCGCTCCGCGGTCGAGCTGCAGCTCGCCCAGGTGCATCCACAGCTTCTGGTTCGCGGGCTCGCGCGCCAGGGCCTCTTCGAAGGTCTCGACCGCATCGGACAGGGCCCGTTCGCGGGCCGCCTCGGACTTCCACTCCGTGCCCATGGCCAGTTCGAACGCTTCACGGCAGTCCGCGGGCAGGTCGGTCGGGTGTTTCATCGGGGCGGTGAGGTGACGGCGATGTCGGTCGGCCAGATGTCTTCCGCTGCCTGCGGGTGGGGCACGTAGGCGCCCCGGTTGTCGGGCAGCGGATGACCGGAGCGATGGAGCGCGGTGTAGAGCGCCAGGCAGGCCACGTTGGCCAGGTTCAGGCTGCGCACGCCCGGGCGGATCGGGATGTAGACCTTGGCCGCGGGATGGGCCTCGAGCAGCTCCCCGGGCAGGCCCTCCGTCTCGCTGCCCAGGACCAGCACGTCGTCGGGCTGAAAGGGCACGTCGAACAGCACCTGCCCCCCGCGGGCCGTGAACAGCCGCAGGCGCTCCGCCAGCGGTCTCTGCGACCCTCGAGCGAGCACCTCCGCCGCCCGGGCCCAGTCCCGATGGACGCACAGGTCCACCAGCGGCCAGTAATCCAGCCCCGCCCGCTTCAGGTAGCGGTCCTCCAGGCTGAAGCCCAGCGGCTCGACGAAGTGCAGCCGCACCCCCGTCGCCGCCGACAGCCGCCCCGCGCAGCCCGCGTTGTGCGGGATCTGCGGGTGGACCAGCACGAGCTCCATGGATCCGGATTGTAGGCCATGCCCCCCGCCACTCCATGCAACCCCCTGCGGGCCCCTCCCGGCGGCTTCCCAGGCAGCACCGCCGTTCGGGCGGGCTCCCGGGGCCACCGATGGGCCCTGGGGGCGTGCGGGGGTCGATCGGGGGCGCCCCGGGGGCGGCGGGAGCGCTCGTTCTGGTTTTGTTAGGGTATGGCCATGGATTCTCCGGCCGACCTGGGCTGGGGCCCGGGGGGGCCTCGGCGGATCTTGCACCTCGATGTGGACGCGTTCCTGGCCTCGGTCGAGCAGGCCCTGCATCCAGGGCTGCGCGGGCGGCCGGTGGTGGTCGGGGGCTCGCCGCGCTCCCGCAACCTGGTCATGTCGGCCTCCTACGAGGCGCGCGCCTTCGGCATCCGCCCGGGGCTTTCGCTGCGCGAGGCCCAAAAGCGCTGCCCGCGGGCGGTGTTCCGCGACGGCGACAGCCAGGCCGCCAACCGCCTGCGCGGCGAGCTGGCGCGCCTGGCGCTCGAGTACACGCCGCTGGTCGAGATCACCTCGATCGACGACCTGCTGCTGGACGTAACCGGCGCCGAGCGGCCCTTCGGGCGCGCCTTCGACCTGGCCGTGGATCTCCAGCGCCGCGCCTCTGAGCGCCTGCACCTGCCGCTGACGATCGGCATCGGCCGGAGCGTCCTGTTCGCGCGCCTGGCGGGCAAACTCGGCAAACCGGGCGGCGTGGCCGAGCTCTGGCCCGGCCGCGAGCAGGGCTTCCTCGACGCCCTGCCGCTGGCGCACCTGCCCGGCATCGGCCATTCGATCGGCGCGCAGCTCGAGCGCTTCGGCCTGCGGCGGGTCGGCGAGCTGCGCCGGCTGGTGCCGCGCGAGCTGCTGTTCCAGAGCTTTGGCCGCGATGGACTGACCATCCACGCGCGCGCCCACGGGCTCGATCAGCGCGCCGTGGAGGCCAGCGTCGAGCTGGATGAGCAGGGCCGGCTGGTGCACCGGCCGCCGGCCTCGATCCGCCGCGACAGCACCTTCGAACCCGAAGAAGGCCGCCCGGAGCGGATCGAAGCGATGCTGTGGTGGCTGGTGGAGCGCGCCGCGCACCGGCTGCGCTCCCACGGCCAGGTGTGCCGCGGCGTGGCCGTGCGCGTGCGCTACGTGGCCACGGGCATCGGCGCGGGCGAAGAAGGCGGCGCGGGCCAAGAAGGCGGCGCGGAGCCCGGATCCAGCGCGGCGGAGGCGCCCGGACAGGGCGCCAGCCTGGAGCAGAGCCGCTCCCTGGAGGCGCCCAGCGACGGCACGCTCGAGATCGGCAACCTGGCGCTTTCGATCTATCGCGCCTTGCCCCGCCGCCGCGCCCTGGTCAAGACCATCGGGATCAGCCTCAGCCGCTTCAGCCCGCGCGCCGGCTGGCAGCGCCAGATGTTCGACGAGCGACCCGACGGCAGCCTGACGGCCGCCCCGGGCACCAGCCGACGGGACCGCCAGCGCGAGCTCGATCGCCTGCTCGACGCCCTGCGCGAACGCCACGGCTTCGGCCGCGTGCTGCTGGGCGCCAGCCTGCCGCTCAAAGAAACCCACCCCCTCGGCCCGGACGGCTTCAAGCTGCGCACCCCGAGCCTGAACCAGTGACCTCCGCGGCGAGCGCGGCCGCACGCCGCGCAAGCGCGGTTCGCGACGCGCCGCGGCTGGAGAAGGGCCTGGATCAGGCTGCGGCTCGGGCGGCTGCGGCGCTGGGCGCTAGCGCGGGGCGCGGAGGGGTTCGATCGCTTCGAGCGCCGCGGGTCGGGCAGGCGCCAGGGGCTCGCCGAGCAGCAGGTTCATGAATTCGGTGGGCACGCCGCCGGGCACCAGCGCCAGGCCGGCCAGGGTCAGGCGTCCGTCGGCGCTGAGACAGGCGGCGCTGGGGGGCGGATCGGGCAGGCGCTGGCCGTTGAGGGTCACGACGAGGCGCGCGGCGGCGGCGGAGTGGGCGGGGTCGGCTAAGTCCGCAGAATTCGCGGAGTCAGCGGCTTCAGCGCCGTCGGCGGAGTCGCTGGAGTTGGCGGGCTCGGCGGAGTCGCCGCGCGGAGCGGGGTCGGCGGGGCGGGGCGGGCGCTCGAGGCGCAGCACCAGGCGGTTCCAGGAGCCCACGGGCGCGAGCGCGGCGGCGGCCTCCGGCCAGGCCACGCCGGCGAGGCGCAGCGGCAGGTCTAGGGAGGGCTCGAGGCGCCGGAAATCGAGCGAGAGCTCGAGGCACTCGCTGGGCGCCGCCGAGCGCGCAGCCCGGCGCGGGTTGCGGGCCGCGCGCCCGCGCGCCGGCGCCCCTCCACGCTCGGCGCCGGCCCCGGCGCGCTGCACCCAATCGACGATCGGGCCCTCGAATTCGAGCTCGCCCGGGCCCGCCGCCGAGAGCAGCGCATCGCGCGCTTCGAAGCTGCCCTGGGCGCCGAGCGTGCGCCAGCGCCCGAGGCCCAGGCCATCGTAGAGCGCGATCAGGCGCCGGTACGGGAACTCGCGCTCGGGCGCCGCGGCGCTGGCCTCCACGGGCGCCCCGGCTGCGGCCGCGCCCGCCGGCTCGAGCTCGAGCAGGCGCAAGCGCCGGAACTCGATCGGGCTGCCCTCGGATTCGAGCGCCAAGAAGCCGTCGCACGGCTCGGCGCCGCGGGCGCGGGTGACCAACGCGCCGTTGACCCACAGCTCCACCGCGCCGCCGCGCGCCACCACGCGATAGTGGTTCCAGGCGGGCGCGGGCTGGGTGCGCGCCTCGGTCGGGAAGGCGCGCATGCCGCCGCGGCCGTTTTCGGGCTCGAGGCGCGCGTCGTGCACCGGAAAGACATCGCCCTGGGTCGTGTACCAGCTGCCCGGCTCGCCATCCATGATCTGGACCTCGATGCCCCGGGTGAAGGGCGAGCCGGGCGCGGGCAGGGCCTCGCTCCACAGGAACAAACCGGAATTGCCGCCCGGCTGCAGGTGGCGCCAATCGAATTCGAGCACGAAATCAAGGTAGCGGCGGCGCGAGAGCAGCAGGCTCGTCGGGCGCCCGCTGCACAGGATGCGATCGCCTTCGAAGCGCCAGGTGGGCTGGGCGCCCAGTGCGGAGCCGCCGACCGCCTGCCAATCGGCGCGCGCCAGCGGGACGAAGCGCTGCTCTGCGGCGGGGCCGAATTCGTCAGCGTCGAGCGGCGCGGGCTCGATCGGCCAATCGTCGCTGCGGAAGGGCGACACGGGCCAGCCGGAATCGGCCAGCAGGTTGCCGGTGCCGATGGCCTCGAAGGCATAGCGCACGGCGATCGGCGCGGGCACTTGCGCAGAGGAGAGGCGCAGGTCGGCGCCGTCGAAGCGCGCGCTGGCCGGGTGGAAGCGGCGGTCGGCGCCGGCCAGGGCCAAGCCCTCGGGCAAGCCGCCTTTGGCCCGCAGCAGCCCGAAGGGCTCGCCGAATCGCACCAGCGCTTCGGACCCGTGGAATTCGAAGGCCACCGGCCGGGGCGCGGCTGCGGCCAGGGGCTCGCCGGAGGTGAGCGCGCTGCGCCCGTAGGCCTGGGACAGGGCCAAGCGCGCCAGGCGCTCGCCGACCGTGCGCTTGTCCTTGGGATGGATGTCCGCCGGGTCCCCCAGGTCGATGGTGGGCGCCAGGCCGAGGCCCGGGCCCGTGAGGGCCTGGCGCTGGGCCTCGCGCAGCCGCGCGGGCTCGCCGAATTCCGGGCTGTAGCCGAAAGGCGCGATCTCGACCGCAAAGAAGGGCAGCTCCGGGCGCCGGAACAGGCCGCGCCAATCGTCGATCAGGGCCCCCATCAGGGCCGCGTAGCGCCCATAGCCGGCGCAATTCGACTCGCCTTGGTACCAGATCGCGCCGTCGAAGGGAAAGCGCTCGAGCGGGGCCAGCATGCCGAGATGCAGGCCCGCGGCTAGATCCGGTGAAAGCTCCGACGCCGCCGCTCCGCCCTGGGCTTCGGCGCGCAGGGCCTGCAGGGAAGCGAGCTCGAAAGCCAGGCCCGGCTGCTTGGCCAGGGCCGCTTCGCTGAGCCAGGCCTCGATGCGCGTTCCGCCCCAGGTCGCGTCGACCAGGCCGATGGGCTGATCGAGCTCGCGCTCGAGCCGGCGCCCGAAGAAAAACGCCACGGCGCTGAAGTCGCGCAGCGCCTGGCCCTCGGCCGCGGTCCAGACCCCGCCGCCGCGCGGATCGGCCGCCAGAGCGACCCGGTTGGGCACCTGGAACAAGGACAGGCGCGGCTCGCCCGCCGGCATCGCGCCGCCTTCGGTCGCATCGCCCACGGCCCACAGGGGCCACTCCATGTTCGACTGCCCGCCGGCGAGCCACACCTGGCCGAGCCAGACCGGTTCGATGCGCCGCTCGACGGTCGGCTCGGCCGAGCCCGGGGCACTCCAGCGCACGAGCAGCGCGAAGGGCCCGCCCGCGCCGGGCAGTTCGAGTTCGAGCTCGAACTGCCCCGCCAACCCGAGCTCCCCCTGCGCCGCGCCCAAACGCCGCTCGCCGTCGAGCAACACCAGCTCGATCCGGCCGCCCTCCGCCGCGCTCGCGCCGAGCCCCGCCACCGAGCCCCAGATCGGCGCCCGCTTGCCCGCCGGCAGCACCACCCCCGGCGACAGGATCGCCGGCAGCTCGATCGTCTGGGCCCACAACGGCAGCCCACAGGTGAACCAGGTCGCCAGGCTGGCCAGCCGAGAACGGATGCGCATCGGCGCAAGATAACGCCAAGTCTGAGCCGCGGTGGACGCAGGCCGAAGGCCACCCCAGCCCCCCGGCTCCAGGCCCCCTGGAATCAGCTCGCGCTCGTCCCCACCGATGGACCGGGCCGCCTCGGCCCCAGCCTATAGCCTGTCTGGCAGCGGCGCTGCACAGCTCGATGCAGCGCCGAGCATGGGAACCAAACCGCCCCGGGAGGTACCGGACCTGCCGCTTCGGCGCGGCGGTGGATGCCATTGCGAGCGTATACGGCGGCACGACCGAGGCGTGCCAACGCAGAACTCACCCGGATCCGCCTGCCCTCGGCCGTCAGCGAAACGCAGGAGCAAACGCGATCCGGAGGGCGCGGACCGGATGTCGAATCGACCGCTCGGCCTGGCCAAGGGCTAGGGCTGCTTCGGGTCCGCTCCGGATCGCCCGCGTGCTTGCGCGTTCGACCCCGCAGCGGTAGAGGCGTTGCTCACAGATCCTTAACTGGGGCCAGGACCACCCGGAAGCCACCAGAATGGTAAAGAACGTCGATCGGGCTGAGGTCCCGGTTCCCGGAGCGGCAAGAGCTGGATGACATGCCCGAGCCGCCTCCGCGAACGACCATCAGGAGACTGCCACCGACGAGTGGATCGGTCACGGCGAAGGCAGGGTAGGCAGCATGGGAGTCGAGACACCACTCGAACACGTTTCCATGCATGTCGTGCAGTCCCCACGCGTTCGGCGGGTAACTGCCCACGGGCACCGTGCCGAGCCGCGGACCATTGCAGTCGCGGTTCGAATGCTGGGACCAACCGAACCTAGCTTGTGCGCAGAACAGGCTGCCGCCGAGATTGAACTCCGTAGTCGTCCCGGCGCGGCAAGCGTACTCCCACTCGGCTTCCGTCGGCAGGCGGTACTGGTAGCCTGGAGGCACGTTGCCGAGGACCGATTGTTGTGCCGTCAACGCCTCGCAGTACCACCGCGCTTGGACCCAGCTGACTCGTTCGACCGGTCGGCTCGCGCCGACGAAGGACGACGGATTCGTCCCCATCAGCGCCTGATACTGGGCCTGGGTCACCTCGGTAGTGCCCATCCAAAAGGGCTTGGAGATCGTCACTGGATGCACCGGATGCTCGTCGCTTTCTCCGAAGTACGGCGCCCCGCTCGCCGCGTTCGAGCCCATCAGAAACGTCCCCGGTTGGATGATCGCCAAGCCTGGGATCGGAGTCACACCGGGGATCGGACCTCCGGGAGCAGCTAGGGTGATCTGCAGGGCGTTGGTCAGGCCGGGCGAGGAGCCTTGGTCGAAGTGCACCAGCAGACCCTGGGCAAAGATGGCGATGCCCACCAGGGTCGGGTTCGATGGCACGTTGACGGAGAATTTGGCTGTGCTCGGGTTGCCGGTGTAGTACTCCGGTCCGAGGGCCAGGAAGGGATTCGGGGGCAGCACGTCCAGCAGCAGCTCACCGCTGGAGCCGGACGAACCAAGACCCAGACCGGGCAACACCAGGCCCGCGGGGAACCCGGGCGCTGGCTGGCTCGCCAGGTACAGATAGGCCAGACCGGGAAGCGGGTTCGCTGCAGCCGTGTCGCTCACGCGGAGCTCGAAGCTGGAGCCAATCCATGGAATGCCCGCGGTCCACGCAAGGCTGTTCGCGGGGTTGATGCCGCTGCCGTAGGGCGTGACCTGGGCGGAAGCGGGGAACGAGGCGCCGGCGAGGCCGAAGGCCAGGGCGACGATGCGGGCGAGGCGGAGTTGCATGGGAGCTAGGTGCAGGC
>JBILNK010000019.1:0-37270 GCA_044375105.1 Planctomycetota bacterium
GCGCGGCCTGATCGGCCGCGGGCACCAGGTCGCCGTGCTGCATCCGGTGCGCAGCGGCGAGCGCCCGCGCTTCACCCTCGAAGAAGCGCGCGGGGCCGACGACGTGCCGGTGTTCCTGCTCTACAACCCCGGCGATCCCAAGAAGCGCTTCGCGGACTCCTACGAGAACGCCACGGTCGACGCCCTGTTCGAGACCGTGCTCGAGCGCTTCCAGCCGGATCTCGTGCATTTCACCTACCTGCTCTGGGGCCTGTCGGTGGGGCTGCCCGCGGTGGCCCGCCGCCGCGGGCTCGCCCGGCTGCTGACCGTCACGGACTACGGGCCCCTGTGCCATCGCGGGCAGTTCTTCGATTGGCGCCTCGAAGCCTGCGGCGGCCCGCGGCCACCGGAGGTCTGCGCCCGCTGCATCCGCCGCCCCTCGCGGGACGACGCCCCGCTCGGGCGGCGGCTCGTCAAGCGTGCGGCCGCCGATCTGGCGGCCTTGCTGGGCGGCCTGGGGCGCGTGGTGACCCGCGCGGACCTGGTGGCCCGCGAGCGGGCCGTGGGGGCCGCCTTCGAGGCCCTGCAGCGCATCCTGACCCCGACCGAGGTGGTCCGGGACGCCTACCGGCGCGCCGGCGTGCCCGAGTCCAAGCTGGCCACGCTGGTCTACAGCCTGGACGAGGGTCCCTACGCGGCGGCCCGCGCGGCGCCGGTCGGCGGGCCGGTGCGCTTCGGCTACCTGGGTCAATTCACGCCCCACAAGGGCGTGCACGTGCTGCTCGAGGCCGTGCGCCTGCTTTCCGGACGGCTGCCCGAATCCGTCGAGCCCTGGGAGGTGCACCTGTTCGGCAAGCCGGCCGGCGGGCGCCACCAGCTCTACGCGCGCCGCCTGTTCGAGCCCGACCCCGGGCCGCGGGTGCGCCTACATCCGCCCTTCGATCCCGACGAGGGGCCGAGGGTCCTGGCCCAGCTCGACGCGCTGGTTTTGCCAAGCCTGTGGGACGAAAACGCGCCGCTCTCGTGCCTGCAGGCCCGCGCCGCCGGCGTGCCGGTCATCGGCAGCCGCGTGGCGGGCATCGCCGAGGTGATCGAGGAGGGCCGCCACGGGCTGCTGTTCGCTCCGGGGGACGCCGAGGGCCTGGCGGACGCCATGCGCCGGGTGATCCTGCGCCAGGTCGGCCGCCTGGCAGAGCCCGGCCTGCCCCTGGCCCTCGAGCAGCACCTCATGCGGCTCGAAAATCTGTACGAAACGCTGGTATTCGAGGCTCGCGGCGGCGCTCCGCATTGAGCTGGCGTTGGCCGCCCCGCGGCACTCGCTGCCGGACGGGGCGAATCCGGACCCAGGCGCCGTTCGATCACCGGGAGCAGGGCTGGTGCGGCCCCGCCGCTGCGCTAACCTGCCCCGGCCGCGCCTTGCCAGCGCCCGCCCGTTGCCAGCGCCCCCCCGTTGCCAGCGTCCCCCCCGTGCCAGGGACTCGCCCCGCCGGCCCCACACCGATCCGCGCCCCTTCGCCTTGGACAACCGCGCCGACACGTTCAGCTACGCCCTCGGGCAGGGCCTCAACATCGGTTTCCTGGCGATGAGCTACGCCCCCGACGTGGGCGGGGTGCAGACGCTGATGACCGGCTTGGCGCGCGAGTACCAGCGCCGCGGACATCAGGTGTTCGTGCTGTGCCTCGACATGAGCGGCCAGGCCGAGCCCTTCACGCACCGCGAAGAGCGCATCGAAGGTGTGCTGGTGCGCCGCATCGCCTACGCCTTCCACGACCACCGCCGCCTGGCCGACCTGCTGCGCCACAAGCGCCTCGAGGACCTGGTCCTGGCCTGGCTCGCCGAAGCGCCCTGCGACGTGATCCACGTCCACCATCTGTCGGGCTTCGGCGCGGGGGCCCTGGCGGCGATTCAAGCGGTCGGGCAGCCCCTGGTGCTGACCCTGCACGACTACTGGCTGATCGATCCGCTGGGGCAGATGTACGCCACGCGCCCGCGCAGCGAGCCCGAGCCCGAGGACATCCGTTCCGCCCCGCCCTTCGGCGCCGCCATCGAGCGCCCCGAGCTGGACCTGTGGGTCGAGCGCATCCGCGGCTGCTGGCCGCACCTGTTGCCCTCTGGCGGCGGACAACAAACCGGCCCCGAAGACCAGCCCGTGCCCGACGACCGCGCCGCCGTCGAGGCTTGCCTCGACTATGCCATGCAGATGCTGCGCCTGCCGGCCTGCGTGCTCTCGCCCTCGGCCGCGGCGGCCGACGTCTTCGCCCGCGCCGGCCTGGAAGCGGGGCGCATCCAGGTGTGCGAGAACGGCGTCGATGTGGCCGGCCTCAAGGAAGCCGTGGCGGCCGAGCGCCAACCGCTATCGCGCCCCGCGGGGCAGCTGCGGCTCGGGGTGCTCGGTTCGGTGCTGCCCTCGAAGGGCGCGCTCGAGTTCGCCCAGGCGTTCCTGGACGCGGGCGTGCCGGGCCTTGAGCTCGAGATCCACGGCAACGAGCCCAGCTACCACGGCGACAACCGCTACGTCGAACGCCTGCGGCGCCTGGCCTCGGAACAGCCTTCGATCCGGGTCTTCGGCCCCTACACGCCCGAGCGCCTGCCGGCGATCCTGGCCGGCCTGGACGGGGTTGCGGCGCCCTCGCGCTGGGAGGAGGTCTTCGGCCTGACCGTGCGCGAGGCGCGCGCCGCGGGCCTGCCGATCCTGGTCTCCGACGCCGGAGCGCTGGCGGCCTCGGCCGACGGCGGCCGCGGGGGCTGGATCGTGGGCCGCGACGACCGCGCCGGCTGGGCCCAAGCGATCCGCGAGTTCGCCAGCGACGAGGCCCTGCGGCGCAAGAAAGCGGCCCACACGGTGGAGCCCCGGGGCCTCGCCGAACAAGCCAAGGAGCTGCTCGGCCACTACACCCAAGCGATCTTTGACACCACCGGCCGCGACCTGCGGGTCAAGTTCGGCCCGCCGCCGCCGGTCAGCGGCGCGGCGCTGCCCGAACTCGACAAAAAAGCCGAACGACCGAGCCTGGTGGGCCGCTTCCGCCGCTGGCTCGGCCAGTGAACGCTGCCTCCCAGCCGTGGAGGCTGGGGCAGGGTCTGGGGGAGGGATCGACCGCTGCTGCGACGGGGGCTGGCCGTCCCTGATGGGCGCGGGCTTGCGCTCCCGAAACGGATTGCGGCCCGGGCAGAATCGCGCGCTGGACGGCCGCCGACGGGACCCGGCCGCGGTCGCTGGAGTCCGAGGGGTCCTGCCCGCAGGATCCGACCTGCGAGCGACCGGATCCCCCTGGATTTCAACTCACAGGGACTGGATCGGCTGGACCTGCCCGTTGACGATCAGGCGGATGTCCGCCGCCGAGGTGACCGTGGCCCAGGATCCGGTGATGGCCTCGACACTGATCACGTCGCCGCCTTCGAGGGGATAACGAAGAACCGGGGGGAACTCGATCAGGTTCCAGCCGCGGTTGGAGGTGCTGCCGAGCATCCCCATTTTCGGCCTCAAATCCACGACGCTGACCTGGAGATAACCGCCGCTCAGGCCAGTCCCCATAGCCGCTCCTGGCAAAACGGTCAGGTCTAGCTCCCACCTCCCATGGTCCAGATCGCTAGTGACCACGTAGATCGGCTTGAGCTCCGCAACGCCCGCGGGGGGCTCGGCCATCGAAGGGGAGCAGGCCGCGAGGAGCAGCGGCGCACAAGCCGCCAAAATCTTCGAGGGGCAGAGGGTGGACCGCCGACCGGTGAGGAGTCTGTCTGAGCGTTCCATGGAGCGAAAGAATTGTTTTGTCATGATGGCGCCGGTTGGTTGTTGAGGATCAGCACGGCACCGTAGTGAAGTCGAAGTCCGCGCAGTCGTCGACTGTGGCCCATGTGTTTGGGCTCTTCGGCTGCGCGGAGAGCTTCAGGTTGGTCCCTGTATTGCAGGGGCCGAAAGCCGGATCGTTCGAGTTTTTCGGTACCGAGGTAGTTCCGCTTCCGACCTGGAATCCGCACTGCACCGTAATCACGACACGCGCGGTCTGGCCGGACGGCCGAGAGGCCACGGTGATGGTGACGTCGCAATCACCCACAGGTTCGTCGCAGACCGTGACCGGAGTCTGCGATCGGACAGCGCCGATCGGGCCAACTGCCAGGCTCAAGATCAGGTAGAGCGGCAGGAGAAGCTCCATAATTTGATGGTGCGGAGTCCCTTCGGCCCTGTCAAGAGCCTCTATTCTCTCTCTCCACGGCCCTCGGCATCCGCCTCGGAGGGGTAGCCCGTGGCGAGGACCCGGACGGAGGCGACCTGCCGGCCAGGCGCCCGGGCCCTGGGCCCGACCGGCGGTCTCGCTTGCCCTACCCGTGGGCGGGCGGGCCGGATAGGTGGCCGGAGAGCAGCAGGCCGGCCACCAGCAGGGCGGCCAGGAGGCGCCACCAGCCGAAGAGTTCGAGGCCGCGGGAGGAGAGCCAAGCGACCATCCAGCGCACCGCGATCAGGGCCGAGGCGAAGGCCATGGCGAAGCCGGCCGCGAGCTCCAGGGGGCCATAGTCCGCCAGCATGGCTGCGCCGCTGCCCAAAGCCTTGTAGGCGGTGGCGGCGCCGAGGGTCAGGAGGCCCAGCAGGAACGAGAACTCGACCGCCGCGACCATCGACAGGCCGCCCACCAGGCCGCCCAGGATCGTGGCCAGGCTGCGGCTGACCCCGGGCCAGAGGGCCAGGCACTGGAACAGGCCGACCAGCAGCGCCAGGCGCGGCCCGAGCTGTTCGAGCGGCGCGCCCGCGCGCCCGCCGAGGCCGCGGCCGATCCACAGCAGCAAAACGCCGCCCGCGGCCCAGGCGGCGACCACCGGCCAGGGGCCGAACAGGTGCTGTTCGATGCGCTCGTCAAACAGCAGGCCCGCGATCGCCGCGGGCACGAAGGCCAGCAGCAGGCACAGGGCCAAGCGGCGTCCGGCGGGATCGCGGCCGGCCAGGCCGCGCAGCATCGACTGCACGCGCTGGCGGTAGAGCAGCAGAACCGCGGCGATCGCTCCGGCCTGGATCACGATCGCGTAGGCGTTGGCCGCCTCGCTGGCGGGGATGCCCATCAGGCGCTGGGCCACCAGCAGGTGCCCGGTGGAGCTGACCGGCAGGTATTCGGTGATGCCCTCGACCAGGCCGAGGACCAAGGCTTGCCAAAGCTCCATGGGGATGCGGGGGGAAAGCGCGAGCGTAGCAGCCCGTTCGGCCGCGCCCTATCGACCTCCCGCGGGCCGGGACGGGATGCGGCGCGCCGCCAAGGAGCGGGCCCCAGGGCTGCGGATCGGGCCCCACGGGCCGGTCTGCGCCGCAGGCCCGCGGACGTGCCGCCTGGCCGTGCGCGCCGGGGGGGGGCGTGCTAATTCGGGCTGGGGCGCTCAAGATCCGGGTCTCTGGGGCCGAAGCAGGGCGGACCTGAGCGCGGGCCGGGCGGGGGCCCGAGCCCCCAGAAAACACTTCGGCGAACCATGGCACACGGGGAGCGGGCAAGCGGGCGGAGCGGATTCACCCTGATCGAGCTGATGATCGTGGTGGCCTTGATCGCGGTGCTCTCGACCCTGGCCGTGCCCAAGCTGCTCAGCAGCCGCCTGGTGGCCAACGAATCGGCGGCGATCTCGACCCTGCGCACGCTGTCCACGGCCCAGGCTCAGCTGCAGGCCTCGAGCGCGATCGACTGCGACAGCGACGGCGCCGGAGAATTCGGCTATTTCGGCGAACTGGCCGGGGCGGTGGGGCTGCGCGAGGACGACGGCAGCCAAGCGGCGCAGGTCGGCGCCGAAGCGCTCGATCCGGCGATCCTGGCCACCGCGCTCGGCTTCGTCGACGGATCCGCGGTGCGGCGCTCGGGCTACATCTTCCAGATGTTCCTGCCGGACGCCGGCGGCGTCGGCACCCCCGAGGCCGCCGGGGGCGGCATGGGCGTGAGCATCGACCCCGACCAGGCCGAGGTCTTTTGGTGCTGCTACGCCTGGCCCATGGACGCGGGCTCGAGCGGCAACCGGGCCTTCTTCCTGAACCAGGAGGGCGACATCCTGCAGTTCAACAACCAGTCCGGCGCCTACAGCGGCGCCGGCGGGGGACCGGATTGGAGCGCGGCCTTCTCCCCGGGCAGCGACGACCTGGGGGACGAGGCTTCGAACGGCGCCCTCGGCATCCCGGGCAACGACGGCAACCTGTGGACCTCGCTGCAGCTTTGACCCCGAACCGCCCGTGCTCGGCCGGTCCGGAGCGCGGGTCGCCGGGCTAGGGACGCTCGCGGGGGCCGGCCTCGGCCTTCAGGCCCGCGGGGCCTGCGGGCGCTCGCGATCAGCGCGCGCCGGCGCTGTCCACTGCGGGAGCGTCGCTGGCTTGTCCGGCCGGGAGCGCCGGAACGGAAAGATCCACGGCGGGCGCCGTTTCGCTGCTCGCGCGCTTGGAGGCGCGGGCCTCCTTGGCTTCCACCCAGACGGTGTAGCCCAACCAGCCGAGCACCGCCACCAGGACGGCGTCCAGCAGGATCAGGCGCTTGATCCAGGCCTTGTCCATGACTTTGGCTTCCACGGCAGCAGCGTAGTGCCTGGACCGCGTTGGTTCGCGCC
Source organism: Planctomycetota bacterium (assembly GCA_044375105.1). Lineage (GTDB taxonomy): Bacteria > Planctomycetota > UBA1135 > UBA1135 > JBIKLM01. The sequence goes on from JBILNK010000019.1 coordinate 6,539, forward strand.
CAAAATGGCTCCCGCCCCGGGATCAACCCGGCCGGGCGCGGGCGGCGCGGTCCCAAGCCGCCAGCAGGCGTTCTCCCAGGGCGGGCCAGGGGTAGAGCTGCTCCACCTGGGCGCGCCCCGCCAGGCCGAGCTGGCGGGCCGCCGCGGGGTCGTCGAGCAGCGCCGCGCAAGCCGCGGCGAACTCCTCCGGCCGCTCCGCCAGCGCCAGGTGGCGCCCGCCCTCGAGCTCGAGCCCCTCGGCTCCAATGGGGGTCGAGACCAGCGGGGTGCCGAGCGCCAGGGCCTCGACGATCTTGAGCCGGGTGCCGCCCCCGATGCGCAGGGGCACCACCGCCAGGGCGGCGCGCTCGAGGTGCGGGCGCACCGCGGGCACGGCGCCGACCAGCTCGACCCGCGGCCCGGCCAGGGCCTGGATGCGCGGACCGGCGCCGCGACCGACCAGCTCGAGCACCACGCCGGGCCGGCGGGCCGCCAGGCGCGGCAGGATCTCGGCCACGAACCATTCGAGGCCGTCGATGTTGGGGGCGTAATCGAGGGAGCCCACGAAGCACAGCCGGTCGGGCCGGCGCGCGGGGGCCGGCTGGCTCGGCGCGAAGTCCTGGGCGTCGAACCCCGAAGGCACCACCGAAACCTCGAGGCCCGGGTGCCGTTGAAGCAGCAGCTCGCGGTCGCCTTCGCTGCAGGTCAGATGGTGGCGGAAGCGCGCCGCGGCCAGGCGTTCGAGGCGCGCGAGCTTCCACAGGTCGAAGGCCGCTGCGGGGTCCCGCGGGGGGCGGGTGCGGCGCTGGAAGTCGAGGTCGAGCTTGTGGTGGTGCACCAGCACCGCCCGGGCGCGATCCGGCGGCAGGCGGCGGGCCAGCAGCAGCTCGTCGAGATGCACCAGGTCGAACTCCGGGGCCGCCTGCTCGAGGCGCCGATCGAGGGTCGCCGAGGCGAACCAGCGCTCGATCTTGGGCTCTGTCCAGCGCGCCCGGAGCGGCGGCCGCGAGCGCGGGAATAGCTCGACCTCGAGGCCCAGTCCGCGCAGAGCCCGTTCGGCTTCGCCGGGGGGCCGCGGGTCCTCCACGGCGAACAGCGTCACGCGGCAGCGCTTGGCCGCCTGCTCGAGCAGCCGGAAGGTGCGGATCCGCCCGCCGGAATCGAGCGGCCAGGGCACCGCCGGGCTGACGACCAACACGCGCATCAGCGCACGGCTCCCAGGTGCTCGTCGCGGGCCTCGAAGGCGCCGGGGTCGTGGAGGTTCGATGCCACCAGTTTGAAGCCGGTCGGGCGGTCTTCGAGCAGCAGGGCGCGGGCCTTGTCGAGGCGCAGGGCGAAGGAGCGCGCCGGCGGCAGGCCTAGGGCCACGCTGACGAGGCAGCGGATCACGTTGTAGTGGCACACGAAGACCAGCGCGGCGCCCGGGTGCGCGCGCGCCTCGCGCTCGAGGATCGGCCAGGCGCGGGCGACCACGTCGCTGTCGCTCTCGCCGCCGTGGCCGCGAAAACTCCACGGATCCGTGTGGAAAGCGACCACTTCGTCCGTATGGCGGCGGTGCAGCTCGGCCACCTCGAGGGACTGCCAGCGGCCCCGATCGACCTCGGCCAAGCCGGGCTCCACCCGGGGCTCGCGGCCCAGGGCCGCCCCGGTCCGGTGGGCCAGGTACAGGGCGCGCTGGAGCGGGCTCGAGAGCAGCCGCGCCGGACAGAGGCGCGCCAGGCTGAGCGCCAGCTCGTCGCTGCGCAGGAGGCCCTCCGGCGAGAGGGCCACGTCGTCGGATCCGTAGGCGCGCGAGCGCGCGCTGGCCTCGACCTCGGCGTGCCGCACCAGCCAGAGCATGGCGCCGGAGCCGAATCCCGGGTGGGCCCCGGAGGGCGGCGCGGGCTCCGGGCTGCCGGGGCCGGCGCGCGCGGCGCGCGGGTCGGAGTCCATCCCCTGAGCTTGCCGGCCGCACAGCCCCGGATCCAGGGCCGGCGTGAGCCACAAATCCGTGGCGCGGTCGGGTCCGGCCCTTGCAGCCTCGCCCGCGCTGCGGCGACCATGGGAGCGACGCGCCAACCGATCCCCGCGCCCCGCTCCGAGGCGCCCCGGCGCCGGCCTCCGCCATGCCCAAGCTCACCTACCAACACACCGGCCAGACCTTCGAGATCAAGGCCGGCAGCAACTACCTGGACTTCTGCCAGGACCACAAGGTGCCCCAGGATTTCGGCTGCACCGTGGGCTCCTGCGGCACCTGCCGGGTCGAGATCCTGGCGGGCATGGGGAACCTGAACCCGATCACCGATGAGGAGCAGGAAACCGTCGAGATGTGCACCGACGCGCCCAACGCGCGCCTGGGCTGCCAGCTGACCATCAACGGCGACGTGACCCTGCGCCCGGCCGATTGAGCGCCGGGCCAGGGCTGCTCCTGGGGCCCGCTATGCGACGGCGCCGCGGCGCAAGCCCCCCGCGCTGCGAAGTTCCGCGCCGGGATCGCCCGGGGCTCGCGCGCCTCCGCCCGGCCCCCGCGCGCGGCCAGCCCCGCCGCGCACGATTCCATCCCGTCCGTCGCTCCGCACTCGGCTCGCTCCCCCGATGACGCCCCTGCTCCCGTTCCTGGCCGCGGGCGCCCTGGCCAGCCTGGGTGCCGGTTACGTGGTGCTGCGCGCCGAGCTGGCCGCCCTTGCGCCCGGCCAGCGGCTGCCCCTGGCGCGCTGGACGCTGCTCGGGCTGCAATCGATCTTGTCGGCCTTCGTGCTGTGCCTCTTGCCGATCCTGAGCCTGTTCGATGGGCAGCGCTCCGATCCCGAGCTCGGCCCCGAGATCTCGGCCTTGGCCCGGGGCAGCGCCGCGGGCCTGCTGGCCTTCCTGCCCGGCGCGGCAGCCACCCTGTTCCTTGCGGTGCAGCCGCTGTACGGCGGCCGGCGCGACGATCGGCGCATCGTCGGCCCGCTCCTGGCCGCGGGGCTTTATGGAGCCGCCATGCTGGCGGTGGCCCTGTCGCGCGAGCGATTTTTCGGCTGAGGGGTCGGCCGGATCCGCACAGCCGGTCGCTCTGGCTCTGGACCGAGCGCTGCCGCCGCCCGCCCCTGGCCTGGGCCTTAGGCGCGGCCCGCGGGCTTCAATCCCGCTTGGGCTTGGCGTAGGCCAGGGCCAGCAGCAGCGCCGCGGTCAGCAGGTGCTGCAGCCCGCGTTCGGTCGGGCCGAAGGCCCAGGCGTGGGCGGTCAGCACCAGCGCCGCCCCGCAGGTGGCTCGGCGGCGGATGTCGAGGGCCAGCAGGGCGCCGCAGGCGATCAGCAGGATCGGCCACAGGAAGGCCAGGGCCGCCGGGTTGGTCAGCAGCACCTTCTGGCCCCACAGCCGCAGGGGCGCGAACAGGCCCGCCGAGCGGCCCTCGATCGCGGCGCGCAGGGCGGCGGCGTCCGGCTGGCCGCTGGTCCAGGCGCGGATCGCGGCGTAGACCAGCAGCAGGGCCAGGAACAAGCGCAGGCCGCGCAGGGCCTGCAGGCTGAGGTCGCTCTCGCGTTTGGCCATGGGCCCTGAGGGTAGCCCCGGGATCGCTCGAGCCAAGGGTCCTCTCGGGACCCGGGGCCGGGAAGGGGGCCGTCGGCGGCCCGGCCCAGGGCGTATCCTGCCCTGCATGTCCATCGCTTTGTTCGCGGCCGGCCTGGCCGCGGCCTGGTTGCCGCCGGCGGTTCAGGGTGCCCCCGGGCAAGCTCCGAGACCCCCCGCGCAGGCCTTGGCGGCCCAGCGCCTCGAGGATGTCCGCTTCCGGCCGGTGTTCCCGGCCTTGCCCGCCTTCGAGCGGCCGCTGGCCTTCGGGGTGCTGCCCGACGGCAGCGGGCGTCTGTACGTGGTCGAGCAGGGCGGGCGCCTGTCGAGCTTCGAGCGCGGCGCCGATGGCAAGGGCGCCGGCCTGCGGCGGGAGCTCGAACTGGAGGTCAGCCGGCTGCACAACGAAGAAGGCTTCCTCGGGCTCGCATTCCATCCGCGCTTCCGCGAGAACGGCCGCCTGTTCGTGCACCGCTCCCTGCGCGGCGAGTCCCGCGGGCGCATTTCGGAGTTCGTGCGCGGCGCGGATGGCCAGATCCCCCTGTCCAGCGAGCGCGTGTTGATCGAGGTGCGCCAGCCCTGGCGCAACCACAACGGCGGTCAGCTCGAGTTCGGCCCGGACGGCATGCTCTACATCGGCCTGGGCGACGGCGGCAGCGCCGGCGATCCCCAGGAGAACGCCCAGGACCTCAGCAACCTGCTGGGCAAGATCCTGCGCATCGACGTCGATGCCCGCGACGAGGGCCGGCCCTATCGGGTGCCCGCGGACAATCCCTTCGTGGGCTCGGCCGGCTCCGCCAACACCCGCGGCGAGATCTGGGCCTTCGGACTGCGCAATCCCTGGCGTTTCAGCTTCGATCCCGCGACCGGCCTCTTGTGGTGCGGCGACGTGGGCCAGGATGCCTACGAAGAGATCGACGTGGTCGTCAAGGGCGGCAACTACGGCTGGCGGCTGCTGGAGGGCTTCGCAGACTTCGCCCCGCGCAGCAAGCGCGGCCCCGGGGAGCCGATCGCCCCGATCGTGGTCTATCCCCACAGCCTGGGTCTGTCGGTCACCGGCGGCTACGTCTATCGCGGCCAGGCCCTGCCGGGTCTGGTCGGGCAGTACGTCTACGCCGACTACGTCACCGGGCGCGTCTGGGCGCTGCCCGTGGCGGGCGTGGATGGGACCCGCGGCGCCGCCCCCGAGACGCGCCCCGTGGAGCTCGGCAAGGTGCCCCAGCCGGCTTCCTTTGGCATCGACGAAGCCGGGGAGCTCTACATCACCAGCTTCGACGGCCGGCTGTATCGCGCCGGATGAAGCATCGCGCCGGATGACGCGCGCCGGATGACGCGCGCCGGATGACGCGCGCCGGATGACGCGCGCCGGATGAATCCCGGCCGGGGCCACCGCAGGCGGCCCCGGCCGGTTTGTTTGCCGGCGCTCAGCCGCCGGCGCGCACGGGCGCCGGCTTCGAGCGCGCCGGGGCGGCGGGGGCCTCGCTGGAGTAGGCCTCGAGGGGCGGGCAGGTGCAGACCAGGTTGCGATCGCCGTAGCCGTTGTCGATGCGCCCCACGGTGGGCCAGAACTTCGACTCGCGGGTCCAGGGGGCGGGGAAAGCGGCCTGGTCGCGGGGGTAGGCGTGCTTCCACTCCGCGGCCAGCACCACGCTGGCCGGGTGCGGGGCGTTCTTGAGCGGGTTGTCGTCCTGGGGCAGGCGCCCCTGCTCGATGGCTCGGATCTCCTCGCGGATCGAGATCAGCGCGTCGCAGAAGCGGTCCAGTTCGGCCTTGGACTCGCTCTCGGTGGGCTCGATCATGATCGTGCCCGCCACCGGCCAGGACATGGTCGGGGCGTGGTAGCCGTAGTCCATCAGGCGCTTGGCCACGTCTTCGGCGGTCACGTGGGCGCTCTTCTCGAAGGCGCGCAGGTCGACGATGAATTCGTGGGCCACGCGGCCCTTGGCGCCCCGATAGAGGATCTCGAAGTGCCCCTCCAGGCGCTTGGCCATGTAGTTGGCGTTGAGGATCGCCTGGGCGGTGGCATCGCGCAGGCCCTCGGCGCCCATCATGGCGATGTAGGCGTAAGAGATCGTCAGGATCGAAGCCGAGCCCCAGGGCGCCGCGGAAACCGCGCCTTCGCGGCCGCCGTTTTGCACCACCGCGTGGCCCGGCAGGTGCGCCGCCAGGTGCTTGGCCACCCCGATCGGGCCCATGCCCGGGCCGCCGCCGCCGTGGGGGATGCAGAAGGTCTTGTGCAGGTTCAGGTGGCAGACGTCCGCACCGAAGTCGCCCGGCCGGCACAGGCCCACCTGGGCGTTCATGTTCGCGCCGTCCAGATAGACCTGGCCGCCGTGCTGGTGGATCAGCCGGCACATCTCGCCGATCTGCTCCTCGAACACGCCGTGGGTCGAGGGGTAGGTGACCATCAGCGCCGAGAGGCGCGCCGAGTGGGCTTCGGCCTTTTGGCGCAGGTCCGCGAGGTCCACGTTGCCCGACTCGTCGCAGCGCACGGTCACGACCTCGAGGCCGGCCATCACGGCGCTGGCCGGGTTGGTGCCGTGGGCCGAGGTCGGGATCAGGCACACGTTCCGGTGCTCCTGGCCGATGGCGCGCTGGTAGGCGCGGATCGTCAGCAGGCCCGCGTATTCCCCCTGGCTGCCGGCGTTGGGCTGCAGCGAAACCGCGGCGAAGCCGGTGATCTCGCACAGGGCGCGCTCGAGGCGCGCAAACAGCTCGCCGTAGCCGCGCGCTTGGTCCCGGGGCACGAAGGGGTGGATGTCGGCGATGCCCGGCCAGGACAGGGCCACCATCTCGCTGGTGGCGTTGAGCTTCATGGTGCAGGAGCCCAGGGCGATCATCGAGTGGACCAGGGACAGGTCCTTGGACTCGAGCCGCTTCATGTAGCGCAGCAGCTCGTGCTCGGTGCGGTACAGCTTGAAGACCGGATGGGTCAGGTAGGGGCTCTGGCGCGCGAAGCGGGCTTCGAGCGGCGGCGTTTGCCGGGCGGCGGCCTCGATCGCGGCCAGGCTCGAGCGCTGGCCGAAGCATTCGAGCAGCGCCATCACGTCCGAAAGCCCGGTGCGCTCGTCCAGGGACAGGCCCACGCGCAGGGAATCGATCGGGCGCAGGTTGATGCGCCGCTCGAGGGCCCGGGCGTGGATCGCCGCGGCGCTTTCGGGGCCCGGACCGACCACCAGGGTGTCGAAGCGCGGGCCGGCGCTGACCGCGAAGCCGGCCTGGGCCAGCAGGCTCTGCAGGGCGTGGGTCAGGGAGCGCACCTTGAGCGCGATGCGGGCCAGGCCCTCGGCCCCGTGGTAGACCCCGTAGAAGCCCGACATCACCGACAGCAGCACCTGGGCGGTGCAGATGTTCGAGGTGGCCTTGTCTCGGCGGATGTGCTGCTCGCGGGTCTGCATGGCCATGCGCAGGGCCCGCTCGCCGCGGCTGTCCTTGCTGACCCCGATGATCCGGCCGGGCAGCACGCGCTTGAATTCCTCGCGCGCCGCCAGGAAGGCCGCGTGGGGGCCGCCATAGCCCAGCGGCACGCCGAAGCGCTGGGCCGAGCCCACGGCCACGTCGGCCCCGAACTCGCCGGGAGCGCGCAGCAGGCACAGGGCCAGGAGGTCCGTGGCCACCACCAGCTTGGCGCCGCTTCGATGCACGCGTTCCGCCAGGGCCTGGCCGTCGAACAGATCGCCGTAGGTGTCGGGGTATTGCACCAGCACGCCCGCCAGCGGGTGGGCGGCGAAATCGAATTGCAGGGGGTCGCCGACGTGCACCGGCAGACCCAGCACCGCGGCGCGCGTCTTGACCACGTCGATCGTCTGCGGATGGCAGTTTTCGGCCACGAACCAGCCCTGGCGGCCCTTGTCGGCCAGGGCCAGGGTCATCGAGAGCGCCTCGGCGGCGGCGGTGCCCTCGTCGAGCAGGGAGGCGTTGGCCAGGGGCAGCGCGCACAGGTCGCTGACCATGGTCTGGTAGTTGAGCAGCGCTTCGAGGCGCCCCTGGGCGATCTCGGCCTGGTAGGGGGTGTATTGGGTGTACCAGCCCGGATTCTCGAGCACGTTGCGCTGGATCACGCCCGGCGTGTGGCAGGCGTGGTAGCCCATGCCGATGTACGAGCGGAAGGTCTGGTTCTGGCTGGCCAGGGCGTGCAGGTCGGCCAGGGTCTCGGTTTCGGAGCGCGCGGCGGGCAGGTCCAGGGGCCGGCGCAAGCGGATCGCGGCCGGCACGGTCTCGTCGATCAGGGCTTCGAGGGAGCTGAGCCCCAGGCTGGCGAGTTGCGCGGCGCGGTCGGCCGCTCCGGAGCCGGTGTGGCGCGGCCCGAAGGGGTCGCTCGGGCCAAGGTCGAGGGGCTGTTCCCAGACGTGACGAGAAGCCATGGCGGAAGCGCGGCGGGTGGGTGGCGGGGTGGCCGGATCCATAGGCCGGACGACGCCCCGGGGCCACGATGTTAGCGCTCGGAGCGGCGCGAATGCTGCGGCCGAGGCTGGACTCCGGGGGCCTTTCCGGGACGCCCCGGGCCGTACACTGCGGCGGCGTGTCCGCGCCCACTCCGTCCGCCGCCCCGACCGGCGCCCCGACCCTCTCCGTCGAGCGCCTGGTGCGCCGCTACGGCGACCTCCTGGCGGTCGACCAGCTCTCCTTCGAGCTCTTTCCCGGCGAAATCTTGGGCCTGGTGGGGGCCAACGGGGCCGGCAAGACCAGCACGCTGCGCACGATCGCCGGCGTGCTGCCGATCCAATCCGGGCGGATCCGGGTGGCCGGCCACGACCTGGCCCGCCAGGAGCTGGCCGCCAAGCGCCTGCTGGCCTGGGTCCCGGACGATCCTCAGCCCTTCGACGCCCTGACCGTCGAGGAGCACCTGCACTTCACCGCCGAGCTCTACCGGGTCCGCGATCCTTGGCCCCTGGCGGAAGCCCTGCTCGAGCGCTTCGAACTCAGCCACAAGCGCGCCGCCCTGGGCGGCGAATTGTCGCGGGGCATGCGCCAAAAGCTGGCCTTCTGCTGCGCTTTCTTGAGCCAGCCGCGGCTGGTGCTGCTGGACGAGCCGCTCTCCGGCCTCGATCCGCGGGGCATCCGGGCGGCCCGCGAGGCGATCCTGGAGCAGGCCCGGGCCGGGGTGGCCGTGCTGCTCTCCTCGCACCAGCTCGAGCTGGTCGAGGCCCTGGCCACGCGGCTCTTGATCCTGGACCACGGCCGGGTGCGCTTCGACGGGCCCCTCGAGCAGGGCCTTGCGCAGGTCAGCGCGGGCAGCCTCGAGGACCTCTATTTCGCCCTGACCGCCGAGGGCCAGAGCCGGGCGGAGGCCCCCTCCCGGCCGGCGGGCGAGCCCGCCGGATGAGGCCCGGCCCATGGGGACCCTCCGGGGCGATCCGGCCCTGCGCTATCTGGCGCGGGCCAAGCTGCGCGGCCTGCTGCGCCGCCAGCAGCGGCGTCTGAAGAGCGTCTCCGGCGCCGTTTTCGCCCTGCTCGGGGCCCTGATGGGCCTGATCTGGCTCGGGTCCCTGCTGCTCACGATCATGGCCAACCGCGGCGGCGCGGTGCCTCCGGAGCTGACCGAACCGGTGGTGCGCCTGGCCATGGCGCTGCTGGCGGCCCTTGCGATCAGCGGCAACATCACGCAGCGCGGCCTGTACCTGCCGCCCGGCGAACTCGAGCGCCTGTTCTCGGCGCCGCTCTCGCGCAGCGCGATCCTGCGCTATCGGCTGAACACGCTGCTGCTGCGCTCGCTGTTCGGCGGGCTGCTGGTGGCGGCCGCGGCGGCGGTGCGCTTGCCGAGCGCCCTGCCGGCGGCCCTCGCGGGCCTGCTGGCCGTGGCTTTCGTGACCCTGCTCGGTCAGGGCGTAGCGCTGCTGCTCGGCGCGATCGAGAACCGCGCCCGTGCCGAGGTGCTGCGCTTCGTCTCCAGACTCGTCTTCCTAGCCCTCTTGGGGCTGTCCTTGGGCGTGCTGTTCTTGGCCTTGACCCTCGACCAGATGCCCGACTTCCGCGACCTGCCGCGCTGGCTCGAGCATCCCTGGACCGAGCGCCTGACCTGGCCCTTCACGCCCTGGGCCAAGCTGGCCACTGCCCAGGGCCCGGCCGAGCTGGGTCTGTGGGGCGGCGTTTGCTCCCTGCTGCTGCTCGCGGTCTACGAGGGCGTCGCGCGCCTGCCGCTCGATTTCCGCGAGTGGGTGCTCGAGAGTTCCCAGGCGCTGGCGCTGCGTCTGCGGCGCCTGCAGAGCTCGGGCACCGGCGCCGCGGCCACGCTGGTCTCGGCGCGCAGCGCTGGGCGGCGCGTGCCCTGGCTGTTCGGGCGCGGGCCCCTGGGCGCGGTCGCCTGGCGCAAGTCCGCCGGCCTGTGGCGCCGGGCGCGCTCGACCTTGGGCTTCAGCGCGCTGATCTTGACGCTGCTGGTGGCGCTCAGCGAGGCCACCATCGGCCGCCAGCAGGCGCCCGGGGCGTTGATCAGCTCGCTCTTGACCACCGCGCTGCTCGGCACGCTGTACCTGTGCAGCGGGCTGCGCTTCGATTTCCGCGAGGATCTCGATCGCCTGGACGCGATCAAATCCTGGCCGTTGCCGCCCCGGCGCCTGTTCCTGGCCATGCTCTTGCCCGAATGGCTGGCGGCCACGCTGCTGCTCGGGCTGGCCCTGCTGATGCAGGTGCTGATCGGCCGGGGCCTGCCCAGCGGACCGATCTGGGCCGAGCTGCTGGCCGTGGGGCTGCCGCTGCCCCTGGTGGTCGGGCTGTGGCTGGCCCTCGACAACGCGATCTTTCTGGTCTGGCCCGTGCGCCTGGTGCCCGGTCAGGACGGGCCCTTGCAGAACATTGGCCGGGCCATGGTTTTGCTCCTCCTGCGTGCGCTGTGCTTCAGCTTGGCGGCGGCTTTCTCCGCCGGCTGCTTGTGGGCCGCCTGGGGCCTGTTCGGCCAGCCGACCACCCCGGTGGCCCTGTGGCTCTCCGGCGCGCTAGCGGTCTCCGCTGGCTTGTCCGTGGCTCTGTGGATCGCGCTGAGCGCCGGCGGGCTGGCCCTGAGGCGCTTCGATCCCTCGCTCGACAAGCCCTGAGCGGGCCCGGGCCTGCCCCCGAGGGCGCGCCTGGCGCCCCCGGGACCCCTTTGACACCATGCCCCCCATGAGCTCCAAGAACTCCCTGGGCCTGTTCGGCGGCCTCGGCGCGCTGTTGCTGCTGCTGGCCGGCCTGGCCGTCGGTGCCTTCGCCGCCCAATCCTTCGGCCTGATCGAGAGCCTGCCTTTCCTCGGCACCGAGGCGGCCAAGCGGGCCTTCTTCTATGCACTCTGCGGGCTGCCGGGCGCGGCGGCCCTGTGCGGCTTCCTGAGCCTCAAGTTCGCCGACCGCGGTGGCCAGAAGGCCAAGTCCTTCCTGATCCTGGTGGGGGGCCTGGCGCTGCTCGGGTTGGTGCTCTGGCTCAGCCTGCGCGGCGGCGGCGCCTGAGTCGCGCCGCGACGACCCGCGGGTCGAGCCCTAGCCCGCGATCGCCGCCCGAGCCCCCGACCCGTGCGCCAACGCCTAGGATCCCCACTCCCCACGCCCGTCCCCGACCCCCCCGATGGCCAAGTTCCAGACCGCGCCGATCCCCACCACGGGCATGCCTCCGGGCGTGCCCTACATCATCGGCAACGAGGCTGCCGAGCGCTTCAGCTACTACGGCATGAAGGCCATCCTGCCGGTCTTCCTGACGCAGTACCTGCTGACCAGCCTGGGCGATCCGGACTTCATGACCGAAACCCAGTCGCGGGAGACCATGGGTTGGTTCTCGGCCTTCGCGTACTTCGTGCCGCTGTTCGGTGCGGTGCTGGCCGACGCGGTCTGGGGCAAGTACAAGACGGTGCTGTATCTCTCGCTGTTCTATTGCTTGGGGCACGGCACCCTGGCGCTGATGGACCTGCCGGAGGCCTGGCTGGCCAAGACGGCCGAGCCGCGCACGCTGCTGTGGATCGGATTGCTCTTGATCGGCCTCGGCGCGGGGGGCATCAAGCCCTGCGTCTCGGCCAACGTCGGCGACCAGTTCGGCCCCAAGAACAGCCACCTGATCGAAAAGGTCTACGCCTGGTTCTATTTCTCGATCAACGTCGGCTCCCTGGCCTCGTTCCTGGTGATCCCGATCCTCTTGGATCGGTACGGGCCGGGCGTGGCTTTCGGCGTGCCCGGTGTGCTGATGGCCGTGGCGACGTTCGTGTTCTGGCTCGGTCGCCACAAGTTCGTGCACGTGCCGCCGCGCGGCAAGCGCTTCCTGCGGGACGCCTTCACCGGCGAGGGCCTCAACGCCCTGCTGCGGCTGGCGCCCATCTACCTGTTCATCTCGGTGTTCTGGTCGCTCTACGACCAGAGCGCCTCGGCCTGGGTGGTCCAAGCGGGCAAGATGGACCTCAAGTTCATGGGCATCGAGTGGCTGCAGAGCCAGTTCCAGGTGTTCAACCCGCTCCTGATCCTGATCTTCTCGCCGCTGTTCGCCTACGCGGTTTATCCCGCGATCAACCGCGTCTGGAAGCTGACCCCGCTGCGCAAGATCTTCCTCGGGTTCCTGCTGACCGCCGCCTCCTTCGCGGTCATCGCCCGCATCGAGGCCCAGGTGGCCCGCGACGAGCAGGCTTTCCTCGGCGGGATGGCGCTCGAGATCACGCCGCAATCGCTCGACCTCCAGGGCAGCCTGCTGGCGATCGACGAGTCCGGCAGGCCCGACAGCGCCCGCGGCCTGGTCGAAGCGATCTTCGGGGCCGAGGCCCTGGCGGTCGTCCAGGAGGCCCGCGGGCTGGGCAAGGACACGCGGGCGTCCGCGCTCCCGCTGAGCGAGGTCGCCGCGGTTTCGGCGCGGCTCGGAAAGCTCGCGGCCGACCAGAAAGCGCGCCGGGAAGGCGAGCTCGGCGCGGCGCCGACCAAGCTCAAGGAACTGGCCGATTACCGCCAGCGGCACGCCCAGCGCCTGCGGAGCCTCGATGTCGAGTTCTCCCAGGAGAGCCGGACGCTGCGCGCGGAGCTCGAGAGCGCCCTGGCCGCCCTTCCCGCCGGGGCCGCTGCCGCGATTCTGGCGACGGCCATCGGGCTCGAGGCCCCGGTGGATCCCGACGCCGTGGCCGGCGCGGAATCCGAGCGGCCCAAGTGGGTCTCCGCCGGCTTCCTGAAGCTCAAGGATGGCCAGCCCGCGCGCCCGATCGAGCGCCCCAACATCGTCTGGCAGCTGCTCGCCTATGCGATCTTGACGGCCGGCGAGGTGATGGTTTCGATCACGGCCCTCGAGTTCGCCTACACGCAAGCTCCGCTGCAGATCAAGTCGTTGGTGATGTGCCTGTACCTGCTGGCGGTATCGCTGGGCAACTCGATCACCGCCCTGGTCAACCTCTTCACCGCCGACGAATACGGGAATTCGACGCTGCAAGGCGCTTCTTACTACTGGTTCTTCGTCTGGCTGATGCTCGGCGCCACCGCGGTGTATGCGGTGGTTTCGTCCTTTTACCGACCGAAGACCTACGTGCGCGACGACGCGGCTGCGGGCGCCTGACGCCGGCACCCACGGGACCCGAATGCCCTTCGGGTTCCGCTGGGCGCGGCGCGGAGAATCCGAGCGGGCATCCACCGAGCCGCCCGAGCGGCGCCTACGCAGCCCTGTGGGCCGCCCCGGCGGCCGCGCAGGCTGGCATCTCGCCGGGCCCGCGGCGAAGCCCGGCCCGCTGCGCAGCCCGGCCCCCTGCGCAGCCCGGCCCCCTGCGCAGCCTGGCCGCCTGCGCAGCCCGCTCGGACGGGCTGTTCGCCCGGGGCGCGCGGCGCTCGTCTGGCTACGGCCGGCCGCGGGGCCTGCGGCAGGATCTAAAAGGCCCCCGAGAGCGGGCCGCTCGCGAGGATCGCCGCCCGCAGATGGGGCTCGAGTTTGGCGTGGGTTTCGGCGTTGGCGTAGCCCGCGTAGCCGACCGGGGTGGACACGTCCAGGGGGAACTCGAGCGGCGCGCCGGAGAGGTCGGTCAGGGGCACGCCGGCTTCGCGCGCGCAGACCAGCGCGCCGGCCAGGTCGTAGGGCTTGGTGGGCACGCTGGTCTTGCCCTCGCGGCGCGCGACCAGCGGCCGCAGGTCGGCCACGAAGCGATAGATCCCGCGCATCAGCAAAACCAGGTGCCCGGCGGAGGAGATGTACTGGTCGTCGAAGCAGGCCCGCGTGTCGATGCCCTCCAGGCCCTCGAGCCGCTCGAAGAAGACGGCCTCGACCCGCGCGATGCCCGGGCGCAGGTCCGGTGCGTAGCGGAAGAAAGGCAGGAAAGCGTGGTCGAGGCGCAGCTCGCCGTCCACGCTCACGCGGCGCTCGGAGAGCTTGGCCCCCAGGCCCCCGTCGCTGCCCAGGAAGCGGCGCTCTTCGATGCAGCCCAGGCCGCGGCGGCCCACGAAGCGGCGCGCGCGCCCGCCGTCGCTGGTCGGCAGCTCGCTGACCAGCCCGGCCACCAGGTCCCGGCTGGTGGGGGCGTCGCTGGTCGGCCGCGCGATCCCGATCACGGTGAAGGCCGAGCGCAGATCGGCCATCAGGTTGCGGGTGCCGTCGATCGGGTCGATCACGAAGGCCGGCCCGCCGTGGCCGAAGCCGTCGAGTTCGCGCGCCCCGCCGCGCCCGTCGGGCCCGAGGTGCCGCCAGCCGGTCTCCTCGGTCAGCAGCGAGAGCGGCCCGAGCCCGGCCAGGTCCGCCGCCCAGCCCTCGATGGCGCGCTCGGCGGGCACGTCCAGCCCATAGCTCAAATCCCCGGCCCCCTGTCCCGCCGGACGGGCCAGGGCCAGGCGCTCCTCGCCCTCGGCGCCGAGCAGCTGCCCGCGCACCACGGCGCAGAGCCGATCGGCCAGGCGCTCGGCGGCCGACAGGGCCGTTTCGTCGCTGGGCAGGAAGGGGGGGGAGAGGCCGGGGTCGGAGCTCACGGCGGGGGGGTCACCAGGGGGGCCTCGGGACGTAGGGAGCGCGCGCGCCCGCCGCCGCTCCGGATCCGGAAGCCGGCGGAAGGGCTGCGGGGGCGAGGGTAGGTTTCGCCGCCGCCCCTCGCCAAACTAACCGCTCCCCGGGGCGCCCCGCCGCCCCCGTCCCACGCCCCGCCCGCTCCCGTGCGCAACGTCATCCTGATCGGTTCTGGCCCGGCCGGCTACACGGCGGCCATCTACGCGGCCCGCGCGAACCTGAACCCCCTGGTGTTCGAGGGCGAGACCTCCTCGGAGGCCCCCGACCTGCTGCCCGGCGGTCAGCTCATGCTGACCACCGAGGTCGAGAACTACCCGGGCTTCCCGAGCGGCGTGACCGGCCCGGAGCTGATGGAGAAGTTCAAGGCCCAGGCCGAGCGCTTCGGGGCCGAGCTGCACTCCCTGAACGTCGAGGAGTGCGAGCTGGCCGGCAAGGTCAAGCGGGTCAAGACCACCGACGGCGTTTGGCACGAGGCGCGCTCCGTGATCGTAGCCACGGGCGCCTCCGCCAAGTGGCTCGGCCTGCCCAGCGAAACCGCCCTGAGGAACCGCGGCGTGTCGGCCTGCGCCACCTGCGACGGCGCCTTCTTCAAGCAGAAGGCCGTGGCCGTCGTCGGCGGCGGCGACACCGCCATGGAGGAAGCCCAGTTCCTGACCCGCTTCGCCTCGCGGGTCTACGTGGTGCACCGGCGCGACAAGCTGCGCGCCAGCA
Source organism: Planctomycetota bacterium (assembly GCA_044375105.1). Taxonomy (GTDB): domain Bacteria; phylum Planctomycetota; class UBA1135; order UBA1135; genus JBIKLM01. Next base: position 21,673 of record JBILNK010000019.1, read on the forward strand.
AGATCATGCAGGAGCGCGCCTTCAAGAACCCCAAGATCGAGTTCGTCTGGAACAGTGGGGTGGAGGAGGTGTTGGACGTCAAGGCCAACAAGGTCACCGGCCTGCGGCTCAAGGACACCGTGACCGGGGCCGAGCGCATCCTGGAGGTGCAGGGCTTCTTCCTGGCGATCGGCCACCAGCCGAACACGCGCTTCCTGAAGGGCCAGCTCGACACCGACGAGCTCGGATACGTCAAGGTGCGCCAAGGCACCTACACCAACCTGGACGGGGTCTTCGCCGCCGGCGACGTGGCCGACCATGTCTACCGCCAGGCGATCACCGCCGCCGGCATGGGCTGCCAGGCGGCCATCGATTGCGAGCGCTGGCTCGAAGCCCAAGGGCACTGAGCCAGCCGCAGGCCCGAGCCCGCGCGGGCCCTGCCCCGCGCAGGCCTGTGCCCGCCGCGGTCATCCGCCTGCAAGCGCCGAAACTCTGAGTTCGCCCGGGGCGCTTCCCGGCCCCGAGCCGCGCCGCGCGCCCCCTCGCAGCCAGCGCGCCTCCCGCGGCCAGCGCGCCCACCCCAGCCCGCGAGTCGAGCGCCCGCCGGCCCCCGACCCGCGCCCCCGCCGCGCCCGAGTCCGTTGGTCCCCTCCGCCTCCCCGATGCAGCGCTTCGCCCACAAGCACGTCCTCGTCACCGGCGCCGGCACCGGCATCGGCCAAGCGATCGCCCTGCGGCTGGCCTCCGAAGGCGCGGCCGTGAGCCTGGCGGGCCGGCGCCGCGAGCCGCTCGAAGCGACCCGCGCGCGCATCGCCGCCGCCGGCGGCCGCGCCCAGGTGGTGCCCTTCGACGTGGCCCAGCGCGCCGCCGTGCGCGCCGGGGTCGAAGCGGCCGCCCGCGGCTTCGGCCCCCTGCACGCCCTGGTGGCCAACGCGGGCATCGGCGGCCCCAACCAGGACGGCCCCCAGGACCGCTTCGAGGAGCTGGTGCGCACCAACCTGCTCGGCTCCTACCAGAGCGCCCGCGCGGCCCTCGAGCACCTGGCCCCCGGCCCGGGCCCGCGGCACTTGCTGTTCATCGCTTCGATCCTGGCCCGCATCGGCGTCGGCGGCTACACCGGCTATTGCGCCTCCAAGGCGGCCCTGCTCGGGCTGACCCGCTCCCTGGCCATGGAGCTGGCCCCAGAGGCGATCCAGGTCAACGCCCTGTGCCCCGGCTGGGTCGACACGGACATGGCCCGCCAGGGCATCGAAGGCTTCGCCGCCGCCACCGGCCAGAGCTTCGAACAGGCCAAGGCCAGCGCCATGGCCCAGGTGCCCCTGGGCCGCATGGCCAGCCCCGAGGAGGTCGCCGCCCTGGCGGCCTACGCCCTCTCCGACGAAGCCCGCGGCCTGACCGGCCAAGCCCTGGACCTCAACGGCGGCGCCTGGATGGGCTGACGGGCGGAGGCGCGATCGGCTCGGGCGCAGCCCGAGTCGATCGTCGCTCAGGCCGTCACCCTTGGGGCCGCTTCGACTTGAGCCAGAACTTCATGTGCCGGGCAAAGCTCTTGACCGGCTGATCCGCCCGGCCGATGCCCTCCAGGTATTCGATGTGCTTTTTCATGTCGAGGGCCCAGCCTTCGACGCGGGAAAATTGCTGTAGCAGGCCATCTGCGGACGCGATCAGGTCCGTGTCGATGGCAAGTCGGTGAGAAGTGCCCCTTTCTTGGGCCTGACGGTAGACGGCCAAGACCGCCTCGAAATGGCGTGTTGGGGTCAGGCTAGCGGCCATTTCGAGACAACCGCGGTGTAGGTCCATCCACGGCCCCGCGGGGTCGAGCGCTGAGATCATCGCGGATGACAGAGCCTGCTGGTCTCTTGCAGGGACTTGCCATCCCGTGCGACCCGGAACCACCAAGTCCGGCAACCCGCCGATGGAGCTGGCGATCATCGGCAGCCCGACCTGCAAAGACTCGTAGCAGGAGAGGGGGGAGTTCTCGACCCAGATGGAAGGCAGGGCCAGGGCGCAGGATTCCAGCATCAAGCCATCAATTTCAGCGTGCGGAACCTTCCCGCGAAGGATCCGAGCGGCGTCGAGCCCCAGATCGCCGCAAAGAGCAACCAGCGACTCCCGCAGGGGCCCATCGCCGGCGATGAAGAGTTCCGCGTCCGGGTGCGCAGACAGCACCTCTGGCCAGGCCCGAATCAGGAATTCGATGCCCTTCTCGCGGACCAGTCGCCCGGCGAATAGGATGCGCTTGGATGAAGGTCGGCGCTCTCGAGGCGGGCGGACCTTGCTGCAGGAATAGGCAATCCTGTGGACGGGCTCGAGACCGTGGCGAGCCGCTAGGCCCTGGAAGAAGACGCTCGGTGCGATCCAGGCTTCGCAGGTTCGGCGGAGCGCATCGGCCCGCAAGCGTGTCGAGGTCAGGATCCTGCCATCGTAGGGGTAGTTCCGTTCACAGCTGTGCTGGGCGCATTTGGCTCCGACACCCCCCTCACACACTTGGCCGTCGCCATGCACCAGCCACGAATTGGCGCACAGAAGCCCCGCGTCGTGGATGGTCTGGACGGTTGGAATACCCAGTTGCGCTAGCCTCGCGACCAGCGTGACCGAGAAGCTGTGCAGGTTGTGGAGGTGGATCAGGTCAGGTTTGAATTCACCGCAGAACTCGACGAAAGCGGACTCGAGCGGTCCGTCGCTGAGCAGCGCGCCGCCGTCCCAGTCCGGTCGACGTACGACCCGCGCCTCCGGCGTGCTCGTCGATGCGGCGGAGCTGCTGGCGAAGAGGCCCACGATGTGGCCCGCCTCCCGCAGACGAGCGCTCAGGTCGTGCAGATAGACCTCGGCCCCCCCGACTCGATCGGCAAAGGTATTGACTTGGAGAACTCGCATGGGGAGCGCTGGGGGGCGACCGCGGGATGGGCTCGGGGGGGAAAGATTCTGGCACCGGGTCGCCACCCATCGGCCGACCCGGGTCGCCCAGGATATGCTCTGGGACCGGATGCGCATTTGCCTGGTCGTCCATGGCTTCCCCCCCCATGAGCTCGCGGGGGTCGAGGCCTACACGCTTGGCTTGGCCCGGGCCTTGGCGGCCCGGGGCGAGCGCGTCGAGGTTTTGGCCCTGTGCCGCGACCGGGGGCTGCCGGACCGGGCCCTGCGGCGCCAGGAACGCGAGGGGTTCGCGCTCCACTGGCTCAACAGCCTGCGCGATCCCAAGGACCCCGCCGAGGCCTTGGATCCGCCCGGCCTGGCCGAACGCTTCGGGCAGTTCCTCGATCGCGAGCAGCCCGAGGTGGTGCACTTCCAGCACGTGGTCAAGCTCGGACTCGGGCTGATCGAAGCGGCCCTCGAGCGGCGCATCCCGACGCTCTACACGGCCCACGACTACTTTCCGATCTGCCATCGCATCAGCCTGCTGCGGCCCGACCTCGAGCGCTGCGCGACCCTCGGCCAGCCGGCCCAGTGCACCCGCTGCGACCTGGCCCTCGGCTGGCTCAACCGCCAGCCGGGCCTCGGGGACTACCAGCTGGGTGTGCGCCCGGAGATGCTGGCGCCGGAGGCGGCGCGCGGGCTGGCCGCGATCCTCGCGGGCCAGCCCGAGCAGGGGCCCCTGCCGGTCGCCGAGTGGGAGGCGGCCCTGGTGCGGCGCTACGACCTCGATCTGCGCCGCTCCCAGGTCTTCGGCCGGCTGGAGCGCATCTTGGCGCCCACCGAGTTCCTGGCCCGGCAGCTGGCCGCCGGCGGCCTCGATCCCGCGCGCATCCGCCATCTGCCCTACGGCATCGAGGTGCGCGGGCTGACCGAGCTGCCCGCGCCGAATCCGGTCGGCCGGGCCCTGGTGCTCGGCTATGTCGGCAGCGCCACCAAGCACAAGGGCGTCGATGTGCTGCTCGAGGCCTTTGCGCGTTTGCAGGCGGATACGGCGCGGCGCGGGCGGCTTGCGCTCGAACTGTTTGGCGATTCGACCGATCGGGTCTTCGTCGCGTCGCTCGAGCAACGCGCCCGCGAGCTGGGCGCGGCTTGGAACGGCGCCTACGAGCCGAGCCAGCTGCCGGCCGTGCTCAGCCGTCTCGACCTCCTGGTGGTGCCCTCGATCTGGGTCGAGAACCAACCGCTGGTGATCCGCGAGGCCTTCGCCGCGCGGCGGCCGGTGCTGGCCAGCCGCGTGGGGGCCCTGCCGGAGAGCGTGCGGGACGGCGTCGACGGCCTCCTGTTCGAGCCCGGCGACGCCGAGGACCTGGCCGCCACCCTGGCGCGGCTGCTCGACGAGCCCGAGCTGTACGGGCGGCTCCAGCGCGGCATCCCCGCGGTCAAGACCTCGGCCCAGCAGGCCGACGAGCTGCTGGCGGAGTACCGGAGCCTGATCGCCGCGTCGCCGCCGCGCCGCGACCTCGGCTGGAGCCGCGAGCTGCCGCACCTTCGGCCCCTGGCGGAGCGCCACGCCGATCTTTCCGCGCTGCCCCTGCGCGACCTGTTCGCCCAGAGCCTGGCGGGCCTCGAGCGCCTGCGCGGGCTATTCGGGCTCGCGCCCCAGCCGGCCCCCGAGCTGCTCGCGGGCGCCTTCGGCCCGCGCAGCCGCATCCAGGAGCTGCTGCGCGACCAGGCGGCCGAGCTCGAGCACCTGCGCTCGGCCCTGCAGGGCCGACAGTCGGCGGAGGGCCATCTCGAGCGCGAAAACCGCTATCTGCGCGAGGAGCTCGAGAGCCGCTCGGCCGAGCTGGCCGGCCGCGCGCGCCAGGTCGAGCAGCTCGACGCCGAGAAGCGCCGCGAGCGCGAATGGCTGGACGGCTTGATCGTCGGCCTCGAGCGCGAGCGCGACTGGCTCAAGGGCCAGATGGCCGGCCTCGAGTCCGAGCGCGATTGGCTGCGCGGCCAATGGACCGCCCTGCAAAAGGAGCGCGACTGGCTGAAGGGCGAGGTCGATTCCCGCGAGGCGGAGCTGGTCTGGCGCCGCGGCCAGGTGCAGGACTTCGAGCGCGCCCTGGGGGAGCGCGAGGCCGCTTCCAAGGACATCGCCCGGCACCTGGCCGAGCTGCAAAGCCGCCTGAGCGCCGCGGCCCTGGAGGAACAGGAGCGCCAGGCCCTGGCCTCGAGCCTCAGCGCCGCCCAGGGCGAGGCCCAGGCGGCCCGCCGGGCGATCGAACAGGCCGCGCTGCGCTCCGCGGATCTGCTCGGGCGCCTGGGCGCTGTGCTCGGCCGCGGTCCGGCGGCCGGCGCGCTGGGTGAGCCCGGAGCGGGCTCGCCAGGGCTCCCCGGGGCGCGACCCGGCGCGGATTCCTGGCCCAGCCTGCTCGCGGAACTGGAGGCCGGGCTGGCCGAGATCGAGCGCGAGCTGGCCTGGCGGCGCGAGCAGATGGCCGCGGCCTCCGCGGAGCTGGGCGGCGGCGCGCGGCGCTGGCTGGCCGGCGCCGCCGGCCGGCGGCTGGCCGAGTGGAACCGGCTGGGCCAGCCCGGAGCGCCCGGCCCCGCCGACGGCGGGGGAGGAGCGTCCCGATGACCCTGCCGGTCTCCGTGGTCATGCCGAGCCTGTTCGACCCGGACATGCTGGCCCGGCACCTGCCGGTGCTGCACCAGGAGTTCCTGCGCCGCGCCGCGGGCGACGAGCTCGTGCTGGTGGACGACACGGGCAGCGGGCAGCTCGCGCCCTTCGCCGCCGAGGTCTGCCCCTGGGCGCGGCTGGTCGTCAATCCGCGCAACCTGGGCTTCGCCGGCGCGGCGCGGGCCGGGGCCCTGGCCGCCGGCCGCGGGCTCTTGTTCCTGATGAACCCCGACATCCGCGTGCGCCCGGGTTTCCTCGAGCCGCTGATCGCGGCCCTCGGGGACCCCAAGGTGCACAGCGCCGTGCCGCGCATCCTGCTGCACGGCGACGCGGAACGCATCGAGTCCGTGATGGAGATCGACCAGCGCCAGGAGCTGCACTTCGTGCGCCAGCGCGGGCTCGAGGGCCAGGCCCAGCGCTTCGAACAGGGCGAGTTCCCGGTGGCCTACGGCGTGGGCGGGGCTCTGCTGCTGCGGCGCGACGACTTCCTGGCCCAGGGCTTCGATCCGCTCTACGAGCCCTTCTACCACGAGGACACGGACCTAGGCCTGTGCGCCTGGCGTCGCGGCCTCAGCGTGCGCTACGTGGCCGCCGCGCTGGTCGAGCACCACCATCGCAGCACGATCAAGAAGCGCATCCCATCCGAGTTCGTGCGCGCCGTGATCGAGCGCAACCTGCTCCTGCTGCAGTGGAAGTTCCTCGACCATCCCGCCGAAGAGCAGCGCCACCTCGAGGTGCTCTACCGCTATGCCCTGGACGCCTACCAGCGCGACCAGCGCGACGAACTGACCTGGCTGCTGCTGGCCCTCGACCGCCTCGAAGCGCTGGCCCGCTCCCGGGCCGCCCTGCCCCCGGCGGTGCGCGATTTCCACCAGGTGCGCACCTTCGCCCGCCCCTTCCCGCCCCCGAGCGCCGATTGAGCGCCGATTGAGCAGCGCGCCGGCGTGCGTGCCCGGGCTCCGCGGCGGCCCCCGCGGGCCGGGGCGCTGGGAATTCGGTCCCTCGATCGGACTGCTGACAGACCGATCGAGGGCCCGGCGCGGCACCCCCGGGCGCTGCGGATCCGAAGGGTCAGCCGCCGATCGTCATCAAGAACTCGGCGTTGACCTTGGTGCGGCGCATCTTTTGCACCAGCATCTCCATGGCCTCGACCGGGTCGAGTTCGTTGAGCACCTTGCGCAGCATCCAGACGCGCTCGATCTCCTGCTTGGTGAACAGCAGCTCCTCTTTGCGGGTGCCGGAGCGGTTGATGTCGATGGCCGGGAAGATGCGTCGGTCGGAGAGGCGCCGGTCGAGCACCAGCTCCATGTTGCCGGTGCCCTTGAACTCCTCGAAAATGACCTCGTCCATCTTCGAGCCGGTCTCGATCAGGGCCGTGCCCAGGATCGTCAGCGAGCCGCCGTTCTCGATGTTGCGGGCCGAGCCGAAGAATTGCTTGGGCATCTGCAAGGCGGTCGCTTCGATGCCGCCCGAGAGCAGCTTGCCATCGCTGGGGGCCTCCTGGTTCGAGGCGCGCGCCAGGCGCGTGATCGAGTCCAGCAGGATCACCACGTCGTGGCCCGCTTCGACCATCGAGCGCGCCTTCTGGATCACCATGGTGGCGACCTTGAGGTGCCGGGCGGCGGTTTCGTCGAAGGTCGAGCTGACCACCTCGCGGTTGCCGCCGGCCAGGTTGCGCTCGAAATCGGTGACCTCCTCGGGACGCTCGTCGATCAGGAGCACGATCAGGTGGCAATCGGGCGAATTCTCTACGATCGCGTTGGCGATCTGCTGCAGCAGCACGGTCTTGCCGGTGCGCGGCGGGGCCACGATCAGGCCGCGCTGCCCGCGCCCGATCGGGGTGATCAGGTCGGCGATGCGCATCTCCATCGGATTCTGGCGCGTGCCCTCGAGCAGCAGGCGCCGGTTCGGATAGAGCGGGGTCAGCTCCTTGAAGGGCGTGCGCGAGGCCAGGTGCTCGGGCGGGCGGCCATCCAGGCTCTCGATGCGCTCGAGGCACAGCTGCTGCTCGCCTTCGCGCGGCGGCCGGATCGGGCCTTCGAGGGTCATGCCCGTGCGCAGGCCCAGGCCCTGCACCAGGGAGCGCGGCACGAACACGTCCTCTTCGGTGGGCAGGTAGGAGGCGTGGTGCGTGCGCAGGAAGGCCACGTCGTCGCCGAGCACCTCCAGGCAGCCCTGGGCGATCAGCGGGGTGCGCCGCTCGATCAGGTCGGTGGCGAGGCGCCAGAGCACGTCGACGCGCCGCTTGGCGCCGCCCAGATCGACCTCGTCGTCCTCGGCCAGCTCGATCAGCTCCGGCAGCTTGCGGCCGACCAGCTCCAGGTAGCGCACGGGCTCGGGCTCGCCGCGGCCGGCGCGCGGCAGGGCCGCCTTGAGCTCGGCGATGGCGGACTCGTCGAGGTCCGCGGGCAGGCTCTCGAGCTGCACGGAACCGGAATCCTCGAGGCCCAAGCCGGCGCCCGGCGGCTGGTGCTTGCGGCCGAAAGGCTTGAACGGGGGGCGATTGCGCTTCTTGTGCACGGGGAGTGCCTTGGAGGGGACGGGGGGATTCGGGGGGCCGGGGCTTCGGTCGGTTTCCCACGGCGGGCGGCGCGGGGCTGGAGCAGCGGCCGAGCGTCCGGCGCGGGCAAGGCGGCCGCCGGCGCCGAGGGGGCGCTCCGGGCGGCGCTGGGTGGCTCGGCGGGCCCCTGCGGGCCGGGCGAGCCCGGGGGGCTCGGCGCGCAGCCCAACGCGGGGCCCGGGCCGCGGATCGCCCCTGCGGGAGGCTGCGGGATTGTGCCTCGGGGCCGGCGGTGGATCAAAGCCGGCGGGCGCCCGGCCCAGCCGCGCTCCGACCCGCTCCCTCGCCATCCGCGCAGCGCCCGGGCCGCCGCCGCCGGGCGGCGAGCGCGGCCGACGGGCCCCGGCTGCGGGCTCGACCTGCGAGCCCGACGCCGGGCGGGCCCGATGACAGGCGGGCCCGATGACAGGCGGTCTCTGGGGCTTCGCGGTCCGCTCGGCGAGGCTCGCCGAGGCGTTGCACCCGAGCGTGCCCCCCGACCGGACCGCCGTCCGTGCGGAATCGAGGCCCAAGTCTTTAGGCTCGGCCGGGCCCGGCTGGGTCGCAAGCTCCCGAGCGCTCGCTCAGCCGCCCACCAGCAGCGCGCGCAGGCGCGCGCTGCGGCGCTCGAGATCCCTGAATTCGCCGTGGTTCCAGAGGACCAGATCGGCCAGCGCGCGCTTGTTCTCGAGCGGCCACTGGGCCGCCTCGCGGCGCAGGACCTCCCCGGGCGCCCAGCCGCGGGTCTGTGTCGCGCGGCGCTCGCGCTGCTCGAGGGGCGCATCGACGAACAGCAGCAGGTCGCAGGCCCGCGCCAGCCCGTGCTCGGCGTCGTTTTCGAGCAGCAGCGGCACGTCCAGGCACACCAGCGGGGCCCCGGCCGCCCGCGCGGCGTCGATGCCGGCCGCCAGGGCCGCGCGCACCCGCGGATGGATCAGGGCTTCCAGGGCCCGGCGTCCCTCGGCGTCGGCGAACACGCGCCGCGCCAGGGCGGCCCGATCGGGCTGGCCGTCCGCGCCGAAGACCTCGGCGCCGAAACGCCGGCGCACCTCGGCCGCCACCTCGGGCTCGAGCAGGGCGGCATGGGCCAGGGCGTCCGCGGACAGCCAGCGGCCCTCGGCGCCCGCCAGCAGCCGCGCCACCGCCGACTTGCCCGAGGCGATTCCGCCCAGGACGCCGATCAGCGGGCACCGGCGGGGGCCGTGGGGCGGGGGTGTGGGGGTGAGCATGGGGGGGCTACGGTTCGATGGTGACGGGCGTGCGGGCCGCGGGGCTTCGAGGCGCCGGGGCCGCGCACCGTTGACGCGATCGCGGCCGGTTGCCGGCGCGCGCGCCCTCGGCCTGCGGAGGCGCGGCCGCCGCCGAGCGCCCCAGCTCGATGCTACGGGCCCCGCGGGAACGGCCCGCACCTGTAGCCGAGGGGCCCATGGCGGTTAGGGGAGCCGTCGCCGCCCTTGGAAGCCGACCGCGGGGCCCCTCGGGCCTTGCTCGGCCCCGGCCCCGGCGGTATCTAGAGGCCCCGCACGCGGGCGCGCCGGACCCCCCTGGTCGCCCAACGTGTTGTGCCCCGGCAGGCCCCCGCCACGCCCCGGCGCCGCGCGGGCCCAGCGCCCGCGAGCGCCCGCGCCCCTGGCTGCGCCGCCTCCCGGGCGCTCCGCTTGGCTGTGCCGGCCGGCTCCCCCCGGAGCCGACCCGCCCGCGAGGCAGCGCTCCCCGCACGATCCCCTCAGCAGCACCCCCCCGTACCTTCCCCGAGGTCCAACGCATGCGCGCCAACCGCGGAGCCGCCCGCGTCAGCCTGATCTGGCTGATCGTCACCCTGGTGTTCGCCTTCGTGGCGATCTTCTTCGGCTACGTCTCCCAGGACGACCTGTCCAAGGAGAAGGCCCGCGTCGCCGAGGCCGAGGCCAAGCGCGTCGCGGCCGAAGCCAAGCTGCTCGAGATGGACGACAAGCGTCGCGCCTCCTCCGAGCTGCTCGGCTTCTTCGATCCGAACGACCTGGCCCGCACGGTCAACGTCGACCTGGCCAAGACCGGCCTGACCGAGCTGCGCAGCGTGTTCCCGGAGCTGCCCGCGGACGTCAAGAACTTCCAGGCCGCCCTGCCGGCGATCGCCGCCGAGCGCACCAAGCTGGTCGACCAGATCGACCAGCTGCGCAACGAGCTGGCCGGCCTCAAGAGCGAGCTCGAGACCGAGCGCAGCGCGCGCTCGCGCGACCTGGCCGAGAAGGACAAGAGCCTGGCCGACCTGCGCAATCAATTGCGCGACGAGCAGGCCAACGGCGAAGAGCGCGCCAGCGAGCTGCAGGACCGCCTGGCGGCCGCCGAGGCCCAGAACAACGAGCTCGACCAAGAGCTGCGCGGCGTGCGCCGCAGCCTCGAGGAGCTGGGCCGCGACAAGGACCGTGAGATCGCCTACCTGCAGGCCACCCTCAAGAGCGCCAACGGCAAGCTCGGCTTCCTGAAGGGCGAAGCCGCCGAGACCGCCGACGCCCGCGTCCTGTCGGTCTCCAAGAACCTGCCGATCGGCTGGATCGACGTGGGTTCGACCCAGCGTCTGACCGAAGGCCTGCGCTTCACGATCCGCTCCGGCGGCGGGCTCTCCAAGCACATCAAGGGCCAGGCCCTGGTGGTGCAGGTCGAAGCCGGCATGGCCAAGATCGAGATCACCGAGCTGACCGACAGCTTCGACCCAATCGTGCCCGGCGACGTGCTGTTCAACACCCTGTTCGACCCGAGCGGCCCGCGCAACGCGGTGCTGGCGGGCCGTTTCGCCGGGGCCCTCAGCGAAGCCGAGCTGCGCCTGGTGCTGGCCAACATGGGCATCACCGTGCAGGACCGCCTGGACCAGAACACCAACCTGTTGATCCTGGGCGGCGACCTGTTCACCGACGCCGAAGGCGAGCCCCTCGAAGAGCCGCTCAAGCCGAGCCAGCTGCCGGTCTACAGCGAAGCGGAAGCCCAGGGCGTCGCGATCGTCAGCTACAACGAGCTGCGCAACGCCTTCAAATTCTAGATCCTGCCGATGGTCTAGATCCGAAAGCGAACCCCGGAAACGGGCCGAGAGGCCTGGGCCGGGACTGGACCCAGCTTGGGAGCGGCGCCACCAGCGCCGCTCCCGCGCGCATTTCCGGGGCCACGGTTCAGGCCCTAAGATGGCCGCGAGGATCCTGCCGATGGCGCAACCCGAAGCCCCCGACCCGATCGAGGCCTCGCGCATGAGCCTCGGGGACCACTTGGACGAGCTGCGCCAGCGCCTGATCAAGGGCCTGCTGATCATTCTGGCGGTTTTCCTGGTGGCCTACGGGTTCGGGGAGCAGAGCAAGCGCCTGGTCAACCGGCCGCTCGAATTCGCCGTCACGAAGCTCAACCGGGACCTGTTCGAGATCCGCGAGCGCCAGCTCGCCGCCGACCCGAACCTGCCGCGCGACACCTACTTCCGCACCCTCAGCAACGGCCAGGAGGTGCTGATCGACCCGGTGCTGGTGGGCTGGCAATTGACCGACATCGGCGAGGACTTCCTGACCAAGCTCAAGGCCTGGACCTTCCTGGCGCTGCTCGGCGGCGGGCCGTTCCTGCTCTGGCAGCTGTGGGGCTTCATCGCCGCGGGCCTCTATCCGAACGAGCGCCGCGCCGTGCTGACCTACTTCCCCGCCTCGGTGGTGCTGTTCCTGGTGGGGGTGCTGTTCGGCTACCTGCTGATGGTGCCCTACGGGATCTACTTCCTGAATTCCGGGGCGCTCGAGGATTCCCTTCCGCAGTTCAAAGCCTCCAGCTATTTCTCGTTCCTGATGACCCTGTGCATCGGCCTGGGGCTGGTCTTCCAGCTGCCCGTGATCATGACCGCGATCACGCGCGTGGGGCTGGTGGAGGTCCAGACGCTGCGCAGCTATCGCCGGCACTTCATCCTGGGGGCCTTCGTGGTGGCGGCCGTGCTGACGCCGCCCGACCCCTACACCCAGACCATGATGGCGATCCCCATGTGCCTGCTGTTCGAGGTCGGCCTGTGGACCAGCACGCTGGTCAAGCGCCGCAGCGAAGCGCGCCAGCCGGCGCCCGCGGGAGGCCAATGACGGCTCCCTTCGGCGAGCGCAGCGCCGCCCTGGTCGCCAGCGGCGACGAGCTCCTGCGCGGCGCCCATCCCGACCTCAACGGCCCGTTTTTGGCCCGCGCCCTCGCGCCGCTCGGCGTGCAGGTGGCCGAGGTGCGCCTGGTGGGGGACCAGCCCGCGGAGCTCGAGCGCACCCTGCGCGAGCTGCTCGCGCGGCATGCGCTGGTGATCCTCTCGGGAGGCCTGGGCCCGACCCTCGACGATTGCACCCGCGACGCCGCCGCTGCGGTGCTCGGCGTAGGCCTCGAGTACCACCCGAGCGCCTGGGACGCGATCGTCGAGCGCTTCCGGCGCCGCGGCCTCGAGCCCGCCGAATCGAACCGCCGCCAGGCCTTGGCGCCGGCCGGCTCCGAGCTCCTCAAGAACGCCCGCGGCACGGCGCCCGGTTTCCTGGCCAGGGATGCCCGCGGCCACCTGCTGGCCGCTCTGCCGGGCCCGCCGCGCGAGCTGGCCGGCATGTGGGAGGCCGAGCTGGCCCCGCGCCTCGCGCGCGCCCTGGGCGGCCGCGAGCGCGGGCGCCGCGAATTCCTGCTGGGCGGCCTGCCCGAATCGACCTTCGCCGACCAGTGCGGCGAGTGGATGGAGCGCGACGCCGATCCGCTGCTCGGCGTCTCGGCCAAGGAGGGCCTGCTGGTGGCGCACCTTTCGAGCGCCGATCCCGCGCGGCTCGAAGCGCGCGCCGCCGCCTTCCGCGAGCGCTTCGCGCGCTGGCTCCTGGCCGAAGGCCACCCGAGCCTCGAGGCGGCCCTGGTGATGGCGCTCAGCGACCGCCGCCAGAGCCTGGCCTTGGCCGAGTCCGTGACCGGCGGTCTGGTGGCCGCGCGCCTGACCGACGTCCCCGGCGCCAGCGCCGTGCTGCTCGAGGGTTTCGTGGCCTACAGCCCGGCCGCCAAGACCAGGAGCCTGGGCGTGCCGGCGGCGCTGATCGAGGCCGAAGGCGTGGTCAGCCCCGCGGTCGCCGCCGCCATGGCGCGCGGCGCCCTCGAGCGCACCGGCGCCACCTGGGCCGTGTCCCTGACCGGCTACGCGGGCCCCGGCGGCGGCGACGCCCTCGCGCCCGAGGGCACGGTCTGCTTCGCCATCGCCAGCCGCGCCCTGGCCTTCACCCGGCGCCAGGTCTTCCCGGTGGGGGACCGCGACCGCGTGCGCCAGTTCGCCCTGCACACGGCCCTCGAGCTGGTGCTGCGCGCCAGCGATGGCCGCCTCGGCGAGCTCCCGGACCTGCAGCCGGCCTGAAACGAGGCCGGAGCAGCGCCGGATCGGGTCCGAATTCCGCCGGCGCGGCGCCGGAGCGCCGTGGGAGCTGCGCCGGAGCTCCGCCCTGCGGGCCGCGGCTCGCCGCGCCCTCCCGGAGTCCCTTGGCGCCGCTCGCATTGCGGCCTTCGCGCTAGACCGACCTTGGGCGCGCCGGGTCCCACCGGCGCCGCGCCCCATGCGCGCTCGCGCTCCGCGCTGCGAGCCCGTCCGCCCATCGCTCGGCCCCTGCTGTCGCCCGCTCCTCCGGCCCCCGGCCGCGGCGCGCTCCAAAACCACCCCAGCCGCCGCCAGCGAACCCACGGGCCGCCCTGGAATCCCGGCCAAGCTTGACTCCCCCGGCGCCCCAGGGCTATAAGGGCCGCCCTCTTACCCCGTGGTGTAATCGGCAACACAAGTGGTTTTGGTCCACTTATTCTAGGTTCGAGTCCTAGCGGGGTAATTCAATCGCCCGGCCGCGCGCGGCGGGCCGGGAGCGAGGGGCAGCGACTTGGGGGGGGGCAGCGAGCTCGGGGGAGCTGCCGGGAGCGAGGTCGGGGCTGTGAGGTCGATGCAGCGACGAGCGGGCGATCGGCAGCGGAACGGCGTCTGGCCGGCAGGGGCCCACCAGCGCCAGCGGCGGGTACCTGGCGACCGCCCGCCAGATTGCGATCGCCCGCTGCCCGAGACGATTTTTTCTCAGCCCGTCAGCGCAGGTACCCAAGGCGCCGCAGCAGCTCGGCGTCCCCGGGCTCCATGCGCGCGCGGGCGCGCTCGCGCCGCTCGAGCCAGAGCGCGGCGCGCCCCGGATCGAGGCTGGCCCCGAGCACCGGCTCGAGGGCCGCGCGCAGGCCCGCCAGGCGCGCCGCGCCCTCGCCGTCCGGTGCTTGGCCCTCGGCCAAGAGGTTGCGCGCTTCCTCCGGATCCGATCCGAGCTCGTACAGCTCCTCGCCCACCGCCCGCGGCGCCCGCGGCCCGGCCCCCAGGGGCTGTTCGAAGGCCGAGCGCCGCACCAGCTTCCAATCGCCCTGGCGCACGCTGGAGAGCAGCACGGCCCCGGCCAGTTCATAGCCCTCGGCCTTCTCGCCGTGCACGGCCGGCGCGCCCCCCGAGCCCCGGCGCCATTCGCTGGACAGATCGCGGCCCCGCGGCAGGGCGCCGGTGTCCGCCTGGGGTGGCACCAGCGCCGGCAGCCCCAGGAGCCCGAGCAGCGTCGGCGCCACGTCCACCAGGCTCACGTCGCCGTGCTGCACCCCGGGCTTCGGCCCCCCGGCGAAACCCGCGGGCCAGGCCACGATCAGCGGCACGCGGCAGGTGGCTTCGTAGGCGTTGCGGCCGTGCTCGAACCAATACTGATTCTCGCCCAGGCTCTCGCCGTGGTCCGCGCTGACCACGATCGCGGTGCGATCGAGCCGCCCGGCGCCCTCGAGTCCCGCCAGCAGCCGCCCGATCTCCCCGTCGACGTACGCCACCTCGGCGTCGTACAGGGCGCGCACATACCCCGCGTCGATGCGCCCCTCGGCCAGCCGCGCGTCTGCGGGCACGTTGTATTCGGCTAGCCAAGCCCGCGGCCCCAGCGCCCTCGGGTCCAGGGCCTCGCCGCGGCCGCGCATCGCTTCGGCCCGCGCGCGGAACGGCTCCGGCGCCGTGTAGGGCCCGTGGGGGTCCATGTAGTGCAGCCACAAAAAGCTCGGCCGCCCGGCCTCGAACAGCGTCTCGCGCGGCGCCGCGCCGTCCGCGGACCCGGGCCCGAGGCCATAGGCCGCCAAGGCCCCGTCGGTCAGCGAAGCGCCGATGCGCTCCGGGATGCCGCCCGCGCTCGGCAGGTCCTCCACATAGACCTCGAAGCCCTGCCCCAGGCCGCTGCGCCGATCGACGCACACGAAGTTGCCCACGATCGCCGCCGTGCCATACCCCGCCCGCCCGAGCGCCTCCGCAAACGTGTCCGCCTCCGCCGCCAGCGGCGTGTCCAAGTCCCGCACCCCATGCTCCGCCGGCAACAGCCCGGTCCACAGACTGGCCAGCGCCGGCGTGGTCTTGGCCCGCGGCGTCGAAGCGTGGGTGAAGCGCGTGCCCCGCGCCGCCAACCCGGCCAACTCTGGCGCCCGCTCCACCCCGACCCGATCCGCCCGCAGCGTATCCACCGTGATCACCAGCAACTCCGGCCGCGCCGGCTCCGCGCAAGCTCCCAGCAGCGCCAGCAGCAGCGCGC
>JBILNK010000313.1:0-2975 GCA_044375105.1 Planctomycetota bacterium
GGCGGCGGCACGCGGCGGCTGGCGGCGGGCACCTTCCTCTTGACGCGCACGATCGGCGACGGGCTGCGGCTGTTCCTGACCGCGGCGGCCCTGGAGCGCTTCCTGGGGGTTTCTTTCGTCGCGGCGCTCTTGTGCATGTCCCTGGCGACCCTGGCCTACACGGCGCTCGGCGGCATGGCCTCGATCGTCTGGAACGATTGCTTGCAGGGCCTGCTGTACTTGCTGGGCGGCGTCCTGGCGCTCTATTGGGCCCTCGAAGCCCTGCCCGGCGGCCTGGCCGAGATGCTCGATTTCGCGCGCGAATCCGGGCGTTTGCGCCTGTTCCAGGGCGGCGATTGGCTGGGCGATCCGCGCCACTTCGCCGCCGGCCTGATCGGCGGTCTGGTGTTGACCATGGGCACCCACGGGGCCGACCAGATGATGGTCCAGCGCTGCCTGGCGGCGGGGGAGCTCAAGTCCGCCGCGCGCGCCCTGATCTGGAGCGGGCCGGTGGTGTTCCTGCAGTTCCTGCTGTTCTTGAGCCTCGGTGTCGCCCTGGCCGCGGAGGCGCGGGTCTCCGGCCTGGATCCGGCGCCCGATCAGGCCGTGGCGGCTTTCCTGGCCCGCGCGGCGCCGGCCGGCAGCGGCCTGCTCGGGCTGTTCGCCGCGGCGATCGCGGCGGCGGCCATGTCGACCCTGTCGAGCTCCCTCAACGCCTCTGCGGGTTCGCTGCTCTCGGATTACTGGCGGCCCTGGCGCGGCGAGCGGGGTGGCGAGCTGCGCCTGCTGCGCGGCTTCACGCTGCTGTTCATGGCCCTGCAGATCGCGGTGGCGCTGCTCGCCCGCGGGCAGAGCGAGAGCGTGGTCAGCGAGGTCCTGGCGGTGGCCGGCTTCTCCGCGGGCCTGCTGCTCGGCCTGTTCCTGCTGGCGCGCCTGGCGCCGCGCGCGGACGCCCGGGCCGCCGGGGCCGGCTTCGCGGCCGCGCTGCTGCTGCTCTTGTTCCTGCGCTTCGTTGCGCCAGCCCTGGGCTTCAATCTGGCTTGGCCCTGGTATGCGCTGGTCGGAGCGGGGACGCTGGTCCTGGTGGGCGCCGCGTTCGCCCGGGGAACCCGCGGGGCCGCGCAGCCCTGAGCCCCGCTGAGATCCCGGCCCGCCGAAGGAGCGCCTTGCGACCATGCCCTCTGACCCGCCTTCGCTCTCGCTCTCGTCCGCGCCCTCGAGCTGGCTCGCGCCGCGCGCGGATGGCCGGCGGATCGCCGTCGGCTGCATGTCCGGGACCAGCCTGGACGGCCTCGATGCGGTCTGGATCGAAGCCCAGGGCCGCGGCCGGGAGCTGGTCGTGCGGGTCCTGGGCCAGGCCGATTGCGGCTTCGGCGAGCTGTCGACGACCCTGGCCCTGGCCGCGCGGCAGGAGCCGCTGCCGGTCGGCGCCCTGGCGCGTCTGGGCGCCGCCTTGGGCCGCCTGCACGCCGAGCTGCTGGGCTCGCGCCCGGACCTGCCGGCCCCGGACTTGATCGCGGTGCACGGGCAGACGCTCTACCACGGGCGTGACGCGAGTTTTGCCCTGTTCGATCCGACCGCGCTGCTGGCCGCGCAGCGCTGCGCGATCGTCACCGATCTGCGGCTGGTGGACCGCGCCGCCGGCGGCGAGGGCGCGCCGATCACGCCCCTGGCCGATTGGCTGCTCTTGCGCGGGGATCGCCCGCGGGCGGTGATCAACCTGGGCGGCTTCTGCAACCTGACGCGCCTGCCCGGGGCCGGCGGCGGGCTCGAGGCGGTCAGCGGCGGCGACGTGGTGCCCTGCAACCAACTGCTCGATGGGGCCGCACGCGCCTGGCTCGGACGCGACTTCGATCCGGAGGGCCAAGCGGCTGCCTGCGGACAGGAGCATTGCAGCGCCGTGGCGCTGATCGAGCGCGCCTTCGGAGCCGCGGACGGCGGCCCGCTGCGCTCGCTGGGCACCGGCGACGAGCGCTGGGAGCTGCTGGACAGCCTGGCCTGGCTCGGGCCCGAGGATGCCCTGGCCAGCCTGTGCGCGGCCATCGGCCGGCGCATCGCCGCGGCGGCCCGCGGCGCGGACGAGCTGCTGCTGTTCGGGGGCGGCGCGCGCAACCTGGCCCTGGTGGCGGCCATCGAGCGCGCCGCGCGCGACGCCCATCCGACCGTGCGCGTGCTGATCGGCAGCCCCACGGACCGTCGCCTCGGCCCGCAGGCGCGCGAGGGTGCGGCCATGGCGGTGCTCGGGCTGGCGGCGGCGGACGGGCTGGCGATCACCCTGCCGGCGGTCACCGGCCGCGGCGCCACCTGGCATCTCGATGGGCGCTGGTGCCTGCCGCGCTCCCCTGGGCGGCCATGAGTGCCCGCTTCGCACAGCGCCGGGCCCTGTTGCGCCTGCTGGCCGGCTGGATGGGCGCGGCGGGGCTCGGCTGCGCCGGAGCGCGGCGCGGCCCTTCGGGCCCGGTGGGCCGCGCCGCGCCGCCGGGATCCGCGCGCGGCCGGGAGCCGGGCGCTCTGCTGCGCGGCGAGTTGCCCGCGCCCCTGGTCGCCTTCGAAGCGGAATTCGAAGCGGAGCTTGCAGCGGCCCTCGCCGCGGCGCTGGCGGCGGGCGAGGTGCCGGGCGGCGTGTGCTGGGTCGGGAGCGGCGCGGACGACCTGTTCGTGCGCGCCTTCGGCCGGCGCGCCCGCGGGCGGCCGCTCGCGCCGGGCGAAGAAGCTCCCCCCGAGGTCTTGGAGGCGCGCTTCGACCTGGCCTCCTTGACCAAACCGGTGGCCACCGCCAGCGCGGTCGCGCTGCTGTTCGATCGCGGCCGGCTCGACCTCGACCGGCCGGTCTCCGCCGACTGGCCGGCCTTCGGCGCCCACGGCAAAGAGCGCATCACGCCGCGCCAGCTGCTGCTGCACAGCGCCGGCCTCGTGGCCGACAACCCGCTCGCCGATTGGCAGCGCGGCGCAGACGAGCTCTGGCGACGCATCGAAGCGCTCGAGCCGCAGGACCC
>JBILNK010000314.1:0-2951 GCA_044375105.1 Planctomycetota bacterium
CAGACCCGCCCAGCTCCCCCTCGATTTCCTTCGAATCCATGCAAGCCAAGGACTTTCGCCGCGCCCTCGTGATCGGCGCGGGCACCATGGGCCACGGCATCGCGCAGGTGCTGGCCCAGACCGGCCTCGAGACCGTGCTGTGCGACCTGGACCGGGGCGCCCTCGACCGGGCGCTGGTCAAGGTGCGCGCGAACTTGGACAAGGGCGTCGAGAAGGGCAAGCTCGCCGCCGCGGAGCGCGACGGGGCCCTGGCGCGCCTGTCGACGGCCACCGACGCCCTGGCGGCCGCGCCGGGCGTCGACGTGGTCATCGAAGCGGTGCCCGAGGTGCTGGCCCTCAAACAGAAGATCCTGGGCGGCCTGGGCGAGCGTTTGGGGCCGGGCGTGCTGCTGGCCAGCAACACCTCGTCCCTGTCGCTCAGCGCCATCGCCGGGGCCGTGCGCCATCCGGAGCGGGTCACCGGCATGCACTTCTTCAACCCGGTGCACCTGATGAAGCTGGTCGAGGTCGTGCGCGCCGAACAGAGCAGCCCCACGGCGGTCGCGGCGACCGTCGAGCTGGGCCGGCGCCTCGGCAAGGAGCCGATCACCGTGCTGGATCGGCCCGGCTTCGCCTCCTCGCGCCTCGGCATCGCCATCGGCATGGAGGCCATCCGCATGCTCGAGGAGGGCGTCGCCAGCGCGGCCGACATCGATCAGGCCATGGTCCTGGGCTATGGATTCCCCATGGGACCGCTGCGGCTCACGGACCTGGTCGGCCTGGACGTGCGCCTGGCGATCGCCGAGTACCTGTCCAAGACCCTCGGCCCGCGTTTCGAGCCCCCGGCCCTGCTGCGGCGCCTGGTGGCCGAAGGCAAGCTCGGCAAGAAATCCGGGCAGGGCTTCTACGCTTGGACGGATTGAAGCCAAGGCCGGCCCAGGCCGCCCAGGGCCGCCGACCTGGGGCCCCGGCGCTGTCGAAAGCCTGCCCTCCGATGCTCCCCTCCCCACGACCGCGACCGTCGCCTCGATGACCGACCCCGAACCCCGACCCGGCCCGCCCCGGGGCGTGCCCACCTGGATCTGGGGCTGCGGCGGCGGCTGCCTGCTGAGCCTGGCGCTGCTGATCGCTGCCACCTGGTTCGGCATGAATCAGGTCCTGAGCTCGATCGGCCCCGAAAAGGCCTGGCCGGTGGTGGCCGAGGTGCTGCCCTACGGCCAGGAACCGCCGCCGCGCTACCGCGCCACCCTGATCGATTTCGACGCCTTGGCGCAGCGCCCGCTGGTGCGCCGGCTGATGCAGGGTCTCGAGCTGGACCAGCAGGAGGTCGAGGCCCTCGGCGGCCAGCAGGTGATCCTGCTGCAGGAGGAGTTCTCCAGCGACAAACCCGCCGGCACCGGCTCGATGGCCCTGCTCTGGCGCCTGCCGGAGGGCGGCGACGTGAACCGCGTCCCCGAGCCGCTGGTGTTCCAGTCCGGCGAGCAGGCGGAGGCCAGCCAGCGTTCCCTCGAGATCGAGCTGCAAGGGCGCCGCGTCGGCGCGATCGCCTACGTGACCGAGGGGCACCAAAGCCCTTTCGCGCCCCAGGGGCGGCTCGAGATCCTCGAGGTCGACCTGACCGGGGAACGCAGCCGGCCGCTCTTGCTCAAGCTGCTCTCCAGCGGCGAGCAGCGCGCCGACGAGGCCGAGTTGCGCCGTTTCCTCGAACCCTTCGCGGTCTGGGAAGGCCGCTGACCCCCGCGGAGCCCCCGATGGTCGATCCGATCGCGAAACAACCCGGCGGCGGCGAAGCCCGGCCGCTGCCCTCCTCGCCCTTTGAGGGCGCGGCGGGCGCCGCCGCGGGCTCCCTCGGCGTCGGCTCGCCGCTCGATCCCGCGGCAGGGCCCGTCGCGCCCGAGGTGCCGCGCGCCACGCTCCTGGCCAGCCTGCGCAACCTGATTCTTTTGGTGCTGCCGATCGCCGTGGCGATCTCCTACCTCGGCCGCTGGGCCGAGAGCGGCGAGCGCGATCAGCTCTTCGAAGAGCTGATCGGCGACCAGGGGGCCCTGCCCCTCGGTTACCTGTACGCCGGCGGCAAGGCCCTGGCCAGCGAGCAGCGCTGGCTGCGCCTGGTGCCCGGCCCGGACAGCCCCGAAAGCGGCGAGCACGGCCCCCTGCCCACCGTGGTGCTGATCGGCCGCTACGGCGCGGCCCTCTCGGCCCAGCGCCAGTTCGACCTCTCCGGCCTGCCCTCCGGCGAAACCCTGGCCAAGCGTGTCGAGAACTTCGAAAAGGACGGCAAGTCCGGCTTCGACGGCCTGCTGGGCCGCGGCACGATCGCCTTCGGCCCCTACGAGACGGACTACGTGCACCTCGAACGCTATCGCCCCGGCGAGCCGCCCTTCGAGCTGATCCGCATCAACCTGACCCAAGGCGACCAGGGCCAACTGCTCGAAGCCCATTTCGCGCCCAAACTCGACGCCCAGCCCGACGCCCTGCTGCCCTTCCTCACCACCCTGCGCCTGAGCCCAGCCCCAGCCGGCTCCTGATCGGGAGGGACTCGAAGCGCCCCTGCTTTTTCTGCTGTCCCCATCCAATTAGAGACGACCTGCTTGACGCGCCGTCCACCCCTGACGGCGGGTGACTGGGTGGATCGGTTTCCTGTCGAGGAGGAGCGCTTGGCAGACTCAGGGGGGCAGGGCGCGGTCGACCAGTTCGGCCAGGTGGTAGACCGGGGCCTCGATGCCGTGGCGCTCGAAGCCTTGCAGGAATTGCAGGTGGCAGCCCGGGTTGGCGGTCACCAGGGCGTCGGCTCCGGAGGCTTGGAAGCTGTGCGCTTTGGCGGCGAAGATCTCGGCGGAGGCGTCGGGGCGCAGCAGGGAATAGATCCCGGCGGAGCCGCAGCAGGACTCGCTGTCTTCGAGGGCGATGCGCTGGATGCCCGGCAGGAGGTCGAGGGCTTGGCGCGGCTGTTGGCGCACCTGTTGGCCGTG
>JBILNK010000140.1:0-11474 GCA_044375105.1 Planctomycetota bacterium
GCCCGCGCGCCGGATAGGCGCGGGGTCCAAGGCGCATTCCGCGTCGAAGAAGCAGGGATCGAACTCCAAGGGATCGAACTCCAAGGGATCGAACTCCAAGGGATCGAACTCCAAGGCAGCGAAGTCTCAACCGTCGAAGTCCGAGGCGCCCAAGACCGCCAAGACCAGCCGGTCAGGAGCCTCCAGCGCCATGGGCAAGCCCCCCAAGGCCGGCGCTGGCTCCGGCCCGCGCCAGCGCCGCACCAAGGCCCGGGCTGGGGGCGGACGGGGTCCCTCCCGCGCGGCCAAAGCGGTCTACACCGCGGCGAGCGCCGACCCCCACGAGCTCTACCAGCTGGCGGTGCAGAGCCCCGGCGTGGACGCGGCCTTCCTGTCCAAGCTGTTCAAGAAGCTGCGCGGCCGCGAGGCGCGCCACGTGCGCGAAGACTTCTGCGGCACGGCGTACTTCGTCTCCGCCTGGCTGCGCCGCCACCGCGAGAACACCGCCGAGGGCTACGACATCGACGCCGCCACGATCGAGTGGGGCAAGGGCCACAACTTCACGGGCATCCCCGAATGGGAGCGCCGTGCCGAGCTGTATGCCGAGGATGTGCGCCGGCCCTCGCGCCGCCGTCCGGACCTGCGTTTCGCCCCGAACTTCTCGTGGATGATCTTCACCGAGCGCGCGGTGATGGTCGACTACTTCCGGTCCGTGCACGCCGATTTGGCCGAGGACGGGCTGTTCGTGTTCGACATCTACGGCGGCTGGGAAGCCGCCGAGGAGATGGAGGAAAAGCGCCGCATCGACGCGGGCTTCACCTACATCTGGCAGCAGAAGGCCTACCACCCGGCCTCCGGCTTCTACCACTGCGCGATCCACTTCCAGTTCAAGGACGGCAGCCGGCTCGACAACGTCTACGATTATTGCTGGCGGCTGTGGACCCTACCGGAGGTGATCGACATCCTGAAGGATGCCGGCTTCAGCCGCGTCGACAGCTATTGGGAAGGCACCGACCCGGATGGGGTCAGCGGCAACGGGGCCTTCAAAATCGATTCCCGCGGGGAGAACTGCCCCGCGTGGGTCACGTACGTGGTCGCCCAGCGTTGAGCGGCGGGGGCGGCGGCCCCGGACCCGCTCGGCGTCGGTCCAGCCCTTGGCCCCCTGGCCAGCTCGGATGCGGTGCGGACGCGCGGACGACCGGTGCAGCGGACCGTCCCGGCCCTGGCCGGCAAGTTTGGGCCCGGTCCGCGCCCGGCAACGGCTCGCTCCGAGGAACCGGCTGCGCCAAGCAGCGGCCCGCGCCCTGGCCAGCACCGCCTTCGAGAGGCGGCACTGCCGGTAGGCCGAACCCCGCGCTCCGTGGGTGAGGCAGGCCCCGCTCCCTCCCTTGCGGGGCCCGCTCGCGGCCGGCCCCAGGCAACCCGAGCGCCGGTGTTTCGTTCGACCGCTGCGCATTTCGAGTCGGCTGTTCGGAGCCCGACCTCGCGCAACCCCTGGGGATGGATGGGCCGACCCTCAGGCTTCTGCGTGGACTCCGCGGGCCGTGGTCCCGTTGGCCCCGGGCGACGGCGTGGGGCCGGCCAACGGCGCGCCCTCGGATCCGGCCGCTCCCCAGCTCGCGGCGCGCCCCGACCCGCAGTCCGGGGCCCTCGGAGGGGTCCCCGACCGATCGGCACGCCGGGAGCGGGCGGTCGCCGGCCCTAGGGGCCGGCCGGAGATCCAGGGAACCCTTGGGTGGTGGCCGACCGTCGGGACTGCCCCGGACGAGAACTCGGCGGCTCGGCGCCCTGCTCGCCCCGCCAGATCCGCTCGGAGGCCCGAAACCCTGAGCCCAGCCGAGGCTATGCTGCTCGGATGGCCCCTCGGCCTCTCGCCGACCGGCCATGGGGGTGCCCGCCCCCGCTACCTCTCTCGATTCCCGCCATGCCTTCGCGTTCTTCGCCCCTCCTCGGGGCTGGCGCCCCCCAACTGGCCGGTAAGTCTTTCCGTGCCCTCGCCTGGCTCCTGCCCATCGGGCTGCTCGGAGCCTGCGGCGGGCCCGATCCGGTCGGCCTCACGGACCAGGCGCCCTCGCAGATCGGGGCCCCCAACGCAAAGCCCGGCCAGACCGGCCTGTTCAACGGGGCTCAGTATCTGGTCGACGCGCATCAGGGCGGTGCCGGTCAGCAGGTGCGTATCGAGCGGCTGTACTGGGGCCGTCTGGTCGACATCTACGACACCGCGGACGGCACCGGGGTGGAGCGCCTGGTCTACCCGGACATCGTGATCGGGGAGTCGATCACCGACGAGCCGGGCCAGTGGTCGCTGACGGCCAGCCCGCTGACCGGCAAGACCCTGCTGCGCATCCAAGCGGAGAACACCAGCGATCCGGACGACGATTTCGACCAGCTGGTGCAGGCCTCCCAGGCATCCCTCGGAGTGATCTCGCCGAAGGGTATCGGCCTGGGCGTCTCACCGCCGTTCTCCGTGTTGGCCCGGAACTCTGCCCTGGTGATCCAGTTCGACGACCTGATCGACGCGGACTCCATCTCCCTGAACGATTCGGTCCGCCTGGTGGTCGGCAATCCACCGGTCACGCCCTTCGACGCACGCCTGCTGGTGGACCAAAACCACGGCGGGATCAGCTCCATCGACAGCGCGTTCCATAGCTCGCGCTTGATCCTCGACCTGACGATCAGCGAATTCGAGCAAGCGGCCCTGCCGGCGCCCCTCTCGGTCAACAGCCTGGGCCTGCCCGCCAGCAGCTCGCAGCTGCAGGCCAATTTCGCTGTGCGACTGCCGACTCTGGTCGACCCATCCGTCGGTCAATTCGAGGTCCTAAAGAACATCAAGGGTCGTT
The DNA here is from genome assembly GCA_044375105.1 of Planctomycetota bacterium. Taxonomy (GTDB): domain Bacteria; phylum Planctomycetota; class UBA1135; order UBA1135; genus JBIKLM01. Next base: position 2,820 of record JBILNK010000140.1, read on the forward strand.
CCCTGGCGGTCAGCGACAACGGCCCCCTCGACCTCGGCTCCTCGACTGCCGACGTGGTGCGTTCGATGCGGTCGGGCAATGCCGGGGACCCGAGCAACGGATTCCTGAGCGATCTTTCCCGCCCGAGCATCCTCGGTCGCCAACCGATCCAGATCACCTCGGCCGCGGCGGTCGTGGGGGGCCAGCCCGGCTATGACTTCCTGATCGGCTACACGTACAACACGGAGGCCTGCGCGATCGAGCCGGCGGTGGGCGACGTGATCAAGGCCGGCTCCCAGCTGCAGCTCGAGGTGGTTGCTGCCGGATCGTTCAGCTCCGGCGTCGTCACGGGCCTGCAGGTGCGCGTGCCCGCCACCGCCCTGCCCCAGAGCAGCGGCACCCTGACCGGACCTGGGCTGTTCACCACTGCCTGGCGCAGCGGCCTGGCCTCCGCCCTGGCGCCCTGCTTTGTGCGCTTCTCCCCGGATCCGGCCAGCCCGCCGAACCTCGGAGTTTCGCCGGATGCCCAGGTGGTGCTCGAGTTCTCCGAGCCGATCGAGCCCTCCACGGTGCGTCCTTTCGAGAGCCTGTTCATCCGCAACACGTCCTCCGCGGTGGTCAACTTTCGCGACTTCGTGGTGGGCGATGTCCTGGCCTCGCCGGGGATCCAGGTTTTCCGTTTCCAGCCCCTGGCCGGCTTCAACCACCAGCAGGGCTCGACCGAGTCCTACTTCCTGAATCTGGTTTCCTCCAAGCCGGAGGGCGCTCCCCAGGTGGGGATCAGCGACCTCTCGGGCAACCCCCTGGAGGCGGTCCTGCCTCCGGTCACCTTCCAGCTGGCCGCCGCGGCTCCGAGTTCCCGCAGCGCCGGCTTCGCGTTGCGCTTCGGCGCGACCAGCGAAGACGAGTTTGCCGGAGCCGACCTGCGCGGGCAATTCACCTACGACTTGGTCGCGGGCTCGATCCGGCCGCGTCCGCTCGAGCGCTTCTCCCTGGTGGCGGACCGCACCGTGCCGATCCTGGGGGCGATGACCCTCTCCACCGTGGGCCTGCAGGAGCCCCTGTCCAACCTGGGCAGCCGCCTGCATGCGATGTGGCGTCACTGCGACGTGGGTCTGCCTCAGTTCATGCTCCAGGAGGACAAGTTCCCCAACCTGGACGTGGAAGGCATCTCGTTCTCGCCGATCGGCGGCCAGGTCACGGCCACCTTCTACCCGCAGTTCGAGATGCAGGTCGGCCACAGCGATCGGATTCCCGATGAGGTCTTCGATCCCACCTTCCTGATCCCCTTCTACCCGGGTTCGGGACTGTTCGACACGGCCACCTACGCGGAGAACTTCCTCAAGGATCCGGCTTCGGGACCCAAGCTCGTGCACCCGCGCGCCAAGGGCTTCTTGGTCTCGGCGGCCGAGGTGTTCGTGTCCCCGAGCAACACGACGATGGTCCACTTCCCGTGGAACCGCAACGTGGCGCCCGAGGACAAGACCTACTTCACCTGGCGCGACACCGCCGTGCAGACCTGGGGCGGGCGCAATCAGACCGGGACCACCATGACCCACCCTGGGGTGCCGGTCACCAACGAGGTCGGCCTGTCCGGCATCGGCATCCCCGGCGACCAGTACGGCATCCTGATCGACATGGTCAACAACCCGGGGCCCCCCGGGAAGATCACCCCGGCGGGCGTGCCCACGGTGGGTTTGCCGCTGCTGATGGAATTCCGCTGCTATCCGGGCGAATCCCTCTCGGTCAACACCTTCGACGTGTCGACCCTGATGCCCGTTCCCAGCAGGCCGTTCGTGCGCGCCTTCTCTACCGGCGGCTTCAGCCAGACGGGCGCCCCGGTGATCAAGGACCCCGATGCGCAGACCTCCCCGACCGGCGGCTTCATCAGCACCCCGGCCCAGGGCGGCACCGTCGGCCAAGCCACGCCGCCGCGCGACAACTCGGTCTACATCGGGCAACTCGACCTGCTGACCCGGGTCTCGCGCGTCCACACGGTCGTGTTCAACTCGAACCAGGCCAACCCCGACTACGTGGGTGCGGTCCTCGAGCCGAAGGCGAGCCTCCAGCCCGCCGGCACGTCGGTCACGTTGGCCTATCGGGGCCACGACGCGGCCACGCTGCCGCCGAACTCGCCCTATCTGGACACCAACCTGATGGACGTCTACGGGGAGCCGGTGCTCGCCACCAACGCGTTGATCCTCAACAATCCGACCTGGAGCGAGAACATCAACGCCAACGACCAGCAGCGCTTCATCCAGCTGCGCATCACCTTCGTGTCCAACCCGGTCACGGGGCTGTCTCCGACCCTTTCGGGTCTGGGGGTCGCCTGGCGGTTCTGAGCCCCCCGCCCCCTGCCGCGGAGGCAGGGGCCAGCAGAGCCGCTTTCGGCGAGCTTTGCTGACGAACGGAAAAGATCGACCCGGGCTGGCCCCGGGTCGATCTTTTTTTCCGGGGACTCGTGAGGGGACCCAGGGTGGGTCCGGGCAAGGCACCGGTTCGGTGCTTGCGCCCCCAGGGCCCCGAAGTCCTTGGATTCGGGGGGGCAGAGTTTCTCGGCGGGGGCCGGACCGGCCTGCCCGTGTTTGGGCCGCTGCACCCGGCTCCCGGCATCCGAACCGCTCGTGCTGAATGGTCGCGGCTGGTGCGCCTAGCGGGGCGCTTGCAGGCTTCCCTGAGCGCCGGGAGGCTTCCAGCCGCGGCCAGGTGGCAATCCCAGAGCCTGCCGGCTCGACACCGGGTGGAACCGGGCAACGGAGCGCCGTCGGGAGCAGGGCCAAGAGCACGCGTTGCCCGCGGCAGACCCCTGCGGCCGGGCACGGGTGTGGCGCCCCCGGGCAGGGAGGCTCTACGGTCCAGGGCGGGAGCGCGGGGGGGCTGGGCAGCGTGCCCTTTTTCTGCAGGGGCGGTCGATTCTGGCGCCTTGCTGGGAACGGTCCCGGGATCCGGCCGGCTGAACGGCTAGCTCGCGCCCGGATCTGGGCATCGGCCACTGAATCCGGCGGCCGATGAAGATCGAAACTCATCGTGGTCTCAATCTAGGTGCCTCCATGCGACAAACCCTGCTCGGACTCTTGACCCTCTTTTGCCTCGTAGCTCGACCCGCTGCGGCGCTGCCTTGCGATGAACCCGCATCGGGGCCCAAGCCGGCGGCCGTCGAGGAGGAGACGGAGTCCGAATACCTTTCGGACTTCCTGGTTTTCGTCGGTGGGGACCCTCAGGGGCGACTCCTCCTGGCGATCGACCTCAACCGCGGGCGCAAGGGCGCGCGCTTGCGCGGGGAGCAGTTCGTGGCGTTGCACCTCGAGGGCCAGGGCTGGCAGGAGGTGGGCGGCCGCAGCGACCTGACCATCTCCGAGCTGCAGCAGCTGCCCGAATCTCCCGACTGGACGGTCGCCGGAGACCGTCAGAGCGGCTATCGGGTGACGGGGAGCAAGCGCGGCATCGAGCTCACCACCGGGCGTTTGGAAGCGGTCGCGATCCACAGCCGCGGCCCCGACCTGTTCAGCACCGGCAGCGGCAGCGGCAGCCTGCGCCTCGGAGAGCGCACCCTGACCGGCGTGGTGCACCACGAATACTGTTTCCTGCGCGGCATCAATCCGCTGTTCAAGACCTACACCGATCTGTTCGGGGATGGATTCCACGGTCTGTATCTCAGCTTCGGACAGGGCGACCAGCAGAGCGCCCTGCGTCTGCACCAGTCGGGGGGGCGGCTCGAGCCCCTGATCCTGCGTCAGAGCGGCTTCGAGCGCTCCCCGGCGGGCGCGAGCCGTCTGGACCTCGGTCGGCTGCGCATCAGCGACTGGAGCCTCGGGGGGCTGTTCCGCTGGCCTGGGCGCTATCGCTTGGACTGGCGCCGCGCCGAGGGCGCCGAGCAGGTGGGCAGCGATGCGCTGCGGTCCGAACTGCGTTTCGATCTCAAGGTTCGGCAGCGGGAGACGGTCATCAATTACGTCTTCGGGGGCGTGGCGGTCGCCGTCCTCGACGGAACCACCGTGGTCGACGGGCAGGCCTACCCGACCTACGGGATCGCGCTGATCGTGCGCTGAGGCACGGGCGTGGCACGGACCCGATCCGGGTCGATCCAGTCCGCCCTGGGGGCCCCTCGCCTGCGGCTGCAGCGGGCGGTCCCCGGGGGCCGCCCGACGGCTGCCGCTCCCGTTGGATGGGCCGGGCCGGCGGTTTCCTCCACCAAAGCCGGAGGCCAGCGGTACGCTCAGGGTCGTCGCCGACGTTCCCATGCGCTTCCTCATCACCCGCCTGCTCCTCTGCGCCGCCTTGACCCTTGGCTTGGCCCCGACCGCCAGCGCAACCTGGTCGGTGATCTTGGTGAATCGGGTCACAGGCGAGGTCGTGGTGGCGGGCGCGACCTGCCTCCAGAACCTGGACCTGCAGCAATTTCTTCCGGTCATCCGGGTCGGTCACGGCGGTGCCTGCGCCCAGTCGCTGATCGATTCGGGCGCCAACAACCGCAAGAAGATCTGGAATGGCTTCCAAAGCGGTCAGACCCCGGCGCAGATCCTGTCGCTCCTGGCGGCGACCGACTTCCAGCACAAGTCGCGCCAGTACGGCATCGTCGACCGCTTCAATCCGCCGGTGGGATTCACGGGCAACTCCGCGGGCGCGGGCAAGCTCGACCTTTCCGGCAGTTTCGGGGATTGGTCCTACAGCGTGCAGGGCAACGTGTTGACCAGCGCGTCGGTCGTGCAGGCCCTCGAGGCCGCCCTGCAGCTGACCAACGGGGACGGCGGCCAGCGCGTGATGGCCGCGATGCAGGCGGCCTACGCCCTGGGCGGCGATGGACGCTGCTCGTGCAGCGCCAGCGCGCCGACCTCCTGCGGGGCGCCGCCCCCTAGCTTCACCAAGTCGGCCCACGTGGGTTTCCTCCAGATCGCCCGCGTCGGCGACATCGACGGGGTCTGCACCGGCGCCCTCGGCTGCGCCAACGGACAGTACTTCTTGGATCTCAACGTGATCGGGTCCCTGAGCTCTCCCGATCCGGTGCTGACTCTGCAGGGGCTCTACGACGCTTGGCGCGCCGGTCGGATCGGGCTGCCCGACCATCTGACGTCGTCGCTTTCGGCGGATGTGGAGCGCCTGGTGGCCGATGGCCAGAGCGCGGCTTGGATCCAGATCCAGCTGAAGGACATCGACGGTCAGCCGCTGGCCGGCGGGGGCGCGCAGCTGGCCCTTTCGAGCGCCTCCGGCGGGGCGCTGCTCGGCTCCCTGGGGCCGGTCGAGGATCTGGGGGCCGGGAGCTATCGCGTGCGCTACACGGCCGGCCAGGCCGCGGGACTCGAGCGCCTGCGGGTCAGCGTCAGCGGGGCCGGCCCGACGGTCGTGCTGCAGCCCGACCTCGAGCTGCCGATCGATCCCCTGGCTGCGCTGCACAGCGGTTTCTCGGAGGTCTCGGCTGCCGCCGGCTCCAGCGTGCCCCTGACCCTCAATCTGGCGCCCTCCGAAGCCTTCCTGTTGCTGGCCAGCGCTGCGGGCACGGCGCCCGGCCTCGCTCTGCCGTTCGGCAGCCTGCCGCTCAATTACGACGCGATCCTGGAGGCCACCTTGCTGGGGCCGAACACGGGCCCGCTCGTGGGCACGCTGGGCAGCACCGGGCTGGGCGGCTGGGCCCAAGCCCGCATCGAAACCCAGCCCGGGGCCCTCGCGCCCCTGATCGGACTGCGGCTCGACTGGGCGGCGCTGCGCTTCGCGCCCGACCTCTCGGCGGTCGGCCCGGTGGGCTTCGGGATCCTGCCTTGAGCGCCTCCAGGGCGCTCCTCGGCCCGTGACGACCCGCCCTGTGCCCGGCGGATCCGCAACCGAGCGCTTCGGCGGCTTCATCGGACCCTCCAATCTGCGCGCCTGGCTCGAGGGGTCCGCGCCTTACCTGTTCGATGGCAGCCATCCCCGCCAGGCCGAGCTGCCCTCCGCGGCGCCGGGAATCCCGCTGAGCGAGCTGGCTGCGGGCCCTTTGGGCTGGTGGCGGGTGGTGCTCGAGGCCGAGCGCCTGCCGGTCGAAGAATCGCCCTCTCCGGCCGCGGTGCGACAGTATTTCGTGCTCTGCTGCGCGGCCCACTGGGCCTCGGTGGCGACCTACGTGCCCACCGATGTGGACGCCAAGATCCGGCGCGCTCTGTGGGGCGACCAGCGCGATGCGGAGGAGTTCGAGCACATGCTGACCTTCGCGCTCGGGCTGCCGCAGTGGTCGGTGGACGGCTTCAGCCAGCGCCTGATCCCGCTCGAGCCCGCCTGGGGGCTGGGCGCTTCCCTCAGCGGCCACGATGGGGAGCTGCTTTCGGTCTGGGGTGGCGCCTTGGCCGCGGCTTGGCAGCGCGGTTTGGAGCGGCCGACGGCCCGCTTGATCGAGGCGATCGATGCGGAGCTTGCACGGCAAGCGCGCGCCTTCGCCGCGCTGGAACAGCAGGCCGGACGCGAGACCTGCTGGGTGCGCGCCGCGGCGGTGCTGACCCACAACGCGGGCGATTTGAACCAGGGCCTCGAAGAGCTCTTGGCGCGCCACAGCGGACCCCCGGAGCTCGAGCGCTTCGCGCGGCTGGTCCAGGCCGGCGGCGAGCGCTACGGCGGCGCTTTCGGACGCGCCGGCGAGATCTATCGCCAATGCCTGGCCGCCGAAGGCCATCGCCACTACCCCTTGCGCGCCCCCAAGGGCTTGCGGCGCAGCGCCGACCTGGGCCTGCCGATCGCGCCGCTGCTGGATGGCTTCGGCGCGCGGGTCGCCAACCACCCTGCGCTGCGGCCCGCCGAACGCTTCGAGGTCGTGCAGGCGCTGCTCGACGGGCTGCGCCGGGTGCCGGGGCAGCAGGCCTACCAGCGCGCCCTGCGGGGCTTCGCAGAGGTCCATCCGCGCGGGCTGGAGGATCCGAGCCTGCTCTCGAGCTTGAGCGCCGCGGGGCGCAAGGCCCTCAAGGAGCCCGAACTGCGCAAGCAACTGGCGGTCACGCAGCGCGCCTTCGAATCGGCCCTGGTGCGGCGCGCGCGCCAGGCGGCCGGATCGGCCTAAGGTGCGGCCGGGCCGGCGCCCGTCGCAGGCTGCGGTCCCTGTGGGGCTCTGCGGCGCCCGCAGCCAGCCGCGCCGGGCTCGGCGCGGACCGGCCAGCTATCCCCGGGCGGCGCCGAGGGGCCCAGCGCACGAGATCGGCCCCGGGCCGCCGCCGGCTCGCGGTCGAAGGCGCTCGCGCCGGGGCTCCTTGGGCGCCGACCGCGGCCGAGGCGGGGCGCTGTGGCGGTGCCGCGGCGGGATTTTGGCCTAGGAGAACGGCCGGGGAGCCCCTGTCCGGGGCTGCCGAAGCTGTCAGGATGGGCACCACACCGCCGGCCCGACCCGCCGACTCCCGCGATGCACCACTTCTCCGCCGTCCTCGCTGCCCGCCCGCGATCCGTCCTGGCCGCCGCTGGCCTGCTGGCGCTGCCGTTGCTCCTGGCCAACGGACCCTCGCCCGCGGCCCAGCAGATGGGGCCCCACGGCGCCGCACTGGAGGCGCGCCAGCTGGCCGAGCTCGAGCGCCTGTTGCCGGGCCGACCGGCCCCGAGCGCGCCGCCCCATGTGGATCCGGTCAGCTGGCGCGCCCGCTTCCCCGAGGGGCGCGTCCCGACCGCGGGGCAGGCCGAGCTGGGCCGGCGCCTGTTCTTCGACCCGCGGCTCTCCAAGGACGACACGGTCTCCTGCGCGACCTGCCACGACGTGACGCGCGCCTTCGCCGACCGCCGCCCGGTGTCCGAGGGCATCCAAGGCCAGCTCGGCCGCCGCAACGCCCCGACGGTAATGAACGCGGCGCTGCTGTCGCCGCTGTTCTGGGACGGGCGCGCGGCGGATGTGGAAACCCAGGCGCTGATGCCGCTGACCAATCCGATCGAGATGGGCTTCGCCGATCCCGCCGAAGCGCTGGCCCGCATCGGCCGCATCGCCGAATACACGGCGGCCTTCGAGGAGCAGTTCCCGGACGGTTTGACCTTCGAAAACGTCGGGCGGGCCCTGGGCGCGTTCCAGCGCACGCTGATTTTCCTCGAGGCGCCCTTCGACCGTTTCCTGGCCGGGGACGAGCAGGCCTTGAGCGCGCCGGCCCGCGCCGGTTGGGCTTTGTTCAACGGCCGCGCCGGCTGCGCCACCTGCCACCCGCTGTCGCCCGCCACGCCGCTCGGCACCGACCAGCGTTTCCACAACCTGGGCGTGGTCGCGCAGCCGACCAAGCTCTCCGGGCTGGCGGAGCAGGTGCTCGCGACCCTGGCCGCGGACCCCAGCGAGGCCGAGCTCGATCGGCTCGCGCTGGCCACGGATCTCTCCGACCTCGGTCGCTTCATGCAGACCCGCGAGCGCGCCGACATCGGCGCCTTCAAGACCCCGCAGCTGCGCAACGTGGGCCTTACGGCGCCCTACATGCACGACGGCTCGATGATCACGCTCTGGGATGTCGTCGATCATCTGGGCCGCGGCGGCCAGCCCCACGAGCACCAGAGCCCGTTGCTCGCGCCGCTCGAACTCGAGGAGGCGGAGGTGGAGGCGCTGGTGGCCTTCCTGTTCAGCCTGACCGACCGGCGTTTCGCGGAATTCAACCAGCAGCAGTTCGAGTTCCAGCGCCGCCGCGCAGGGCTGCGCCGTCCCTTCCGCGCGGAACCGCCCCCCAAACCCGAGGCCCCGGCTCCCGGCGAGCCTCCGGCGGG
>JBILNK010000315.1:0-2942 GCA_044375105.1 Planctomycetota bacterium
CCCTCGGGCGCTTCGCACGGCCCGAGGAGGTCGCCGCCCAGGCGCTGTTCCTGCTTTCGCCGGCCTGCGCCTATGTCAACGGCGAGGTCTTCGTGCAGGACGCCGGCGCCTCCCTGGGGCGCGGCATGTGGACCCCGGGCGAGCGCGTGGAGCGCGGCAAGGGGCCCCAAGGTGCCGACACCCGGCCCCCAAGCCCCTGACGCAATCTATGCCCCAGCGGTCGCCGGAGCGTCCGGCTGTCGGTCCGGCCCGCTGGGCCGCCTCGGATCCCGCGCGCGGGGCTTCCAGCTGGCAACCAGCACGCGAGTCTGCAGGGGCTGGCCTGTATTCAGGGGCTGGCATGGGCACTTGCGGTCGCTGAGCAGCCCCTCGGATCCGGATCGGTTTGGCCCCACGCTGGCCGAAATGCTCACGCTGAATCCCCGGCGCGGAGCGGCTCGACGAGGTCGGCACCCAGATCGGTCGCCGGGCAGCCCACCCTGACCCACCTGGCGCGGCTCGAACGGCGCAGCACAACCGATCTGCGCGCGCCGCCCGCGGAGAAAGAATCTCCCCCGCAGAGCCCAAACCGGGCGCGCAGAATCCGCGACCTCGAGCGCGGGTTGCTCCCGGGCGATCCTTGAATCCCCCCGGCTCTCGCCCCCCCCGCACACGGCCACCTGCCATACAAAGGCCCGCTGGGTCGCAGCGGTGGGCCTCAGGATCGGGCTGCCGGGACCGCTTCGGAACTGCCCAACGATCCCTGGGACAGCCGGCTCAAGGCTTGGTCGGCACAGCGGCGACCAGTTCGATGAACACAGGTTCCAAGGACTCCTGGTACTCGATGATGGCCCGGGTCTCGGCGGCGATCTCGGGCACCAGCATCCAGTTGATCATGTAGTTGCAAGCGAAAAGCCAGCACTCGGGGTGGGCCACGTTGGCGCCCATAGGGGAGAGATAAGTCAGATAACGGGGATCCGGGCAATAGGCGGGATCGCCGATACATAGGATCGGTCCCACCCGGATCCAGCCGATCTTGGGCCGATGGTAGGCATCCAAGCCCTCTAGGTCGACGAGGATCGCGGCGCGCTTGCGGACCTCGAGGGCCTTGTTCCAATCGTCCAGGTTCTTCAGCTCGCTCTTGATCGCAAGGCGCAGAGCATCGAATTGAGGTGACTTCTTGTCTAGCTCTCGCCTAGATGGGTTGTATTTTTTTTGACGAGCCATCTGCTCCAGAGCTAAATCGGGTTCCCGTGACAAACCTCCAGGCAAGGTCCTGAGATTCGGATTTCTTCCAAAATGCGTTTCGTCGAAATTCCTGAGCAAGAACTCTGACAGTCGTGGCAGACAGGCCTCGAGGTCCCCAAGTTCTTCGTTGATCGTGATGGTCTCATCCGGATCGATCTTGTGCCCCGCGAACAAGGGCTCCAGCCACTCCCAATCCGGTCCGTAGAACTCGAACAGCACGTCCCCCAGCCGGCGCCCATAGACGCGCTTGTCGTACTGCAATCGAACCCAGGGCTCGCCGCGCGGCTCGCTGGGCTGCTGGCCCTCTGCCCCGCTTGCCGCTCGGCTGTCCTTAAGGCTCAGCCGCGACCCGTTCGGAGATTGGAGTTCCGGCTGGACCGCGCCGCGGTCGTCCGGCACTGGGGAGGCCACGGGGCGCCCTGCGGACCCGTCGACGGTCATTGGACTCTCCCCCCTCCAGGCCAAGAAAACACCCAGTGCGCCGATGGCAAGGGTCAGCACCACGATTCCAGACGTCTTTTTCATGGCAACAAATCGATTGGAGGCTCGAAACCGAGCCTGAATTGCTCTGTGATCCGCAGGGGCCCATCGCCTTGGAGTGAGCACCGATCGATCGGCCGCAGGAGGCGGATCGGCCCACGGATGTTGGGTGAAGAGCAAGCTGGAACTCTCTGGCCAAGCGAAACCAGCGGCCTTGGGCGTCGGCGCGTTGGCACGGTGATCACTAACCTATCCAACCGACGGTTGCTCAGGCCCGAGCCGCAACCGATGGAGGAGGCTCACCATTCGCCTGTCTGCAAGGATCAGCCCGGACCGCTGATCACGAACAGGCACGGGCTGCATGCGGCGGAGGCGGTTGCCTGCGCCATGTCGGGGCAGGCAGGATCCGCGGACTGGACCCGCAAGACGGCCTCGTATTGACCGCCGCACATCAGAAAGAGTTCGACCTGTCCAGAGCCAACGCCGCCCGGTTGGCCGCTGCTGCCTTCGATTTGCCAGCTATCGCCTCCGTTTAGTGGGTTGTTGGGGTCGTCAGAGTCGTAGAGCCGATAGCCTCCGCCCAGGTAGCCGTAGGTCGTGCCGAAGTTCCAGCCGTAGGTGGTCGTGAAGCGACATGGCGTTCCATCTACACAACCACTTCCCTCTGGTTCACAAACCCCGTTCACCAGGGGAGTGATCAGCAGTTGCGCGGTCGTGCCGCAGGATCCCAGCTTGTTGAGCGGGGAACCGCCGCCCGAGCCATTGCAGCCCTGACAGTCGGCTGCGGCCGGGAGCGAGAGGGAGGCCAGGAAGCTGAGGGCGAGGCTGGGAACGAGGTAGACCGTGGAGCGCATAGTTCGTGGGGCAAGGGGCCAGGAGACTCTGCAAACTAATCGCCAAACTACCCCCCCCCCCCGAGGCTGTCAAGCTAGCCCGGGAGGCAGGTTGCGGTACCGTGCGATTAACTTTTACAAAACGAACACCACTCGCCCGCGAGCGGCTGCAACGAGGGCCCGGTTGGCTCCCGGCGGAACCCGGGAGCCAGGGCGGGGCCGAGGCGGATCGAAACCCAAGGTCGGGACGGCAGCCAGCCGGCACGGTCCGGCAAGGCTGGCTGAGCGGGTGAATCGCCGTGCGCCAGCGCATCCTCGAGCAGATCCCCCTCGGGCGCTTCGCACGGCCCGAGGAGGTCGCCGCCCAGGCGCTGTTCCTGCTTTCGCCGGCCTGCGCCTATG
>JBILNK010000141.1:0-11450 GCA_044375105.1 Planctomycetota bacterium
GCTGCTTTGCCTGGAAGACCAGGTCGGCCTGCTCGAGCTCGGGCGCTTCGGCGACCTGCTGCTCCTGGACCAGAGCCCGACCTCTCCGGCGGCGCAGGTCCAGCGCGTCTGGGTGGCCGGACGCGAAGTCCGCTGATCCTCGCATCCCGGATGCCGTCAGCCCAACTCACCCGACCGATGGATCAGGACCCGTTGCAGACCCAGGCCCGCTCGACCGCCGAAGGGGCCAGCGCGGTCGCCTTCCGCAGCGGCGTGCCGCGCGTCGCTGTCGGCCTGCGGCGCCTGCTCGCTGCGGGCGGTCTGGCGGTCTGCGCTGCCTTGGCGCCGGCTCCGGCGCTGGCTTCCGGCCTCCAGACCGGGCCCCAGGATCCACAGGCGAGCGCTTGGAGTTCCCCCAGACAGCGCAACCTCCCCTCGACCCTGCAGCCTGGGCCGCGGCTGATCCGTGCAGCCAAGATCCTGACCAGCGCAGAACCGGGGTCCTCTTCGACGCCGGCCTGGATCGACCGGGGCGAGATCTTGATCGACCGTGGCGCGATCGTGGCCCTCGGGAGCGCGCACAGCCTCGAACTGCCGGAGGGCACCGAAGTGCTCGACCTGGGCGAGCTCTGGCTGATGCCCGGCATGGTCGACCTGCACTGCCACGTGGCGGGCCGCTCGCTGTTCGAGGAAAACGACCTCAACGACATGGTCTACCTGGCGAACCCGGAGCTGCGCGCGTCCAGCGCTGTCATCCCGGGCCGCCAAGAGCTGCTCAACGGTCTCGCGGGCGGGGTCACCTCGGTGCTGTACATCCCCGGATCGGGCACCAACATGGGCGGCCAGGGGGTGCTGCTCAAGACCGGATTGCCGCGCTACGAGCAGATGGAGCTGCGCAATCCCGGTTCGCTCAAGCTGGCCCAGGCCGGCAACCCCGAGCGCTGGCTGGTCAATCCCGGTCGGGCGCTGATGAACTGGAATTCGCGCGACACGGTCGAGCGCGGGCTGGCCTACGCCCGGCTCTGGGCCAGCGGGGTGGAGCGCGGCGCTGGCGGCCATCCCGACCCGCGCTGGGACGTGTTCCATGGCCTCAACAGCAAGGCGGTCCAGATCTCGGCCCACACCCAGATCCCCCAGGTGGTCCTGGCGACGATCACGATGTGGAAGCGCGATCTCGGCATCGAGGTCTATCTGGATCACTCCGAGATCGGGGGCTGGCGGGTGGCCAAGGTGGCCATTCAGTACGGCGTGCCGGCGATCATCGGTCCGCGCTCGATCGACACCACTTCCGCCGTGTTCCAGCGCATCACCGCCGCCAGGGAACCGGGCATCCGCGGCCTGGCTGCCGAGTGGCAAGCCCAGGGACAGAAGGAGATCGGCTTCAACACGGATTCCCCCGTGGTGCCCCAGGAGGAATTGTCGGTCCAGGCCACCATGGCGGGGCGCCACGGTTTCAGCGACAAGGGCCTCGAAATCGTCCGCGGCCTGACCATCGTGCCGGCCAGGGCGGCTCACCTCGACCACCTGATCGGAAGCCTCGAGCCGGGGAAACACGCCGACATCCTGGCCGTGACCGGACACCCTGCGGACCCCCGCAGCTCGATCGAACGCGTTTGGATCGAAGGCCGCTTGATCTATGACCCGCGCCGCGACGGCCGGCGCTGGTGAGCACACCCAATCCATGACTCCGACTTCCACCTTGAACACGTCGCGAATCGAGCGTCAGCGAGCCCACCCCCGGATCGGGGCCATGCTGGCGTGCGGGCTGTCGGCGCTGCTGCTGGCTCCGGCCGTGGCCCAGAGCCCGGTCGTGGTGACCGGGCCGGCCCGGGGTCAGGCGGCTTCTGCGCCCGAGGCCGGCGCCATCGGGGGCCGTGGCTTGGCGCTGCTTTCCGACAAGATCTTGACCGTGGAATGGGAAGGGCGGCAGGTGGTGGACCACGGGGTCCTGCTGGTCAAGGACGGAAAAATTGAAGCGGTGGGGGAGCAGGGCCAACTGGCGATCCCCAGCGGTTACGAGGTCGTCGATGTCGGTGCCCATTGGCTGATGCCGGGAATGATCGACTTGCACTGCCACGTCGGCGGCACCTTTGACATCAACGACATGGTCTATCTGGCGAACCCAGAGATGCGCGCCAAGACCGCGGTGATCCCGAGCAACCCGAGCCTGGAGTTCGGCTTGGCCGCCGGGGTCACGACGGTGCTCTTCATCCCGGGCTCGGGCACCAACGTCGGGGGCCAGGGACTGCTCTTCAAGACCGGGCACGGGCGCTTCGAGCGGGCCGTCGTGCGCGATCCGGGCGGCCTCAAGATCGCCCAGTGGGGCAACCCCGAGCGCTGGATGATCCAGCCCGGCAAGACCTTCGAGAACTACACCATCCGCGAGATCCTTCGGCGCGGCAAAGCCTACGGGAAAGCCTGGGTCGAGCACGAGCAGGGCCGCGCCGCGGCCCCCCGCCACGATCCCCAGTTGGAGATCTTCCGCGAGCTGGTCGCCGGCCGCGCGCAGATCGCCGTGCACACCCAGATCTACCAGGTGGTGCTGGCGACCCTCGACATCATCAAGAAGGAGATGGGCTTCGACGTGTTCATCGACCACGGCGAGTTCGATTCCTTCAAACTCGGCGCCCTGGCGGCCGAACTCGGCGTGCCGGCGATCCTCGGGCCCCGCAACCAAGCGGCTCCCAATCGCGGCTTCATCAATTGGGTCGGCGACAACCCCGAGCGCGTGGAAGGCCTGGCAGCTGGTTTCTGGGAGCGCGGACACCGCATGGTGGGCTTCAACACCGACTCACCGGTCATCCCCCAGCAGGAGCTGCAGCTGCAGTCGGCGATCGGTGCCCGCTACGGGCTGCCGGACGAGTCCCTACAGACCGTCCGCGGGCACACTGTGGTTCCGGCCCGTACGATCGGTATGGGCGAGCGCCTGGGCAGCCTGCAAGCGGGCTTCGACGCGGACATCGTCGTGATCACCGGCCATCCCTCCGATCCGCGCTCGCGGGTCGAGGCCGTGTACCTCGACGGCGAGCGCAGCTACGACGCCAGCCAAAAGCGGCTCTGGTGAGGCCAAGGCCCGCACCTCCCGATCAGCGCTCGACCCAACGACCCAAAGCGACCCGTGACTTCTCATCCGAGCGCATGGACAGGCCCGCACGGCTCTACGCCGTACGGGGCCTCCGTCGACGGGGGTAGGAGACGGGTCCGGCGCCGGCTGCCGCTCGGGTCGAGACTCCCGTTCTGGGCCTGCCTGGCGCTCTCCTTCGGGCTGTTCGAGTCCTCGCTGCCGGCCGCTCGAGCCCATGGGATCCAGGCCGGGCTGGTGCAGGCGTCCCCAAAGACCCCTGCAAGCGCGCCGACCCGGGTGCTGGAGTCGCTGCTCGAGCTCGACCTTTCGGCCGGCGCCCCGGGCGGACCCGGGTTGGCCTTGATGGCCACCAAGGTCGTGACCTGCGCCGAGATCGGGCCGGGTTACATCGACCATGGCGTCGTCTTGATCCGCGACGGGCTTATCCAGGCCGTCGGCGCGCGCAGCGAGCTCAGCGTGCCCGAAGGCTATCTGGAGCACGACCTGGGCAGCTTCTGGCTGATGCCGGGAATGATCGACCTGCATAGCCACGTGGGGGGTAGCGGCGACATCAACGACGCGGTCCTGCAGGCCAATCCGGAGCTGCGCGTGTCGCCCGCGGTGATCCCCGGAAACAGGGCCCTGGAACGGGCCCGCGCCGCCGGCGTCACCAGCGTGCTCTTCATCCCGGGTTCGGCCACCACCGTGGGCGGTCAGGGGGTCGTGCTCAGCACCGCCGGGGAGCGCTACGAGCAAATGCTGTTGCGCGGCCAAGGGGCCCTGAAGGTCGCCCAGGCCGACAACCCCAAGGCCTGGGGCTACAACATGCAGCGCGGGATGCTCAACTGGCAGATCCGCGAGGTCCTGCGCCGCGGGCGAGCTTACGGCCGACGCGTCCTCGAGGCCGAAACGGGGGGGGGCGCCAAGCCGCGCCACGACCTGATGTTCGAGGTCTTCCCGGCCCTGATTTCCGGCCGGGCCCAGGTGGCGGCCCACACCCAGCAGGTGCAGGTGGTTCTGGCCACGATCCAGATCATCAAGGTCGAGCTGGGCATTCCGGTGTTCATCGACCACGGGGACTTCGACTCCTTCAAGATCGCCAGCGTGGCCGCCCGGGAGGGAGTGCCGGCGATCATGGGGCCGCGCAACTTCTCCTCGAAGCTGCCCTCGCGGGGCGTGGACCACGATGGCCGACACGAGGGCACGGCGGTCGGCTTCCAGCATGCGGGCCATCCCCAGGTCGGGTTCAACACCGACGCGCCGGTGATCCCGGCGGAAGAGCTGTTCCTGCAATCGACCGTCGCCGCCCGCTTCGGCTTCTGGGACGATCGACAACAGCTGGTGCGCGGGCTGACCTGTGTGCCCGCCAAGACCGCCGGGCTCGACGGGGAACGCGGCAGCCTAGAGCCTGGCAAGCTGGCGGACCTGGTCGCCGTCTCCGGTCACCCCACGGACCCGCGCTCCTGGGTCAGCCAGGTCTGGACCGGGGGGCGCTGCACCTACGACACGCGCAGCGGCAGGAGGCTCTTCTGATGGGCGGCGCGAAGCGTTTCGAACGCGGCGGGCTTCGCCGCAGACCGGGCCAGGCGCGCCAGGCTGCGTGGCTGGTTCTCCTCGAGCAGAGAGCCGCCGGGCGCGGGCCGGCCGCCGGCGGTCTCGTCCTCGCGCTGCTGTCCTGCGCCACGTCCCAAGGCGACGGGCAAGGTCTCACGGATCCGACCACTGCCGCTGGCCCCCGTCCGGAGGTTGGGCCCAGCTCACCCGTTTCGCTCGAGCCCGGGTACCTCTCGGCCTTGCCGGAACCCCGCCGACAAGCCCTGGCGGCGCTGCTGGCCGCCAGCCGGGCGCGTCCGGAGTCACGATCCGATCAGGATCCGCATTCGGCGCAATCCTCCGCGGGCGCGCACGCCGCGGCCTGGACCTCGGCGGACGGTTCGATCGGCATCAGCGAGGCGGGTGCGGAGCCGGATTCGGCCAGCACCGGGTCGCTAGCCGGGGACCCGTTCGGACCCGTGTCGGGCGGAGCCGATCCCGCTGCGGCCGCCGGCTCCTCCCGCGCGACCACTGCCCAGGCAGCCCCGCAGGCGGCCAGCGAGCCCACGCCCCAGGCGCTGCTGTGCGCGCGCGTGTTCACCTGCGATGGCCTCGACACGGTGCACGCGCCGGGCCTGATCCTGAGCCGCGGCGGGCGAATCGAGTACGTCGGCCCGCCCAAACCCGTCCCGGCCGGCTACGAGCTGCGCGAGCTCGAGGGCTGGGCCGTGCCCGGCATGGTCGACCTCCACAGCCATGTGGTGTCCGAGGGTTTCGGGGACATCAACGACATGGTGTTGCCGATCAACACCGACCTCTCGACGCGGCCCACCATCGTGCCCAGCAACCGGCAGATGCGCCTGGCCTGTGCGGCGGGGGTCACGACCCTGTTCCTGATCCCCGGCAGCGGGACCAGCTCGGGCGGCTTCGGCGTGCTATTCAAGACCAAGACCCGCTCCCGATTCGAGCAGGCAGCGATCGCTGCGCCGGGCGGCCTCAAGATCGCCCAGACCCACAACCCCGAGCGGCGTTCGGGCGACCTGGGCGCCACGCGCAGCGGGCTCTACTGGCAGCTGGCCAGCATGAATCGTCGGGCGCTCGCCGAGCGCCGCCATGGACCCGATCCGAAACGGCCCTTGCGGCTGGAGCTGCAGCACCTCCAGAAGGTGCTCGCCAGCGAGATGCCGGTCTTGATCCACACCGCCGCTTCCGACGGCGTCTCCCATACCGTGCGCATGTGGCGGGGCGAGTTCCCGACCCGCTCCGTGCTCAGCCACGGTTGCTTCGACGGCTGGGCCATGCGCGCCTATGTGGCCAAGATGGGCATGCCCGTCAACCAGGGGCCGCGCACCTTCGACTACTTCCCGACGCGCTCGGGGCAGATCGTGGACATCGCTGCCCGCTACCTCGAGGCCGGGGTCCAGGACTTCTCCCTGAATACCGATGCGCCCGTGATCCCGGCGGAAGAACTCTTCCTCCAAGGCTCGGTCAGCAGCCGTTTCGGAGCGGATGGCCGCGCCATGCTGCGCGCGCTCACGATCCACCCCGCCCGGTCCTTCGGCTTGGATAGCCGCCTTGGAAGCCTCGAAGCGGGCAAGGACGCCGACTTGGCCGTGTTCAGCGGCGATCCCCTCGACCCCCGCAGCCGGGTCGAACTGGTCTGGATCGAGGGCCAGGTCCAGTACGACCGGGCCGCCGACGGCCAGTGGTTCTGATCCGCACGACGTCAGACGACCGCTCACCGCACACCCCTCCCAACGCCCACGCCGATCCCTTGGCAAGGCCCTGACCAGCGCCTGACAGCGCGTGCAGCAGGGCCCGCCCGATCGGCCTCTGCCGCCCCGACACGAGACGACCCATGAGCCCTTCGACACTGCTTCCCGCCCTCCTGGCCACGGCGTTCCTCGCCGCGCCTGCCCCGGCCCAGGGTCTCGAGCCGCTGCCCAGCCTGTACGCGCTGCGCGTGGGCAGCGCCGAGACGATCTCGTCCGGTACGGTGCCCTACGCGGTGCTGCTGATCGAGGACGGCAAGCTGGTGACCGTCGGACAGGACCTGCCGATCGAGCCGGGTATCCCGGTGTATGACCTGCCCAGCGCCACCCTCACGCCGGGGCTGGTCAGTTGCCGTTCCCGCATGGGGCTGTTCGGCCGCGGCGGCAGCGGGATCTCGCCGGAGCTGGAAGTGCGCGCCGAGGTCGAGAAGTCGAGCTTCGACTACTCGGCCCTGCTCGAGCACGGGGTCACGAGCCTGGTGCTCTACCCGCCGGGCGCGGGCGTGATCGGTCAGTCCCTCGCCATCCGTCCGATCCGCGGCAGCTTCGAAGAGCGGCTGCTGGCCAACCCGGCCTATCTGGCCATGACCTGTGGCGCCAGCAAGCAGGCCAAGAAGTACGTCCGCGATGCCTTCGGCCTGGTGGACAAGTACCTGGAGCAGGTCGCCAAGGAGCGCGAAAAGGCCGAGAAGAAAGGCGGCTCGAAGTCGAAGCCCGACAAGGAAGAAGCCAAGGAAGAGCCCAAGGCCCAGGAAGGCGGCGGCGAAAAGCCGGAAGCGGGCAAGAAAGACGCCGAGAAGAAGGACGACTTCGTCCCGCCGGTGCCCGACGCGCGCACGCTGCCCCTGGTCAAGCTGTTGGCCGGAGATCTGCGTGCCATGGTCGGTATCCGCAAGGCAGCCGATTACCTGCATTTCAAGGACGCCGTGGTGGGGCGCGAATTCCCCTACCATCTCCAGATCGACCTGCGCGACGAGCTCGATCTGTTCTACATCGCCGAGCAGATGGGCAAGGCCGGAGAGCACATCGTCGTCGATGCGCGCATCGTTCAACATCCGGGCACGCGCCGGGAGCGCAACCTGCCCGCCGAATTGGATCGCGCCGGCGTCCGGGTGGCCTTCGTGCCCGTCCAGGACAGCGTCGAAGGCCACAAGACCTGGCGCGAAGAGGTTGCATCGCTCGTGCGCTACGGACTCGATCGGCAAGCGGCGCTGCGCGGCATGACCCTCGAACCGGCCGAGGCCAGCGGTCTGGCGCAGCGGCTCGGCAGCTTGGAGGCCGGTAAGGACGCCAACCTGGTCGTCTGGGATGGCGATCCGCTCTCCCCGACCGCTCACATCCTGGCGGTGATCCTGGAAGGCCGCCTGGTCTTCGGTGAACTCTGATCGCCGGAAGCCCGGTCGATCCCATGCCCCATCCGCCTCCGCTCTCCATCCGCCTGAGCCAGCCCGCGGTCCATCCAGGCCGCTGCGCGGGCATGGGCAAGCGGAGCCGCGCGATCACTTCGCAGACTTCCCTCCGATCCGACCGCCACCCGCTGCTCTCGATCTTCCATCCCCGCCGGACCGTCCCGGCGCTTTCGCGGTGCCCCTCGATGCCCGCGAACGAGGCGCCGAGTCCCAGTGCGGAGAGCGCGCTCGGTCGGTGACCCCGCGCTACTCGCTCTCGACGCCGCCAATCGCACAACCGCCCGCTCCCATGCAGATCCGTCCCCAAGCGTCGTACCTTCTGGCCGCCCTGGCCCTGCTCCCCTTCGGTTTCGTGCCCGCCAGCCTCGGCCAAGAGGGCCAGGAGGGTCCGGCGCGGGCGGCCGACGAGGAGAAGGCCGATGACAAGTACCTGGCCCTGATCGGCGGGGACATTTTCACCGGCACGGGTGCGGTGTTGCGCAGTGCCAACCTGCTGGTCAAGAACGGCAAGATCAAGGAGATCGGCTACGACTTCCACATTCCTGAGCAGGCCAAGCGCATCGATGTGAGCGGCTTCCGGCTGTATCCGGGGCTCGTGGCTTTGTCTGCCACGTCCAGGATCACCCAGGGCACTCTGGCGGCGGACGACCCCGACCTGTTCCTGGACCCGAATCTGCCCGAGCGCGGCCTCGAAGCCGGCGCGGATCAAGGCGAGTGGGTCGAGGACTGGGGGCCCCGCCCCGACGAAACCGACGTCCAAGCCGAACCCCAGGCGGCTGCCGAGGGAGCCGCCGAGGCCAAGAAGAAGCCCCAGCCGGCCAAGAACACCCTAGATGACTTCGATCCGTTCAGCCAGTACATGATCCTGACCCTGGCGGCGGGGATCACCACGGTCGAGCAGGCCGATCAAGCGGTCAAGCTGCGCCGCAATTCGATCGAGGAGGTGCTGATGAACAGCGGGGCCCTCACCTCGATGAGCTGGAGCGGTGCGGAGGCGCGCCGTAAGCTGCGTGAGGACTTCACCCGAGCCTCCGAATACCTGCGGCTCTATCGCGAGTGGCTGGCCAAGAACGACAAATCCATCCCAGAGCCCGCCAAGAAGAGCGTCAATGCCGCAGTGCTGCGCGTCTTGCAGGGAGAAGTCCGGGCCCGCTTCGGTCTCAACGATCGGGATGATCTGCTCTCCCTGGCCCGCTTCGCCCAGGAATTCGGCTTCCGGCCCCTGATCGACGGTGCCGCGGAGGCCTGGATCGTGGCCGACGAGCTGGGCCGCGCCGGTGCGACCGTGATCCTGACCCCGCGGGCCAGGCGCTCCGCCGACGAGCTGCTGAATGCGGAGGATGGCAGCTCGATCGAGAGCGCGGCCCTGCTCCATCGGGCCGGTGTGCAGGTGGCGGTCCAGGCCTCGTCGGGCGCCATCGACCTGGGCGGCATCGCCGGTCGGGACCTGCTCGCCCTGCCGATCGAAGCGGGCTTCGCCGTGCGCGGGGGCCTGTCCAACGAGGCCGCTCTGCAATCGATCACCATCGTGCCGGCGCGCATCCTCGGGGTCGACCATCGCGTCGGGACCCTGGAGGTCGGCAAGGATGCGGACATCCTCGTGGCCGACGGCGACATCCTCCACTACGAGACATTCGTGCAGTGGGCGATCGTTTATGGCGACGTCGTCTACGACAAGCAGGAGGAGCTCTTCTACGCGCACATCCGTCCCCGCGCGGAGTCTCCCGAGGCAGCCTCCGAGGCGACCGAGGAGGGCGCTCCCCAGCCGGCGCCCAGCGAGGCCCCGGAAACGCCCAGCGGTCAACCCAAGGATTGAGGCGCTGACGGCCGGTGACCCGGGCAGGGCTCCAGTCGCCGCAGATGCCCACCCATCGCTCCTTGGGCCGCCATCCGGAGGCCGTGCTGCCAGGAATCCGGGCTCCGCGCGGACCCGGGTTCACTACGGGTTGAGAATCGATCGAATCGGCAGGAGCACGGGCCCCTGCAGCACCCGCTGAGACGCCCTTCGGGTCGCCGAGACCCGCTGGGCGGGCGCGGGTCGATCGGGCCCGTGTCGCTCTCGACGGGCGCGGGCGCCCGCCCTGGATGGAGGCTTCCCGGATCGTCCGGACCTCCCGAGCGGGGGCCCGGGATTCCGGCCCGCCGCTGCGGGAACCTGGCCAGTCTCCGCCGGGGGACTTCCAGCGTGCCGAGCTCCCGCCTAGGCACTCGCTGTGGGTGCCTCGATGCACGCCTGCGCGCACCGATTCCTTTTTGGCCGGCGCTGGTCGCCAAACCGGTATTGTTTTGGTCGTCCGAGGGCGGGCGGCTCTGTCCAGTCGGGGGGGCTGGGCGTACATTGCTGTCCGGGTCGGCTGACCGTTTCCGATCCGCACGCCCCTCGATGTCGCTGCGCGACTACCTCAAACAGCTCGGCTCCCACCGGAGTCAAGGCCGCAATCTGACCAGCGAGGAGGCCTATCGGGCCTTCGGTGAGATCTTGGAGGGTCGGGAGAGCGAGATCCGGGTCGGCGCTTTCCTTACTGCCTTGCGCTGGAAAGGCGTCACGGTGGAGGAGCTGGTCGGTTTCGCCCGCGCGATGCGCGACCGCTGTCGAATGCCCCGCATCGAGGAATCGGGCTTCGTCGCCATCTGCCCGCCGCATGGGGGGTATGACACCCAGCCCCCGCTCGATGTGGCCGCCGGCTTGATCGCCGCGGCGGCGGGCGCGCGGGTCTTGATCGTCACCGAGCGCTGCGCCCCACCCCGCCGCGGCCTGACGGCCGCCTCCGTTCTGCAGGCGGTCGGCGGCGGGCTGACCTGGGATCCGAGCGAGGCCGAGGCCTGGATCCGCGAGCACCGTTTCGCCGGATTGTGCGCTGTCGGCATGCTCCCGGCCCTGCTGGGTCTGCGCAAGGTCGCTCAAGAGGTCGGTGTGCGCACGCCCCTCTCGACGGTCGTCAAGCTGATCGCCCCCGCCAACGCCGCCGTCGTGCTCGGCGCTCGCAGCGGGCCGGTCCTGGGCACGGCCGTCGAGGTCATCCAGACCCTAGGGCACACGCGGGGCATGGCGATCCAGGGCCTCGAGGGCGGGGTGGTGCCGACCCTCTCCAAGCGCTCGCGCGGCATCCAGCTGGATGGTCACCACCAGCTTCCGATGACGATCGACCCGGGCGATTTCGGCCTGCAGTCCGATTGCGACGCCGAACTGCCGCTGTTCATGCCCGGTGAAGAGGGCCTTGGGCCTGGCGACAACCTGGCCTTGGTTGCCGCCAGCGGAGACGTCACCCGGGCGGTCCTGGCCGGACAGTCCGGTCCCGCCCGCAATCAGGCCCTGCTGACGGCGGCTTTGGTGCTGCGCGCGGGGGCCCTGGTGCCCACCATCGCCGACGGGCTGCATCGAGCCAGCGAAGCCCTCGATTCCGGCGCCGCCAGCGCGGTGCTCGGGTCCCTCTGCCGCGCCGGCAAGATCTGAGGACTTCCGGCCGCCGTGCGACGCGTGGAGGGGCAGGGCCGATCGCGGAGCAGCGCCGCCAGCCCTGCTCCCGATTCATTGCAGCAGAGCGCCGCCGCGCTTTTCGCCGGGGGCGGAGAGCCTCCGGGGGAGTTCAGGGTGCCGCTGCGCAATGGAGCCGGAGCCCGATCGATCGGGGCGCGGACCAGGGCGACAGGCTCGGCGGCGCCGGACTTCCAAAGCGGGCGCCTCTCCAAGTT
>JBILNK010000142.1:0-11429 GCA_044375105.1 Planctomycetota bacterium
TCATGGGCACGTCCAGGAAACCGGACGCGAAGGTCCCTGCGCCGACCACCCGGTGCCACCACTGGCCATCGCGGGCCGCGGCCCAGGCGGCGGCAGCGTGCACGCCGCCGGCGCCATCGCGATCGGAAAGCGGCGCGGCGCCTTCGACGTTGTGCCAGGCGCTGACCATCAACAGCGCCTTGAGGCTGGTCATCTGCGCCAGCAGCTCGGGCCGCCCCGTGGCGATCAGCGCGGCCACCCCGGCGGTCAGCGGGCTGGCCGAGCTGGTGCCACCGAAGCAGCCGGTCATGCCGCTGCTGCCGACCGTGGTCGTCGCGACGCAGGTGCCGGGGCTCGACAATTCAGGCTTTTCGTGGCCCTCGATCGGGTTCCAGAAGGAAGAGCTCGAGGCCATGGCGTCGTCGGCCCAGTCCAGGTTGTCCTGGTCCGAGAAGGCGCCGCTGCTGATCATGTTGTAGCCGTTGCCCGGCGTGGTGGCGAAGGGCGTGGAGGTGGTTCCCTGGTTGCCGTTCGACTTGAACAGCATCACGCCGAAATCGCGGATCGTCGCGTCGAACCAGCGGTCCAGGAATTCGATCGCGCCCTTCTGCAGGTTCCACCAGGAGCAATTGCCGAAATCGAGGCCCGTCTGGATCGCCTGCTCCCAGAGCTGGGGCGCGGCGATGTCGCCGCTGCCCGCGGCCGAAAGCAGCGTCGGAAGGCCCGCCGCGGCGGCGAAGTGCTCGGGGTGGATGTTGGCGATGTTGCCGGCGACGCCGGTGGCATGGCTGTCGGTGAAACCCTGGTTCAGCAGCACGATCGGGGGCAGGAACACGTTGGTTGCATCCACATGGCCCGGGTCGTTGACCAGCACGCGCACCGGGCTGCCGGCGGCGCTGAGGCCCTGGGCCTTGACCGTGGGCGTGCGCAGGGTGCCCTGGGCGAACACGCCCTCGTGGACCCAGGTGGGCATCGAGCGATAGACCTCGTCGACGCGCCCATCCTGGGCCAGGCGCCGGATCGTGGCGGCGTCGGCGCGCAGGAACACCACCGGGGTCGAGCCGGTTTCGAGCAACACCTCGGCGCCGGCGCTGGCCGCCGCGGCGGCGAAGGCGCTGGTCAGCGGCCGATAAGCGGCGCGTTTTTGTTCCAGGGTGTCGAGGCGCGCCGCGTGCAGCGCGGCCGGCACTTCGGCGGGCGCGAGGCCCTCGGTCGCGGCCGCGAGGCGAGCGGGGAAATCGGCGCCGCGAAGGGGGTCCTGCAGCCAAACGGCCACCTCCGCGCGCTCGCCGGGCGGCAGCTGGTCGAGATGGAGCGCCAGGCTCGGCGCCAGCCGCCCGCGAGCCAGGAGCCCCGCGCGCTGATCCTCTGCCCGCAGGGCATCGAGCCAGGCGCCGTCGTGCTCGGCGCCCTGCTCGTCGATCGCGCGCCGCTGTACAAGGCCCTCGGCTTCCACGAAACGTCGCTCGATCAGCCGCCGCCCGAGCTCCGGCAGCACCACGGCGCGCTCGACGGGCGCGGACTCTTGCGGATCAGCCAGACACAACAGGAAGGCGATCGGGAGGCTCATGGCGGTGCTAAGCGGGGACCAGGGCAGCGTAACGCTGGCGCGGAGTTCGCGCTGGAGTGCGCGCGCTTCCCCTCGGCCGGCGCGGGGAATTGCCCGATTCGACGCCGACCTGTCCACCTTCGGGCGCCGCGGTCCGCGCCGCACGGGTCGGCTCCTCTGGCAGCACCCGCGAGGCCTAGGGGTGCGGCCTCAGGCCGCGCGGTTCCGCAGGTCGCCAGAGGCTTCGTCCAGCAACAGCGCCACGGCCAGGGCGTTGGTGGGCAGCAGCTGGAACAGCACGCGGTAGGCGGCGGTGTCCAGGTGCCAGTCGAGGTCGTGGGGCGTGCCGACGAAGACGACTGCGAAGCCCGCCGTGGCCAGGGCCACGCTGACGGCCGGGGCCAGGGCCGGGCTCGTCAGCACCCGCCGATGCCGGGCGAGCAGGAGCAGCAACAACGCCGCGGGCAAGCCCAAGTTCTGGGACGAGTCGAAGAGCTGCAACCGGCCGAAATAGGCCAGCACGGCGAGGCCGCGCTCGGCGAGCTGGTCCAGGAATAGCAGCAAGAAGGGCTGCCCTTGGGGGTTGTCGCTGAGCAGGTCGTTCTGGAACCCGAAGTGGCGGTTGAAGGCCCACACCAGGGCCAGGCAGGCCAGCGGCAGCAAGAGCCAGGCGGAAGCGGCGCGCGGCGGGCGCCGCAGGGCCCCGCGGCGGGCGAGTCCCCAGCCGTCGGCGGCGCAGGCCAGCACCAGCGCCAGGCTGAGCAACGCGCCCTCGTGTTTGGCGGACACGAGCAGCGCCAAGCCGGCCGCGAACAGCGCGAACCAGCGCGATTCGCCCCGCTCCCGCAGCCACAGCCAGCCGATCGTGGCCAAGAGCAGCCCGGCGGCCACGGCCAGGTCCAGGTAGGCGATCGTGAGCGCCTGCTGGAACGGGAACGCCAGGCTGACGAGCAGCGGGATGCCGGCGGCGATCGGCCAGCGCACGGCGCGGCGCAGCAGGCCCGCCAGCATCAGCAGCAGGGCCGGCCCGAAGAGCTCGAGGGGCAGGCGGTTCTCGGACCAGGTCACGCGCCCGGCGACCGCGAAAACCCAGGCCTGCAGGTTGGGGCCGAGGTGCGGATAGTCGGGGTGCTGCACGAAGAAGGCCACGCTGGCGCCGGGCACCTGGATGCGGCGCTGGAATTCGGCGGCGTAGGCCGGGGTGAAGCCGTCGCTCTCGTGCAGCAGACGCGCGCGCGAGGCCCACAGGTGCGCTTCGTCGGAGCGGTGGATCGGCGTGGCCAGGGAGCGCACCATGCGATCGGCGCAGGGCACCAAGGCCGCGGTCAGGGCCAGGCCGAACAGCAGGCGGGCATGCCAGGGCAGCGGCATGGCCGCCTCGTCGCAGGGCGGGCGCCGGCGCGCCAGCCACAGCCCGAGGCCGATGCCGAAGAGCTGCAAGGGCACGAGCAGCGCCAGCCGCGGGGCGCTGCCGAAGGCGGCCAGGACGAAAATGGCCAGGGAGAGCAGCAGCGCGCCGAGGCACCAGCCGGCGCCCAGCGTGAACAGCAGCCCGGCGCGCCGGCGCACGTCCAGGGCTTCGAGCAGCGCCAGCCCGAGGGCCCAGGGCAGCCCCAGGGCCAGCAGCCATTGCCACGGCGCCAGGTTCAACGGGCACCCTCCGGGCGGACGCGCCACAGGACCAGGTCGCCGTCCTCGGCCACCCGCTCGGCGAAGGCCTCCCAGCCCGCCCCGCGGCTCGACCCGCTGTCGAGCAGCCAGACCTCGCGCGCCATGCGCTCGGCCACCGAGCGCGGATCCGCAGGCAGGGCGGTCAGGTGGTGGAGCGCCCGGGGCCAGGCCAGGTGGCAGAGTTCGTTGTGGAGGCGCAGCCCGCGCACGTCGAGCGGCGCCACCAGCACCACGTCCGCACGGCGCGGCGTGAAGCGCTCGAGCAGCAAGAACGCGCTGCCGACCTCGCCCAAGCGCTCGAAGCGCTGCGCCTCGCTGGCGGCCAAAGCGAAACCGCGCTCCTCGGCCGCAACGCGCGCCAAGCCGCGCGCCTCGCGCCACAGCCCCGCGGCCCCTTGCCAGACGAGCAGCCCCAGCGCCAGCAGCGCCGCGCCGCGTTCGCCGAGCCGTTGCAGGGATCGATCGCGCGCGGCCATGGTCGTTGGAGTCTAAGCGCCGCCGGGCCAGGGGCGTCCGGTCGGCGGCGCTGGTCCGAAGGCGCTGGCGGCGGCTGCGTGCGGCCCCGCGATCCGATCGAACCGCGGGCTCCAACGCATCGCGCGCTCCGGCTGGCCCGATTCAGGGGCCGAGCGAGGTCGTCGACGGCGCCAACCAGGCTGGGGCGCGGGAGCGTGTGCCGGCGGCCGTCGGGCGGGCGCGCGCCGGACAGGTCGGCAGAAGTCGAGCGTCGAGTGGGCCGCGAACAGGGACCGCCGACCGGTTGTTGCCCGGCCTCTGGACATAGCTCCTCGAACGAGCCGCTTCGCGGTCTGGGCCCGAGGTCCGCGGGCGTTCGAGCGGCCTGGGGCGACCGGGCACGAGGCCTCGCCGGCCGCGCGCGCCGGCGCAGAGCCCGACCGCCGCGCAGGCCGTACACTGCTGGCAGAGCCATGTCCGCCACGCCGATCCAAGCCCCCGGCCGCGCCGGATCGGCCCTGTTTCAGCACCCCGGGGTCGCTTGGCCGAGCTTGGGCCTGCTCTTGCTCCTGTGGGGGCTCCTCTTGGGCCAGTTGGCCTGGTTTCCGGCCGATCCCCTGGCCCTGCTGGACCACCCCTCCGGCTGGGCTCGCCTCCTGGCCCACATGGCCATCGGTGCGCTGGCGCTGAACCTCTCGTTCACCGTTTGGCACGACGCCGTGCATGGGCTCGTCTTCCGCCCGCGCTGGGCCAACGATTTGGTCGGCTGGCTCGGGGCCTTCCCGGCCTTCATTCCCTGGTTCACCATCCGCCGCGGGCACCTGCTGCACCACGCACACACGAACCATCCGGAGCTGGATCCCGACCACTGGTTCCTGGGCGGCTCCCTGTGGAGCTTGCCCCTGCGTTATCCGGAGGGCATCCGGCGCACCCGCCGGCTCGTGGAGGCCGGTGGTCAGCCGGCGGCGGAGCGCTGGGCGGACCGCGGGCAGCTCCTCTTGGCGCTCCTGGCGGCCGTGGGGCTCGCTTACTGGGTCCATCCCCTGGCGGTGCTGTTCGGCTGGTTCCTCCCCAAAGGCATCGCCATGTGGATCCATGCCTGGTACGTGAACGTCCTGCCTCACCGAGGGCTGCCGCCGCAGCGGTTCTTGGACACGCGCATCTTGGATCTGCCCTGGCTCGCACCGCTATTCCTGATGCACCAGTACCACGGCCTGCACCATGCCTGGGCCGGGGTGCCTTGGTACCGATACCGGCGCGCCTTCCTGGCCAAACAGGACGACCTGATCCGTCGCGGCGCACCGATCCAGCGCGGATTCACGGGCCCATGAGCGCCGCCCCGCCCTTCGTCGACGATCCCAGCATCCCCGCGGCCCTCTCCACGGAGCAGGTGGATTGCTGTGTGTGCGGACCAGCGCCCTTCGCAGCGGTGGCGCGCACGTTCGACTACGAGTACCGGACCTCCCGGCAGAACTGGGTCTACGTTGCCTGCGATTCCTGCGGCCTGGTCTTCCTCCGCGAGCGACCGGCGATCCGCGAACTGCCCAAGATCTATCCGCCCCACTACTACAGTTTCGACGAGGAAAAACGCACCAATCCTCTCGTGGCGCGGTTGCGAGCGCGATTGGAGGCCGGAAAAGCGGCCCAATTCGCGGCTCACGTGAGCCGCAGCGATGCGCGGGTCTTGGACGTGGGCTCGGGGGACGGCCGCTTCCTGTCCGTCCTGCGGCGGGCCGGGCCGCCGAATTGGCGACTGGAGGGCCTGGACATCGACGAGGGCGCGGTGCTGCGCGGACGTGAGCGCGGATTCACGATGCACTGCTCGCGACTCGAGGACTTCGAAGCGCCCGCGGGCGGTTATGACCTCGTCGTGCTGATGCAGGTGCTCGAGCACGTGGCCGATCCCCGCGATACCTGCCGGCGCATCCGCAGGCTCTTGGCCCCCGGAGGCGTGTTCGTGGTGGAAACCCCGGACGTGGCCGGCTGGGACGAGCGTCTGTTTCGCGACGGTCTGTGGGGTGGGTACCACGTGCCGCGGCACTGGAACCTGTTCACGCCCCAGAATCTGTCGCGATTGCTGACCGAAGAGGGCTTCGAAACGCTCGAACAGCGCGCGCTCCCGTCCACTTCGTTCTGGATCAACTCGGTCTACAACCGTGCCTTGGTGGCCGGCGCCGGTCCGCGCACCTTGGGTTTCTTGCATTACCAGAATCCCCTGCTTTTGGCGCTGTTCCTGCCGTTGGATCTGCTGGCGATCCGGCTGGGACGGCGCACCTCCAACCAGCGCCTCGTGGCGCGGCGCCGCTAGTTCCACGCGATCGCAATGGCGGGGCACGGGCGCCGCCCCGGCCAGGCCGCAGGGCCGGCGGCGCCCCGCCCCGCGGCCGTGTCGCTGCTCGCCAGAGGAACCGCGGGCCTCAGCGCGGCGCGAGCTCCGCATAGGCGGGCTCGGTGGACAGGCGCGGGTCGTCGACGGCGCCGCCCAGGGTGAAGTGGTAGAGCGTCTGCACGCGGCCGTCGGCCAGCCCCAGGGCGGAGTGCAGCTCGTCGTCGAAGAAGCAGCCGATGCCGGTGCCGCGCAGGCCCACGGCCTCGGCTTCCAGGTAAAGCACCTGGCCGATCAGACCGGTCTCCCAGTGCAGGTGGCGGTAGGCGGGCGGGCCGTCGGCGGCCAGGGCGCCGGACAGGTCGGCCAGCATGGCGACCGCGAAGGCGCCGTCGGCGGCGATGTCCTGGCCGCAGGAGATGCGCGCGGCCAGGGGGCCCACCTGGCCTTCGGCGAGGCGCAGGAGCGGCAGCTCGGGCGGCGTGCCGGCGAGCGGCTCGAAGGCGAAGCCCGGGCGCAGGCGCGGCTTCAGGAGCTCGAGGCCGTCCGGCGCGCGCAGCAGCAGATAGAGGCCCGGCGTCAGGCCCTCGACGCGGTGCACGAACAGCGCCAGGTGCACGCGGATCGGGCCCGGCAGGGCGTCGAAGGGCCGCGGCGAGAGCGCCGGCACCAGGCGGGCCAGCAGGGCTTCGAAGGCGGCCCGCGGCAGGCTGGAGCGGCGGTCCAGGGACACGGCGGAGCGGCGCGCGCGGATCAGGGCGGCGGCGGGCAGCGCGGGGGGCGAGGGGGGCTCGGGGGGCTCGGACGCGGTGGGCGCGGCGGACGGTGCAGGGCAAGCGCTCGATCCGAACGCCGGCGGGGGAGCTGCGTGCGAGGCGCCGCAGGGCTCGGCGCGGGGGTCGGAGGCTGTGCTCGGGCTCGCGGTGGGCGCGCGGCGCAGGCGGGCCGGATCGCCGCGGCGGCAGGTGTGGTCGATGACCGGGATCACGTCCCAATCCTGGTGGTCGCTGGAGAGCCGGTTGGCCTGGCCGGCGAAGCGGGCGCCGGCGGCCAGGGCCGCGAGCAGGTCGTGGAGCGCGGCGCTGTCCGGCGGGTCCCCGGGGCTGAGGTCGGGCCAGACCAGGGCCAGCCCGTCCGGGCTCTCCTCTTCCCCGGCATGGCCGCCGTCCGCCCGATCGAGCCCGAGCAGGCGCTCGAGGGTCGGATCGGCGAGGCCCGGCCAGAGCTCGAGGTTCCAGCCGTGCAGGGCGGCCGAGAGGCGCAGGGCGCCGAGGGCGTGGCCCAGGTCGTGCTGGCAATAGCGATAGGCGCGCTCGCCGTACTTCCAGGATTCGCGCCAGGGGATCGAAGACAGGGCCAGCAGGAAGGCGCCCGGCGGCAGCAGCGCCAGGAGACGCTCGAAGGTCGGCCCATCGAAGCGCGCGCGCTGCTCCAGGGCGTGCTCCTTGGGCGCGTAGTGCCACAGGGCCGGCGCTGGCGCTTCGCCGGGCGCCGCCAGCTCCGCCAGGGCCGGCAGCAGCAGCCAGCCTTCGGTGGGGTGCAGGTTGCCGCTCGAGGGATTGACCCGCAGGGACCAGCGCGCCTCGGGGATGCTCTTCCAGGCGGAGAGGGCCAGGCTGTGCAGCAGGAACGAGCTCAGGGCGGCGCGCTCCAGGGGCCACGGGGCGATCGCGCCGGGGCGCAGCAGATCGGCGTAGGTGGCGCGGGGCGCGGGCCCGAACCCGAGCGCGATCCGCGGCGCCCCGTCGAAGCGGCGGAAGGGATCGGGCTGGGTCTCCCAGTCCAGGTAACCGAGCGCCGCCGCGTAGCGCATCGGATGGTGCTTGGTGCGCTGGTGGTAGCCGCG
This sequence comes from Planctomycetota bacterium, assembly GCA_044375105.1. GTDB lineage: Bacteria > Planctomycetota > UBA1135 > UBA1135 > JBIKLM01. Next base: position 7,828 of record JBILNK010000142.1, read on the forward strand.
CACCACCTCGATGGGGTCGAAGCGCGACGGCTGGGCCGGCGGCGGGGCCGGCTCCGGGGGCTTGCGGCGAAACCAGGACATGGGCGTGGCGAGCTTACGCTCGGGGGCCCTGGCGGCAGGCCCCGCGGGCCGGCAGCGAGAGGCAATCGACGCCCCTGGCCCGCGAATTCCGTGCAGAGACGGGCGGCCCCGGCCTGCGCCGGGAGCGCTTCAGCGCGGCACGCCCGTGCGCGGCTCCCTGGTCACCACGGACCAGACCAGCTCCTGCATGCGGCGCGCGATCGGCTCCGCGGGGGCCTGTGCGGGCGAGCCATCGGCGCGCCGCAGCTGGTGCGGCAGGCCGATCGGGCTTTGGCGGTAGAGCACGGCGAAGTGGGTCAGCGCGACCAGGTAGTTGCCGAGGTCGCCCAGGTGGATCGGATCGAGCTGGCCGTCCGCGGTGCGCGCGAACAGGTCGGCGCGGCTCTCCAAGCCGCCCTCGCCGCCGCGGGCTTCGAGATCGCGCACGAAGGCGGCCAGCACCTGCCCCGCAGGGATCAGGCGCAGGGGCCGCTCCGGGCCGCTGACCATCAGCTCCGGATCGGCGAGGCGCGCGAGCCACAGCTCCGGCAGATCGCGATCGAGGCGCTCGAGCCAGCCGGCGGGATCGTCGAGCCGATGCCAGGTCTCGTACAGGAACACCTCGGTGTGCGGCGCGGCGGCTCGCGCCAGGTCGGCCCAGCGCTGCAGGTACAGGGCGCTGTCGTGGAAGCGCAGGGCGTCGCGCAGCTCGACCATCTCGGTCAAGATCAGCGCGTCGTAATCGCCCGAGGCGATCGCTTCGCGGGCCGGCCGGAAGCGCGGGTGTGCGTTCTCCGCCTCGAAGCCGGGCACGGGCACGTCCGGCTCGAAGTGCGCCCGCAGGGAAGCGCCCCAGCCGAGCTGGGACTCGTAGGCGTGGCCCGCGGGCGCGAGCTGGGCCAGCATGGCCGGCATGTCCCGGCCGACCAGGCTGTGCCCGAGGTGGTACACGCGCCGCGGCCCCGCGACCGGCGGCAGCGGCCGGCCGTGGGCAGCCTCGAGCAGGGCGGGCGCGGGCGCCGCCGGCGCGCTGCGAAGCGAGAAAACGGAGTGCCCGCGGATCCCCACGAAGATCCCGACCGACAGCAGGATGCCGAGGGGCCAGACCAGCGGCAGCCAGCGCAGGGCTGACTTGCCGGGCGGGGAAGTCGACGGCTCGCTCATGGCGGACGGGGCGAGAGGGCTGCGCTCGCGCGCCAGAAGCTAACCAACGTCCGGACCGCCGGCAGCCGCCGGCCCAGGCGAGGGCGCCCCGCGGCTCGGCGCCCGAGGCGCGCGGAATCTGGAGTCCGACGCCCGTGCGTCCGGCTCGGACTCGAAAGCGCGGGAACCGGAGCCCAACGGGACCGGTGAACGCCCGCGCAGGCGCCTCGGGGGTCGAGGCCTCGACCGCCGAGCTGCGCGCTGCCGGCTGCACCGCCGGGTCCTGCGGCCGCGACGGATCGATCCGAATCGGCGGAGCCGCGGGGCTTCGGAAGGCCGCGGCGCAGGGCGGCGAACCCGGGCAGCGCGGAAACCTGGGGCCGCCGATGCCAGCAAGGCCCGCGGGCGCCGCAGGTCGCACGCCGAATGCCGCCCAGGCTTGCCGGCCGGTCGGCCGGCGCCGGCTTCCGCAGGCAGCCCGCGGCGGGCCAGCGCCAACCGGGAGGGAGCGGGGGACCCGGGAGGCGATCGGATGCCGTGCGCGCGCCCCGCAGCTCTACGCCGCCGGGCGGCTCGCTAGCGTAGGTGCAGCCCCCCGCGACCTCCGCTCCCCCCTCCAGCGATGCGTTTCCTGGCTGCCCTGCTCGCCGGCCTGCTGCTGTTCGCCTCCGACTGGCCCCTGGGGATCTGGCCGCTCCAGGCGATCGCTCTGCTGCCCCTGTTCTGGGCCCTGACCGAAGGACCAGAGCCCGATCGGCCCGGCCTGGTGGGGCTGTGCTTCGGCCTGGCCTACGGCCTGCCGCTGCTGTTCTTCGCGGGCCCGGACCTGGCGATCCTCGTGGCGCTGTTGGCCAGTTTGGTGCAGTGGCTGGTGGTGGCGGTGCTGGCCGCCTCCAGCCTGCGGCGGGGGCCGATCGCCGGATCCCTGCAGACGGCGGCCCTGGTGACCCTGCTCGAACTGGCGGTGTGGAGCTTGGTGCCGATGTTCGGGACGGCGCAGGCCTTCGTGCGGCCGCTGAGCGCCGCTCCGGCCCTGGTCGGGTTCGTGGGCTTCAGCGGCGTGGCCGGTTTGGCATTCCTGGTGGTCGCTTGGAACGCGCTCCTGTGCGCGGCCCTGCGCGGGCCGGCGCGCTGGCAGCCGCTGGCCTTGGGGCTCGGGCTGCTCGCGATCGCCGGGGGACTCGGGCTGTGGCGCTGGAATCGTCCGCTCGGGCCGGAGCTCAAGGTGGCCGCCTTCGGCTGGAGCGGAGAGCGGCCCAAGGAGCTGCTGGCGGAGTTCGAGCGGCGCGCCGCGGAAGCCGCCGGCCAGGGCGCGGGGCTCTTGGTGACCCCCGAGATGGGCATCTGGGTCGATGACGAGAGCCGCGCGGAGGTCACAAAGCGCCTGGGCGCGATCGCCGCGGCGCACGGAATCGCCCTGGCGATCGGCGTGGACGACAGCGGCCGCGACGACAACCGCATCTGGATGTTCGACAGCACCGGGCGGCTGGCCGCCGAGTACGTCAAGACGCACCTGGTGCCGTTCATGGAGGACTATCGGGCGGGCGACGGCACGCCGGTGTCCATGCCGCTGGCCGGACTCAGCGGGGGCCTGGGCGGCGTGATCTGCCAGGACGACAACTTCACCGACGTGACCCGCCGCTACGGCCGCGAAGGCCGCGCCCTGCTGGCCGTGCCGACCTGGGATTGGCCTTCGATCCGCGGCTATCACCTCGAGAACTCGCGCTTCCGGCCGATCGAGAACGGCTACGCGGTCGTGCGCGCCACCTGGGGCGGGATCTCGGCCCTGATCTCGCCGCGCGGAGAGCTGCTGGCCCAGATCGACCACACGAAGAGCGGCGCGGGCCTGCTGGTCGGCGACCTGCCGACCGGCGACGGGCGGGCGACGCCCTTCGCGCGTTTCGGGCACTGGCCGATGGCTGTGGCCTCGGCTCTGCTGCTCTTCGCTCCCTTGGCGCGCAAGCGCCCCAGGGCCAAACCCAAGGACGCGGCCTCCGAAGCGGCCGAACTCTCCGGGGTGCCCTGAGCCGCCGGCGGTCGCAGCGATCGCGTCGCTTGGGGAGTCGAAAGCGAATCTTGCGGCGGTTGGTCCCCCCTAAAAAAGCGGCGCACCACAGCCCGGTGAGGGGCTACGGGGCGCCTGTCCTTGGGAGCTCAGCACCGCCCGGGTCTACCCCGGGCGGCCTGGCTCACGGCAAGCCGGTCCGGTGCCTCAGGGCACCAGGACCAGCGGCACGGGGTTCGACGCGAACACCACCGCCAGCGGGTTCGTGTCGAGCACCACGTAGGCGTGGTGCACCGTCAGGGGCAGACCCAGCAGGCTCAAGCTGTTGGGGACGTTGACCTTCGAGGTCGCGAGACCGAAGAAGTTCAGCACTCCCAGGCTGGTGGGCAGCAGG